>NZ_JBFATS010000011.1:0-315373 GCF_040678435.1 Streptomyces sp. NPDC052682 | reverse complement strand
CCGCTGCCAAGCCCGCGGCCCCCAAGCAGGCCGCCCCCCGTCCCGCGGCGCCGACGGGGCCGACGGCTGCTGGGCCGCCGGGGGCTTGGGTGCGGCCGGCGGCTTCGGGGCAGCCGGACGTGCGGCCTGCGCCGGGGAGGCCGGCGACGGCGCCGCGGGACGGGGGGCGGCCTTCTTGGGGGCCGCGGGCTTGGCAGCGGACTTGCCGTTGCCACTGCCGCCCTGGAAGGCGTCAGTCAGCTTGCGTACTACGGGCGCTTCGATCGTCGAAGACGCCGAACGGACGAATTCACCGAGCTCCTGGAGCTTGGCCATGACGACCTTGCTCTCGACACCGAACTCCTTGGCGAGTTCGTAGACCCGGACCTTAGCCACTTCGCTCCTTTGAGGTCCGGGGGTGAACTCCGGACCGTCGCTAGTTCATGGGCGTACTCATCGCGTACTCATCGAGTGCTCATCGCAATCTCGACCTGCTTTCGACTCGCGAGGTACCTACACCGCACGGGGTTCCGTGCGGCATGTCTTTCCTTACCCTGTTGCCTGCTCGGCAACTGTTGTCCGCTCGACGTACTGGCGCAACGCCTTTGTGTCGAGCGCTCCCGGGGCGCGCAGTGCCCTCGTGAACGCCCGGCGGCGTACCGCCTGGTCGAGACAGACCAGTGCGGGGTGTACGTACGCACCCCGGCCGGGCAGCGTACCGCGAGGATCAGGGACGCATGCGTCCTCGATCGCCACGATGCGCAGCAGATCCGTCTTGGCCGCTCGCTCCCGGCACCCCACACAGGTACGTTCAGGGCAGGCGCGGGCGCGCGTCCGGCCAGACACAGTTAAGTCTACCTCCCCGTACGCTCCTCACCCCTGTGGGGGAGGATTCGAACAGCTGCCGTGCGGAACCTGTCGTGATCTCAGCGATCCACGGCCTGGATCTATTCCCCGGTCTGCTCGGTGTCCGGCCGGATGTCGATCCGCCAGCCGGTCAGACGGGCGGCGAGGCGGGCGTTCTGCCCCTCCTTGCCGATGGCGAGGGACAGCTGGTAGTCCGGCACGGTCACGCGGGCGGACCGGGTGGCCATGTCCACGATCTCCACCTTCGACACCCGTGCGGGTGACAGCGCGTTCGCCACCATCTCGGCCGGGTCGTCCGACCAGTCGACGATGTCGATCTTCTCACCGTTCAGCTCGGCCATCACGTTGCGCACCCGGCCGCCCATGGGGCCGATGCAGGCGCCCTTGGCGTTCAGGCCGGAGCGGGTGGACCGTACGGCGATCTTGGTGCGGTGACCGGCCTCACGGGCGATCGCGGCGATCTCCACGGACCCGTCGGCGATCTCCGGCACCTCCAGCGCGAAGAGCTTCTTCACCAGATTGGGGTGCGTACGGGACAGAGTCACGGACGGTCCGCGCACGCCCTTGGCCACCCGCACCACGTACGACCTGAGCCGCGTGCCGTGCTGGTACTGCTCGCCGGGCACCTGCTCCTGCACCGGCAGGATGGCCTCCAGCTTGCCGATGTCGACCAGCACGTTCTTCGGGTCGCGGCCCTGCTGGACCACACCGGTGACGATGTCGCCCTCGCGGCCGGCGTACTCGCCGAGCGTCGCGTCGTCCTCGGCGTCGCGCAGACGCTGGAGGATGACCTGCTTGGCCGTGGTGGCGGCGATCCGGCCGAAGCCGGAGGGGGTGTCGTCGAACTCGCGGGGCTCCTGCCCCTCCTCCAGGTCCTCGGGGTCCTCCTTCGCCCACACGGTCACGTGCCCGGTCTGCCGGTCGAGCTCCACGCGCGCGTGCCGGCGGCTTCCCTCGGTGCGGTGATAGGCGATGAGGAGGGCCGACTCGATCGCCTCGACCAGCAGGTCGAAGGAGATCTCTTTCTCCCGTACCAAGCCCCGCAGGGCGCTCATGTCGATGTCCACGGCTACGCCTCCTCTTCCTTCGTGAGGGCCCTACGCGAAGGGCTTCTCGTCGTCCTTGCGGCTGAACTCGACCTGGACACGCGCCCTGGCGATGTCGCCGAAGCCGAGTCTGCGCGCCGTGGCCTTGCGGCCCTTGACCCCGGGCACCTCGAGGTCGACGCCGTCGTCGTCGACCTTCAGGATCCTGGCGACCAGCTCGCCGCCCTCGTTCAGCTGGAACTTCACCAGCCGGCCGGTGGCGCGCACGTAGTGCCGGTGCTGGGTGAGGAGGCGCTCCGCGCCCGGGGTGCCGACCTCGAGGGTGTACTCGCCCTCGCCCATCGCGTCCGTCTCGTCGAGCTTCGCCGAGAGCGCGCGGCTCACATCGGCGATCTGGTCCAGGTCGGCGCCCGTGTCCGAGTCGACGACGACGCGCAACACACGCTTGCGTCCGACGGAGTCCACTGCGATCTCTTCGAGATCCAGGCCCTGGGAGCTGACGAGGGGCTCCAGGAGTTCTCGCAGCCTCTCGCTCTGGGTGGTGCTCATCCGGGTGACTCCTCGGCCGCGTGTGCTGTTGTGGGATGGTCGCGTGTCTGGTCAAAGGGTATCGGGTTGCGGGGAGTGTTGCCGTCCACGGTCCCACCCCGGGACCCCGCCCGGTCACGGACGGTGGCGCTGACCGGGCCCGGGCGGGTCCCCGGGTACCGTGATCACGAGTGTCCAGCCCCTTCCGGTCACTCTTTTCCTTCCGTACCAGCCCGCTCCGAGCCCACGAGGACGTCTGCCGTGCCGTTCAGCCCACCGTCGCGCACCCGCCCGGGGCCGCGCAGAAGGAGCCTGCTCGCCGTCACGTCGACGGCTGTCGTCCTGGCGGGCTGTTCCGCCGGCTCCGCGGACTCCGGCACCGGCACCGGCCGTCCCACCGCCGCCGGCCGGGCACGCGCGCGTGCGGCGCGGGACAGCGCGGGGATGGCGGAGCAGTACGACGCGGTGATCGCGGCCCATCCGGGGCTGGCGGGACGGCTGCGGCCGCTGCGTGAGCAGGTCGTGGCACATGCGGCGGCGTTCGGCGGGACCGGCGCGGCGTCCCCGGAGCCCTCGCCCTCGGTGTCGCCCTCGGCGTCTGTTTCCGCCTCGCCCGCCGTTTCCCCCTCGATCATCGTGCCGGGGAACGAGAAGGACGCCCTGACCGCGCTGGCCGCCGCCGAGCGGGACCTCGCCGACCGGCGCTCCAGGGAGCTGCTGGACGTGCCCGGTGAGGTGGCGCGGCTGCTGGCCTCGGTGGCGGCGGCCGGGGCGGCGCACGCGTACCTGCTGACGGAGGGGAACCGGTGAGCAAGGCGCAGGGCCAGGAGCTGAGGGCCCTTCAGGCGGCCCTGGCGGCCGAGCACGCGGCGGTGTACGGCTACGGCGTCGTCGGAGGCCGTATCGACGCACGGCGGCGTACGGAGGCACGCGCGGCGTACGACGCGCACCGGGCGCGCCGGGACGTGCTGGCGCGCGAGGTGGAGGAGCTGGGCGGCGAGCCGGTCGCCGCGGCCGCCGCGTACGCGCTGCCGTTCGCGGTGCCGGACGCGGCCGCGGCCGTGCGGCTGGCCGCCGAGCTGGAGGACCGGGTGGCCGGGGTGTACTCCGACCTGGTGCGCGCGGCCGGCGGCACGCGGCGTGCGCTGGCCGCGGAGGCGCTGCGGGAGGCGGCGGTGCGGGCGGTGCGCTGGCGCGGCCAAAGCGTAGCCTTCCCTGGGCTCACCGAGCGGGCGCCGGGCGCGCCCTCGGGAGCGGCGGCGCCGACCCGGTAGGGCGCGCAGCAGGAGGCGGACGGCAGGAAGGGAACGACTCGCGCATGGCTTTCGAACCGCCGCAGCGTCTGGTCAGGGCGCTCGGTGAGACGGCGCCGGAGGGTGACGCCTGGCTGGCCGAGCTGCCCGAGCTGGCGCAGCGGGCCGTCGCGCTGCGCGAGTTGACCGTCGAGCGGGTGCAGGTGCCCGGCGGGCGCAGCAGTCTGGTGGTGCTGGTGCGGATGCCGGACGGGACACCGGCCGTGCTGAAGCTGGCCCCGCGGCGGGCCCGTCCGGAGAGCGAGCGGGCGGCGCTGGCGCACTGGGGCGGCCGGGGCGCCGTCCAGCTGCTGGAGCCCTTCGTCACCGAGGGTGTGCTGCTGCTGGAGCGGCTGCATCCGGATGTGTCGGTGCGGTCGCTGCCGGAGGCGAAGGCCCTGCTGGAGGCGGCGGGGACGCTGCGCCGGCTGTGGGTCGAGCCACCCGGCGGCCACCCCTTCGAGACCGTGGCCGAGCGGACCGGACGGCAGGCCGAGGCGATGCGGGCCACCGCCGGCACCCACCCGGAGGTGGCCCCGCTGGTGGACGCGGCGCTCGCGGCCCGCGAGGAACTGCTGGCGGCGCCGCCCGAGCAGCGGCTGCTGCACGGCACGTTCCGGCAGAGCAAGGTGCTTGCCGGGGAGCGGATGCCGTGGCTGGCCGTGGGTCCCGACCCGGTGGTGGGCGAGTGCGCCTTCGACCTGGCCCGGCTGGTCCGCGACCGGGTGGAGGACCTGATCGCCCAGCCGTCCGGGGCCGCGACGACCCGGCGGCGGATCAAGCGGCTGGCCGAGTCGCTGGACGTGGACCAGGAACGGCTGCGCGGCTGGACGCTGTTCCGGGCCGTGGAGTCGGGCGTGCGGGCGCTGCGGGTGGGGCGGCGGGGGGACGCGGAACTGCTGCTGGAGTTCGCGGGCTGGCTGTGAACCGTCCGACCCGGAAATCGGCCGGCGCAAGGCCGGCCGGCTCCGGGTCAGGTGGCCGGCGACGGACGCGGTCGGCGGTCAGCGCGCCGTCGCGCGTCGTGCACGGGTGTGTCAGGCCGTGAGACGGGCGATGGCCTCCTCGACCGTCAGCTCCTCGCGCTCGCCGGTGCGGCGGTCCTTCAGTTCCACCACGCCCTCGCCGGCGCGGCGGCCCGCCACCAGGATCTGCGGGACGCCGATCAGCTCGGCGTCGGTGAACTTCACGCCCGGGGAGACCCCGGCCCGGTCGTCGACCAGGACGCGGACGCCGGCGGCGGCGAGCTTCTCGGAGACGTCGAGGGCGAGTTCGGTCTGCAGGGCCTTGCCGGCGGCGACCACGTGGACGTCGGCCGGGGCGACCTCCTTGGGCCAGCACAGGCCCTTGTCGTCGGCGCTCTGCTCGGCCAGGGCTGCGACGGCGCGGGAGACGCCGACGCCGTAGGAGCCCATGGTGACGCGGACCGGCTTGCCGTTCTGGCCGAGGACGTCGAGCTTGAGCGCGTCGGTGTACTTGCGGCCCAGCTGGAAGATGTGGCCGATCTCGATGGCCCGGTCCAGCTTGAGTCCCGTGCCGCACTTCGGGCAGGGGTCGCCCTCCTGGACCACCACGACGTCGACGTACGCGTCGACCTCGAAGTCACGGCCCGCGACGACGTTCTTCGCGTGCGTGTCGGGCTTGTTGGCGCCGGTGATCCACGCGGTGCCCGGGGCGACGCGCGGGTCGGCGATGTAGCGGACCTTGTCCAGGCCCTGCGGGCCGACATAGCCGCGCACCAGGTCCGGGCGGGCCGCGAAGTCCTCCTCGGTGACCATCTCGACGACGGCCGGGGCGAAGTGCGCCTCGACCTTGTCCAGGTCGACCTCGCGGTCGCCGGGGACGCCGACCGCGACGATCTCGCCGTCGACCTTGACGAGGAGGTTCTTCAGCGTGGCGGAGGCCGGGACGCCGAGGGAGGCGGCGAGGGTCTCGATGGTCGGGGTGTCGGGGGTCGGGATGTCCTCGGCGGCGGGGACCTGCGAGGCGTCCACCGGCTTCAGCTCGTACGTGATCGCCTCGGTGTTGGCGGCGAAGTCACAGTTCGGGCAGTCCGCGAAGGTGTCCTCGCCGGCCTCGGCGGGGGCGAGGAACTCCTCCGACTTGGAGCCGCCCATCGCGCCGGCGGTCGCGGCGCAGATCCGGTAGTCGAGGCCGAGGCGCGCGAAGATCTTCTGGTACGCCTCGCGGTGCAGGGCGTAGGACCGGGCCAGGCCCTCGTCCTCCAGGTCGAAGGAGTAGGAGTCCTTCATCTGGAACTCGCGGCCGCGCAGGATGCCCGCGCGGGGCCGGGCCTCGTCCCGGTACTTGGTCTGGATCTGGTAGAGGATGACCGGCAGGTCCTTGTAGGAGGACGCCTGGTCCTTCACCAGCAGGGTGAAGATCTCCTCGTGGGTGGGGCCGAGGAGGTAGTCGCCGCCCTTGCGGTCCTTGAGGCGGAACAGTTCCTGTCCGTACTCGTTCCAGCGGCCGGTCGCCTCGTACGGCTCGCGCGGCAGCAGGGCGGGGAGCAGCACCTCCTGGCCGCCGATGGCGTCCATCTCCTCGCGGACGATGCGCTCCACGTTGGCGAGGACCCTCCTGCCGAGCGGCAGCCAGGTCCACACGCCGGCGGCGGTACGGCGGACGTAGCCGGCGCGCACCAGCAGCTTGTGGCTGAGGACCTCGGCGTCCGCCGGGTCGTCGCGCAACGTCTTCACCATCAACTGGGACATGCGCTGGACCGGTGCGTTCGCCATGGTTCTGCTCCTGCTGCGTAAGGGTGAATGGCAGGAGGTTAGCCGGGGGGCGGCGGACGGCGGAAATCGGTTAGCGGCGGCGCAGCGGCAGGGGGGCGCCCATCACGGCGTACGGCTTGGCGGCGCTCGGGAAGAGGACCTGGCGGGCGAGGTCCCGGTAGCCGAGGGAGCGGTACAGGGCGCGGGCCGGGCTCTCGGTGTCGATCGCGGAGAGGATCGAACGGGGTTCGGTGGCGCTGTCGGTGATCGTGGTGATCAGGGAGCGGCCGATGCCACGGTTCTGGTGGCCGGGGTGGACGTGCAGTTCGGTGATGACGAAGGAGTCGTCGAGCCAGTCCTCGTGTCCCTGGGCGCGCAGGTAGGGCTCCACGACCGTGGACCACCAGTGGGTGCGGTCGTTGGGCATGCCGTACACGAAACCCACGAGTGCGCCGCCGGCGGTCGCGCCGAGAGCCCTGGCACCCGGGTACGTCATGTGGCGCAGGACGATCTGGCGGCGTACGGCGACTTCGTCGGGGCCCAGACCGAAGGCCACCGCCTGGACTTGCAGGGCCTCGTCGACGTGGGCTGAGAGGTCCAGTGGGCCGATCACGACGTCCATGGCGGGGAGCCTACAGGGGGGTCGCGGTTGCCGGCCGGGGTGCGGGCCGGTTGTGGTCGCCGGCGCAGTTGTCCGCGCCCCTTCGGCCCCTGTCAGAAAAGGACGCTCATGAAGGCGCCGACCTCCCGGAACCCCACGCGCTGGTACGTCCGCCTCGCCGCCGTGTTGAAGTCGTTCACGTACAGGCTCACCACGGGGGCGACGTCGGCGAGCGCGTACCGCAGGACGGCCGCCATGCCCGGGGCCGCCAGGCCCCGGCCGCGGTACTCGGGGGCCACCCACACGCCCTGGATCTGGCAGGCGCGGTCCGTCGCGGCGCCGATCTCGGCCTTGAAGACGACCTTGCCCTCGCCGTCGAAGCGGGCGAAGGAGCGGCCGGAGCCGACGAGTTCGGCGACCCGGGCCTGGTACAGCAGGCCCCCGTCGCCGGCCAGCGGGGAGACGCCGACCTCCTCGGTGAACATCGCCACGCACGCCGGCATGATCGTGTCCATCTCGTCCTTGCGGACGCGGCGGACGTAGGGGTCGGGGTCGATGCCCTCGGGCATGTGGTCGGTGACCATGAGCGGCTGGTGGCGGCGGACCTCGCGGGCCGGGCCCCAGTGGGGCTCGAGCAGGCGCCACAACTCGGCGGTGGACTCGGCGGGGCCGACGATGGAGGAGCAGCGGCGCCCGGCGCGCCGGGCGCGGTCGGCGAAGGCGCGGATCGCGCGCGGGGTGGCGCAGATGGGGACCAGGTTGGCGCCGGCGTAGCACAGGGACGTGAGCGAGCCGTCCTCGTACCAGCCCCACATCTCGCCGCCGAGCCGCCACGGGTCGAGGCCGGCGACCTGTACCCGGGAGGTGACGAAGGCGTTCGCGACCGGTTCGCGGTCGAGGACGGCGAGAGCGGCGTCCAGGTCGCTCGGTTCGAGGACCCGGGAGGTGGTCTGCGTCAACACGTGCGGGGCCTCACACACAAAGGGGTCTGCTGATCCTCCGCACTGTACCTGCCGGCCATGTGCCGTGCCGCCCCCCGGGGCGGCACGGCAGGACGGCTGCGGCGGCTGTGGCCGGTGGGGCGGGGTCAGCCCGCGACCGACACCTCGGGCTCGCCGGAGGGCACGCCGTCCTTCTCCATCTGCTCGGCCAGCTTCATGGCCTCCTCGATGAGGGTTTCGACGATCTTGGACTCCGGGACGGTCTTGATGACCTCGCCCTTGACGAAGATCTGTCCCTTGCCGTTGCCGGAGGCGACGCCGAGGTCGGCCTCGCGGGCCTCGCCGGGGCCGTTGACGACGCAGCCCATGACGGCGACGCGCAGCGGGACGTCCATGCCGGTCAGGCCGGCGGTGACCTCCTCGGCGAGCTTGTACACATCCACCTGGGCGCGGCCGCAGGACGGGCAGGAGACGATCTCCAGGCCGCGCTGGCGCAGACCGAGGGACTGCAGGATCTGGAGGCCGACCTTGACCTCCTCGACGGGCGGCGCGGACAGCGAGACGCGGATGGTGTCGCCGATGCCCTGGGAGAGCAGCGCGCCGAAGGCGACGGCCGACTTGATGGTGCCCTGGAAGGCCGGGCCGGCCTCGGTGACGCCGAGGTGCAGCGGGTAGTCGCACTGCGCGGCGAGCTGCCGGTAGGCCTCGATCATGACGACCGGGTCGTTGTGCTTGACGGAGATCTTGATGTCGCGGAAGTCGTGCTCCTCGAACAGCGACGCCTCCCACAGGGCGCTCTCCACCAGCGCCTCGGGGGTCGCCTTGCCGTACTTCTGGAGCAGGCGCTTGTCGAGGGAGCCGGCGTTCACCCCGATGCGGATCGGGGTGCCGTGGTCCTTGGCCGCCCTGGCGATCTCCTTGACCTGGTCGTCGAACTTCTTGATGTTGCCGGGGTTGACGCGGACCGCCGCGCAGCCGGCCTCGATGGCGGCGAAGACGTACTTCGGCTGGAAGTGGATGTCGGCGATGACCGGGATCTGCGACTTCCTGGCGATGACCGGCAGCGCGTCGGCGTCGTCCTGCGTGGGGCAGGCGACGCGCACGATCTGGCAGCCGGAGGCGGTCAGTTCGGCGATCTGCTGGAGGGTGGCGCCGATGTCGGAGGTCCGGGTCGTCGTCATCGACTGCACCGAGACGGGGGCGTCTCCGCCGACCGCCACGGATCCGACCTGGATCTGCCGGCTCTTCCGGCGCTCGGCGAGCTTGGTCGGAACGGACGGCATGCCGAGAGAAATCGCAGTCATCTGCTGTGCAACCCCATGTCGTGGTTCAAGTCCGGTCCCGTAGGCAGCGGGCTCCGACCCTTGAGATTACGGCACGGACGTGAACGCAAGCACACGGCGCCCTGAAGGTCCGCCCTACGGGGCGGACCCGACAGACCGCCATTCCTCCCCGGCCGCCCACGTGCGCCGGTACACCACCCCCGGGGTGCCGAGCGCGAGGGCGACGGCGTCCGGTGACGGCCGGAGCCGGCCGGGCCGCCGCGGAAGGTTCCGGTAGCCCCGGGCGCGTATCAGTCGTGCGGCGTCCCTCCAGCTGGGCGCGGCGACCAGGACCTCGTCGTTCGGGTCGCAGTCGCCGCTGCCGTCGTCGAGCACCGCGAAGGCCACGCCCAGGGCTCCGGAGCGGACGAACCCCGTCATGTCGTTCTGCTCGTTCAGCGGAAGCCTCCTGAAGGACCGGTCAGGAGATGCGCACCGGGTTGACGACGTCCGCCACCAGCACCAGCAGGGTGAAGCAGACGAAGATCCCGGCGACCACGTAGGCGACCGGCATCAGTTTCGCCACGTCGAAGGGGCCCGGGTCGGGGCGGCGCAGCAGCCTGGCCGTGTGGCGGCGCAGCGACTCCCACAGGGCGCCCGCGATGTGGCCGCCGTCCAGCGGCAGCAGCGGCAGCATGTTGAACAGGAACAGCGAGAGGTTGAACCCGGCCACGAGCATGACGAACATGGCCAGCTGCTGGGTCGCGGGGATGTCCAGCGTGGCGATCTCGCCGCCGACACGGGCCGCGCCGACCACGCCCATCGGGGAGTCCGGCTCGCGCGGGCCGTCGCCGAAGACCGCGTCCCACAGGGCGGGGATCTTGCCCGGGAGGGCGGCGAGGGAGTCGACGGCCTCCCCGATCCGGTCGCCCATCCAGGTCAGGGACTCGCCGAAGTCCTGTTTGACCACACCGGTGGCGGCGCTGAAGCCGAGGAAGCCGGCCTGGACGTACTGGCCCTCGACGATCTGCCCGCCGGAGTCCTTCTTGGCGACCTGGTTGGTGGCGATCTTCGCGTGCAGGGTCACCTCCTGGCCCTTGCGGTCGACGACGATCGGCACCTCCTTGCCGGGGTTGGCGCGGATGAGGTCGGAGAGCTGGTTCCAGCTGTCGGTCCGCACGCCGTCGAAGGAGACGATCGTGTCGCCGGCCTTGAGGCCCGCCGCGGCGGCGGGGCTGGCCGGGTCGGAGGCCTTGCAGTCGTCGCGGTTCTCGCTCTGGGCGATGACGCACTTGGAGACGGAGGCGACGGTGGTGGTCTGCTGGGTGATGCCGAAGCCCATCAGGACGGCGAGGAACAGCGCCACCGCCAGGACGAGGTTCATGAACGGGCCCGCGAACATCACGATCACGCGCTTCCAGGGCGCGCGCGTGTAGAACAGGCGGTTCTCGTCGCCGGGCTGCAGTTCCTCGAAGGCGGCCGAGCGGGCGTCCTCGATCATGCCGCGCCACGGGGAGGTGGAGCGCTTCTCCAGGCGGCCGTCGGGGCCGGGCGGGAACATGCCGATCATGCGGATGTAGCCGCCGAAGGGGATCGCCTTGATGCCGTACTCGGTCTCGCCCTTGTGGCGGGACCAGATGGTCGGGCCGAAGCCGACCATGTACTGCGGCACGCGGATGCCGAACATCTTGGCGGTGGACAGGTGGCCCAGCTCGTGCCAGGCGATCGAGATGAGCAGGCCGACCGCGAAGACGACTATGCCGAGGATGAACATCAGGGTCGTCATGCACGGGCCTCCGCCGTCTGTGCCGCCAGTTCCCGGGCCCGGGTCCGCGCCCAGGTCTCCGCTTCGAGGACGTCCGGCACGGTGAGCGAGGTTCCCGTGCCCGCGGTGCCGTGGTCCTCGTGTTCCTCGACGATGCGAGTGACGGTCTCCATGATGCCGTTGAAGGGGAGGGTGCCCTGCCGGAACGCCTCCACGCACTCCTCGTTGGCCGCGTTGAACACCGCCGGGGCGGTGCCGCCGAGCTCGCCGACGTGCCGGGCGAGGTTCACCGACGGGAACGCCTCGTTGTCGAGCGGGAAGAACTCCCAGGTCGAGGCCTTGCTCCAGTCGAAGCTCGGGGCCGCGTCGGGGACGCGGTCGGGCCAGCCGAGGCCGATGGCGATGGGCCCGCGCATGTCGGGCGGGGTCGCCTGGGCCAGTGTCGATCCATCCGTGAACTCAACCATCGAGTGCACATACGACTGGGGATGCACGACCACCTCAATGCGGTCGAAGGGAATGTCGTACAGCAGGTGCGCCTCGATGACCTCCAGGCCCTTGTTGACGAGGGTCGCGGAGTTGATCGTGATGACCGGGCCCATGGCCCAGGTGGGGTGGGCGAGGGCGTCCTCGACGGTGACGTGCGCCAGTTCCTCCTTCGTACGGCCGCGGAAGGGGCCGCCCGAGGCGGTGACGACCAGTTTGCGGACGTCGGCCCGGGTGCCGGCGGCCAGCGCCTGGAAGAGGGCGGCGTGCTCGGAGTCCACGGGGATGATCTGGCCGGGCTTGGCGAGGGCCTTGACCAGCGGGCCGCCCACGATGAGCGACTCCTTGTTGGCGAGCGCGAGGGTGCGGCCCGCCTCCAGGGCGGCCAGGGTCGGGGCGAGGCCGATGGAGCCGGTGATGCCGTTCAGGACCGTGTGGCAGTCGCGGGAGGCGAGCTGTGTGGCCGCGTCCGGCCCGGCCAGGATCTCGGGGAGCGGCTCCCCCGTGCCGTACTGCGCGGCGAGCGCCTCGCGCAGGTCGGGGACGACGTCCTCACGGGCGACCGCGACCGTGCGCACCCGCAGCCGGCGGGCCTGCTCGGCGAGCAGCGGGACGCGGCCGCCGTTGGCGGACAGGCCGGTGACCCGGAACCGCTCGGGGTTGCGCAGCACCAGGTCGATGGCCTGGGTGCCGATCGACCCGGTGGAGCCGAGGATCACGACGTCCTTGGGGCCGTCGCCCGCCACCGGGTCGTACACCAGGTGCGGGTCGGCGAGGGGGGCTGGAGAGTCGCTCATTCCCCCATTGTCCTCACCGCGGGTCGCTGCCGGGACAGCGCGTCCCCCCTCCCGGGGGCGCGCGCCGCATGGGCGCGCGCCCGGTGTGGGGCAGGTCACCGGATCGGCCGGTGGACGTTCTCCCGCTGGGACGGGCCGGGGGTGGCGTCGGCGATCCACGGGCCGTCGCCCGACGGGTCGATGACGCCCTGTTCCAGCCAGGCGTAGGTGCCGGACAGCACGCCCTTGACGACGGTGCGGTCGAGGTCGTCGGTGTTGCTCCACAGCCGGCCGAAGAGCTCCTCGACGCGGATGCGGGCCTGGCGGCAGAAGACGTCGGCGAGTTGGTAGGCCTCGCGGCCGTTCTCGCCCCGGCTGCGCAGCAGTTCGGCACGTACGCAGGCGGCGCTCATCGCGAACAGTTCGGCGCCGATGTCCACGATCCGGCCGAGGAAGCCCTGCTTGCTCTCCATCCGGCCCTGCCAGCGGGACATGGCGTAGAAGGTGGAGCGGGCGAGCTTGCGGGCGGTGCGTTCGACGTAGCGCAGGTGGCCGGAGAGGTCCACCTCGTGCTTGAACTCACCGAAGGTGCCGGGGAGCTGCCCGGGGCCCGCGACCAGCTTCGGGAGCCACTTGGCGTAGAAGACACCGGCGTTCGCGCCCGCCCTCGCCTTGTCCGAGAGGGACTTGTCGGGGTCGATGAGGTCGCCCGCGACCGACAGGTGGGCGTCGACCGCCTCGCGCGCGATCAGCAGGTGCATGATCTCGGTGGAGCCTTCGAAGATGCGGTTGATGCGCAGGTCGCGCAGGACCTGCTCGGCCGGGACGCCCCGCTCGCCGCGGGCCCGCAGCGACTCGGCGGTCTCGAAGCCGCGGCCGCCGCGGATCTGGACCAGCTCGTCGGCGATCTTCCAGCCCATCTCGGAGGCGTACAGCTTGGCGAGGGCGCCCTCGATGCGGATGTCGTTGCGGTCCTCGTCGGCCATCTGCGCGGACAGGTCGGACACGGCCTCCAGGGCGAAGGTGGTCGCCGCGATGAAGGAGATCTTCGACCCGACCGCCTCGTGGTGCGCGATCGGCTTGCCCCACTGCTCGCGGGCCGCCGACCACTCCCGGGCGATCTTCAGGCACCACTTGCCCGCCGCCACGCAGGACGCGGGCAGGGAGAGCCGTCCGGTGTTGAGGGTGGTCAGGGCGATCTTCAGGCCCTGCCCCTCCTCGCCGACGCGGTTGGCGGCGGGGACGCGGACCTGGTGGAAGCGGGTGACGCCGTTCTCGATGCCGCGCAGGCCCATGAAGGCGTTGCGGTTCTCCACGGTGACGCCGGGCGAGTTGGTCTCCACCACGAAGGCGGTGATGCCGCCGCGGTGGCCCTCGCTCCTGGGCACCCGGGCCATGACGACCAGCAGGTCGGCGACCACGCCGTTGGTGGTCCACAGTTTCACTCCGTCGAGGACGTACTCGTCCCCGTCCGGTACGGCGGTCATGGCGAGGCGGGCCGGGTCGGAGCCGACGTCCGGCTCGGTCAGCAGGAAGGCGCTGATGTCGGTGCGGGCGCAGCGCGGCAGGAACCGCTCCTTCTGCTCCGGCGTGCCGAACAGCTTCAGCGGCTGCGGCACCCCGATCGACTGGTGGGCGGAGAGCAGCACGCCGATCGCGGGGCTGACGGAGCCGGCCAGGGTGAGCGCCTTGTTGTAGTACACCTGCGTCAGGCCCAGGCCGCCGTACTTGGTGTCGATCTTCATGCCGAAGGCGCCGAGCTCCTTCAGCCCGTCGATCACCTCGTCGGGGATGCGCGCCTCGCGCTCGATGAGGGCGCCGTCGACCTTGGTCTCGCAGAAGTCGCGGAGCTTGGCGAGGAACTCCTCGCCGCGCTGGGCGGCCTCCTCGGTCGGGAGCGGGTGGGGGTGGATGAGGTCGAGCCGGAAGCGCCCGAGGAACAGTTCCTTGGCGAAGCTGGGCTTGCGCCACTCCTGTTCCCGGGCGGCCTCGGCGACCTGGCGGGCCTCGCGTTCCGTGACGGCCGGACGGGAGGAGGGGGTGCTGGGGGCGGACATGAGGGTCACCTCGCCGCATAGTGGGATGTCTGGGACCGTTCGTTACCGACCAGTGCTACTGGATCGTTGGTACCCGAAACCGGACGCTCCCACCAGTCCTCGCGCGTCCGTTCAGCCGATGGCGGCGGCGGCGCACCTGCGGTCGCGGGCCTCCGGTAAGGGCTTGCCGCAGGTAGCGTCGTCCCGTCGGCCCTCCCGGTCGGCGTGGACGGGATCGGCATCGAAGCGCTTCGACAGCCTATGGACACCCACCCCTGCTGGAGCTACTGTCGAACCACCCTCACCCACTGTATTCAGCAACGCGCACTGTCGAAGCGCTTCACAAAGCTTGGAGAGCTGGATGGTCACCCTCGCCGAGGTCGCCCAGCACGCCGGAGTCTCGGCGAGCACGGTGAGCTATGTCCTCAGCGGCAAGCGGTCCATCTCCGCGACCACCCGGCAGCGGGTCGAACAGAGCATCCGCGAGCTCGGGTACCACCCGAACGCCGGGGCCCGCGCCCTGGCCAGCAGCAAGTCGAACATCATCGCGCTGATGGTTCCGCTGCGCACCGACATGTACGTGCCGGTGATGATGGAGATCGCCATCGCGGTGGCCACCACGGCCCGCACGCACGGCTACGACGTGCTGCTGCTCACCGGTGAGGAGGGCCCGGACGCGGTGCGCCGGGTCACCGGCAGCGGGCTCGCCGACGGGATGATCCTGATGGACGTCGAACTCGACGACGAGCGGCTGCCGTTGCTGCGCGCGACCGACCAGCCCTCGGTGCTGATCGGGCTGCCCGCCGACACCACCGGCCTGACCTGCGTCGACCTCGACTTCAAGGCGACCGGCGCGCTGTGCGTGGAGCACCTTGCGGCGCTCGGGCACCGCGATGTCGCCGTCATCGGCGAGGCACCGGCGGTCTACGAGCGGCACACCGGCTTCGCCGAGCGCACCCTGGACGGGCTCAGGTCCCGCGCGAAGGAGCTGGGCGTCCGGCTGCTGCACCGGCCGTGCGAGGGCGGGTACGACGCGATGGCCGTCACCCTCGCCCGGATCCTCGACGAACGCCCGGACACCACGGGGTTCGTCGTGCAGAACGAGTCGGCGGTCGAGCCGCTGCTCGCCCTGCTGCGGCAGCAGGGGCGGGCCGTTCCGGAGGACGTGTCGGTGGTCGCGATCTGCCCCGACCAGGTCGCCGTGCAGGCCTCGGTGCGGCTGACCTCCGTCGCCATCCCGGCCCAGGAGATGGGCCGGCACGCCGTGGACCACCTGGTCGCCAAGTTCGAGGGGCGCGGCAAGGACGAGGTCGTGCTGCTCGCGCCCGAGCTGACCGTCCGGGCGAGCACGGGACCGGCGCCCGTCCGGCCGTAGGGCCGCCTGCTCAGGTCACCGGCACTCCCCCGACCCGTACGTCACCGGCCGTCGCGCACCGCCCGGGCCCGCCAGGGCACCCCCCTGTCTGCACTCCTCCAGGAGCACGCCACGTGAACCAGCCTGCCGAAGTCCAGCCCAAGGTCAGCCTCGCCCAGTCCTCCCCCACCGTCGGCACGTTCCGCGAGCGGGACGGCGCGCTGGAGTGGAGCGGCCGCCAGGAGACGCTGCGGATCGAGCCGTGGGGCCCGGACGCGGTCCGGGTCCGGGCCCGGCTCGGCGGTCCGGTCCTGACGGGCCTGCCCGGAGCACTGCTCGACGAGCCGCCCGCGGTGCCGGCCACGGTGAAGATCGAGGAGGGGCGGGGCCGGCTGACCGTCGGCGCCCTCACCGTCGAGGTGGACGCGGAGGGCCTCGTCCGGTTCCTGCGCACCGCCGACGGCGGCGAGCTGCTCGCCGAGGAGCGCGCCCACTTCTGGTGGCCGGGGCCGCGCCTCTACACCGCCGTCGGCAACGGCCACCACCGCCTCGAGCAGCGCTTCGCCGCCTATGACGACGAGAAGCTGTACGGCCTCGGCCAGCACCAGCACGGCCGGCTCGACCAGAAGGGCCTGGTGCTGGACCTGGTGCAGCGCAACGCCGAGGTCGGCATACCGGTGCTCACCTCCAGCCGGGGCTACACCCTGCTGTGGAACAACCCGGCGATCGGCCGGGTCGAGCTCGCCCACAACGGCACCCGGTGGGTGGCGGACTCGGCCCGCCAGATCGACTACTGGATCACCGCCGGCGCGCCGGCCGACGCCCAGCGCCGCTACAGCGCGGTGACCGGGCGCACGCCGATGCTGCCGGAGTGGGCGGCGGGCTTCTGGCAGTGCAAGCTGCGCTACCGCACCCAGGACGAACTCCTCGCGGTGGCCCGGGAGTACAAGCGGCGGGGCCTGCCCCTGTCCGCGATCGTCTGCGACTTCTTCCACTGGACGCACCTGGGCGAGTGGAAGTTCGACCCGAAGGAGTGGCCGGACCCGGCGGCGATGGTGCGCGAGCTGGACGAGATGGGCGTCAAGCTGGTGGTGAGCGTGTGGCCGTCGGTCTCGCCGCTGAGCGAGAACCACCCGGTGATGGAGCAGCGCGGCTACTTCATCGGCACCCAGTACGGCCCGATGGCCCACGCCGACTGGCCGGACAAGGAGGTGGCGTCCACGGTCCAGGTGGCGTTCTACGACGCCACCAACCCGGACGCCCGTCAGTTCGTGTGGTCGAAGGTCAAGGAGAACTACCTCGACCCGTACGGCATCACCGCGTTCTGGCTGGACGCCTGCGAGCCGGAGCTGAAGCCGGGCTTCCAGGAGAACCTGCGCTACTGGGCGGGCCCGGGCCTGGAGGTCGGCAACCTCTACCCCGCCGAGAACGCCCGGACGTTCTACGAAGGCCTGCGCGCGGCCGGCGAGGAGGAGGTGATCACCCTCAACCGCTCGGCGTGGGCGGGCAGTCAGCGCTACGGCGCCGCCCTGTGGTCCGGGGACATCGGCACCGACTTCGCGACCCTGCGCCGCCAGATCGCGGCCGGCCTGAACACGGCCCTGTCGGGCATCCCGTGGTGGAACACCGACATCGGCGGCTTCCACGGCGGCGACCCGGACGACGAGGCGTACCGCGAGGTGATGGTCCGCTGGTTCCAGTTCGGCGCGCTGTCCCCGCTGATGCGCCTGCACGGCTTCCGGGAGCCGGGCATGCCGCTGGGCCCGCAGATGACGGGCGGCCCCAACGAGGTGTGGTCGTACGGGGAGCGGGCCGGGGCGATCATGGAGCGGTATCTGCGGCTGCGCGAGCGCCTGAGGCCCTACGTGCTGGACGTGATGCGCGCGGCCCACGAGGAGGGGCTGCCCGTGATGCGGCCGCTGTTCCTGGAGTTCCCCGGCGACGGGGCGGCCTGGTCGGTCGACGACGCCTACCTCTTCGGCCCCGACCTGCTGGTGGCCCCGGTGCTCAGCGCGGGCGCCATCCGCCGCACGGTCTACCTGCCGGCGGGCGCGGCCTGGACGGACGCGTGGACGGGTGAGACGTACCAGGGCGGCCGGACGGTGACGGTCGACGCCCCGCTGGACCGCATCCCGCTGTTCCTGCGGGACGGGGCACGGCTGCCGATCGCCGAGTGAGGCGCGCCGCAAGGGGCCGGTCCGCGGACCGGCCCCTTCCGGGTGCCGTGTCAGCTGCTGCTGACGGTGAGGTTGTTGGTGGTGAAGTTCAGGCCGCCGGAGGAGGAGGTGATCTCGTAGCCGAACTGCACGTCACCGATGGTCTCGTTGCCCATCCACCTCTTGGTGTCCTTGATCCACTTCAGGATCGGCAGGATGTTGACCGTGCCGGAGGTGGAGTTGGACGTGCGGATGAACGAGAAGACCTCGTTGGCGCCGTTGGTGCCCTTGTAGACCGTCCAGGTGTGGCCGCCGAGGGTGACGTTGCCCTGGGAGGTGCCGAGCGGGCCGACGGGCCCGGTCTTGTTGACCCAGAGCATGATCTCGTAGTCGTAGTCGGTGTCCCAGATGTCGTACGAGGTGTTGTACGCGCCGGACGACGGGACGGTGACGTTGTAGCTGCTGGTGAGCGAGGTGAGGGAGGTGATCGTCTTGTTGATCACCTTCTTGGAGTCGGGGTAGGACTTGATGCCGCCGGTGTTGGGGTGGTTGGCCCACACGCCCCAGTTGGTGCCGGAGTTGGCCCAGATGCACTGGCTGCCGGCACCGGAGCCCCAGATGTTGTTGTAGAGCGTGTAGCCGTTCAGGGACGTGTTGGCCCACTGGTCGCAGGAGTTCCAGACGGCCGCGGAGGCGGGGGCGGAGGCGAGGCCGACGGTGGCGCCGAGCGCCAGGGCGGGGGCCAGCAGGGCTTTGGTGACCTTGCTCAGCGTGCGTGTTGCCATGGTGTCCCTTCCATGGGTGGGGGGAATGAGGGGAGTTACCACGCCCTCAGCGTCAGGACGTGGTCTTCTCCGGCGACCAGGTGGAGGGGCTGGGCGCCGGTGGAAGTCCTGAGTTCGATACGGCAGGTGCGGCTCGGGCGCAGGACGGCGCGCGCCTCGCCGTCCGGGCTCCAGGTGAGGTCGAGTACGGCCCCGAAGCGCGTGCGGACGCCCCGCAGGGCGCCGCCGGCGTACGCCTTCGGCAGTGCGGGCAGCAGCACCAGCCGGTCGGGGGTCGACTGCACCAGCATCTCGATCAGCACGGCGGGCAGGGTGTGGGCCGCGTCGGCGTTGTAGACGTCCCGCTTCGGGTAGTGCGCGCTCATCAGCGAGGCGTGGAAGAAGTCGCCGTCGAGGACCTGCCCGAGGGCGTGGGCGACCCGGTCGCCGTCCCTGAGGCGGGCCGCGATCAGGGCGTGGTGCAGGTGGCCGTGCGCGGAGTCGTTCTCGGCGCCGCGCAGTGCCAGGGCGCGGTGGGCGGCCGCCGCCAGGGCGGGGGTGTCGTAGGGGGTGATCTCGTCCAGCGGCCAGACGCCGTACAGGTGACTGAGGTGGCGGTGGTCGTAGGAGTCCTCCAGGCCGGGCCAGGCCCACTCGGCGAGGGCGCCGTCCTCGTTGATGCGGTGCGGGGGGAGCCGGTCGGCCAGGGCCCGCCAGCGGTCGGCCTCGGGGGTGCCCGGGTGGTAGTCGGCCGCGGTGCGCAGGGCGTGGCGGGCCGCCGAGAGGTCCATGGCCGCGTTGAGGGCGCCCCAGCTCGCGTTGGCGGGCCGGTTCTCGGGCGAGTAGGAGGGGACGACGACCAGGTGGCCGTCGCTGTCGGTGCGGGTGAGGAAGTCCTCGTAGAAGAGGGCGACTTCGGCGAGGGCCGCGGCGGTGCGCGGGTCGCGGGTGCCGTAGGTCTCGTCGTGGTCGACGAGCGGCTTGAGCAGCCAGTCGGCGCCGGCGGTCCACAGGTGGAGCGGGTACTCGCGGTCGAAGTGGTAGGAGTGCCCGGACTCGCCGTCGGTGTGCGCGGGGGCGACGGCCCCCCGGGTGCCGAAGACGGCGCGGGCGTTGTCCCGCCAGTCGGGCAGCTGGCGGTGGATCAGCGCGGCCAGGGCCCCGGTCACCTCCGGGAGGGCGGCGGCCGCGGCGGAGGCGGTCTGGAGGTTGACGTTGGCGTCGTTGGTGAAGGCGCCCGACCAGGCCGTGTCCCAGTCGCCGGTCCACAGACCGGTCAGGCGGGGCGGGTTGAGGCCGCTCGCGGAGAGCAGGTGGTAGCGGCCGGCGGCGAAGAGACGTTCCAGCAGGGCTGCGCTGCGCGTGCGCTTGAGCAACTGCGAGCCGGGCAGGGCGCGTTCGGCGGGGTCGGCGGCGAGGTCGAGGGTGACGCGCTGGTAGGCGGTGCGGTGCAGGGCGAGGTGGCGGTCGAGGAGCTCGTCGAACACGGGGGGCAGCTCGCGCAGGGCGCGGCCCTCGGCGATCGTGTCCAGTTCGCCGGTGTGCCGCCACACACGCGTGAGGAGCAGGACGGCCTCGGCGCCCTCGATGCGGACGCCCGGCGGCACCAGGGCCGTGGTGCCGCCCGTGACGGTGACCTGGGTGACGCCGGTGAACGCCCGGTCGCTGTCCGGGTAGCGGGCGCGCAGGCTGAGCAGGGCGCCGTCGGGGGTGAGGACGGCGCCGTGGCCGATACCGAGCCCGGCGGGGGCGCCGGGGAGGCGGTGGTCCAGCGCGATGTCGACGCTGAGGCCGGGGCCGGTGACGTGCTGGACGATCACGTCGTCGGCGCGGGAGACGAAGACGCGGCTGGTCCACCCGGTGCACGCCGCCCGGACGACGCCCGTCGTGAAGTCCACGGAGCGCCGGTAGCCGCGTACGGCGTCCTCGGCCCGCTCCAGCCGGATCCGGAAGGCCGGGTGGAAGGGCTGCACCCACTGGAGCGGGCGTCCGTCGGTGAAGCCCTCGGCGGCGGTGAGGTCGCCCGCCAGGAGGCGGTCCTGGAGGGCGGGCAGGCCGGCGGCGAGCCGCGGGGGGCGGGTGTCGCTGCCGTTGGGCCGGACGAGGGTGTGGTGGGTGACGATCACCTGGTCGTGGTGCGGGTCGCCGAACACGAGGGTGCCGTGCCGGCCGTTGCCGCTGAGGAAGGCGTCCTCCCAGCGGGCGGCCGGGGCCGGCTCCCAGGTGCCGTGCGTGGGTCCTTCGGTCATGGCCGCAGCACCGCCACTCCGTAGCGGCCGAGGGTGACCCGGTCGGTGACGGTCGTCTCCGTCAGCAGGTCCCGGTGGGTGCCGGGGACGTCGACGGTCACCGGTTCGCGGCCGTGGTTGAGCAGGAACAGCAGGTCACCGCGGCGGACCGCCTCGACCGGCTCCGGCAGGCCGGCCAGCACCGGGCGGACGCCCGCGTCCCGGGCGATCCGCCCGAGCAGGTCGCGCAGGGCCTCCGGCTCGGGGAGCGTGGAGAGGTACCAGGCGCGGTCCCGGCGCAGCACGGCGGGCAGCCCGTCCAGCTCCCCGCCCTTGTACGGGACCGTCTCGGTGCCCTCGGCGGCCTCGATCTCCTCGGACCACAGGGTTCCGCGAAAGCCGTCGCAGGCCACCGTCTCCCCCGCGTCCAGCGGCCACCACTCGTGCAGCGTGCGCAGGCCGAACAGTTCCCGCAGCCGGGCGTCCATGCCGCCGGGCCGCACCCGGTCGTCCTCGTCGGCGACGCCGGTGAGGAAGCCGGAGACGAGGGTGCCGCCGCCCCGGACGTACGCCAGGAGGTTGTCGATCGCCGCGTCGGTCAGCGCGTACAGCTGCGGGACGACGACCAGCCGGTACCCGGACAGGTCGTGCTCGGGGTGGGCGAGGTCGGTGGTGAGGTGCGCCTGCCACAGGGCGCGGTGCCAGGCGCGCAGCACCTCCGGGTAGTCCACCCGGGTGGAGGGCCTGCCGTCCTGGGCGCCGGCCCACCAGGCGTGCCAGTCGTGCAGGACGGCGACCTCGGCCCGCACGTGCCGGCCCGTCACCGCGTGCGAGATCCTCGCCAGGTCCGCGCCGAGCTGCTTGACCTCCTGGTACGTACGCCCCTGCTCCCCGGCGTGGCTGACCATGCCCGAGTGGAACTTCTCGGCGCCCTGCCGGGACTGCCGCCACTGGAAGTAGCAGATCGCGTCGGCCCCCCTGGCCACGGCCTGCAGCGACCACAGGCGGTTGAGGCCGCGCGGCTTGGGGTGGTTCACGCCCCGCCAGTTGACGGGCCCGGCCGCCTGTTCCATGAGCATCCAGGGGCCGCGTGCCTGGGAGCGGGTCAGGTCCTGCACCAGAGCGCCCTGCTGGGCTCCGAGGGGGTCACGGGGGTCGGGGTACAGGTCGACGGAGACGACGTCCTCCTCCTCGGCCCAGCGCCAGGCGTCCTGCCCGATCCACAGCGGCATGAAGTTGGTGGTGACCGGGATGTGCGGGGTGTGGCGGCGGACGATGTCCCGTTCGGCGGCGTAGCACTCCAGGAGCATGTCGGAGGTGAAGCGCCGGAAGTCCAGGACCTGGGTGGGGTTGCGCAGGTAGTGCGGCAGGCGGGGCGGCAGGATGCCGTCCCAGGTGTCGTAGCCCTGGCTCCAGAAGGCGGTTCCCCAGGCGGTGTTGAGGGCGTCGAGGGTGCCGTACTTCTCGCGCAGCCAGCGGCGGAAGGCCGCCGCGGCCTGGTCGCCGTAGTCGAAGGTGCAGTACTCGTTGTTGATGTGCCACATCGTCAGGGCCGGGTGGCCGGCGTAGCGGGCGGCCAGGTCCTCGGTGATGGCGGCGGCGTAGCGGCGGTAGGTGGCGCTGGAGTGCGAGAAGTGCTGCCGGCCGCCCCACCACTCGGTGCGGCCGTCCTCGGTGACGGGCAGGGTGTCGGGGTGCAGCCGGCCCATCCACGGGGGCGGTGCGGAGGTCGGGGTGGCCAGGACGACGCCGATGCCGTGGGCGTGCATCAGGTCCATCACCGTGTCCAGCCAGCCGAACTCCCTCGCGCCCGGCTCGGGTTCCAGCTTCGACCAGGAGAAGACGCCGAGGGTGACGGAGGTGACGCCGGCGTCCCTCATCAGCCGGACGTCCTCGTGCCAGACCTCCTCGGGCCACTGCTCGGGGTTGTAGTCGCCGCCGTAGAGGATGCGGCCGCGGGTGGCGTCGCGCAGGCCGGGCATCAGGCAGGCTCCCCGTACTGGATGCCGCGTCCGTTGGTGGCGAGGTAGACCCGGCCGTACACGCGCGGGTCGCCGGTGATGGCCGCGCCGGTCCAGCCCCACTGGTGGCGGTCGTCGTTGATCCGCGTCCAGGTCTTCGCCTCGTCGTCGGAGCGGTAGACGGCGTTGAAGCCCTCGATGGCGCCGACCAGGTAGAGCGCCGGGTAGGAAGCGCCCTTGGCGGCCTTGCCGAAGCCCAGGGTGTGCGCGGCCCGGCAGCTGCCGACCCTGGTGAAGGTCGCGCCGCCGTCGGTGGAGCGGTACAGCCCGTTGCCCTTGAGGCTGAGCCACAGGTCGCCGGTACGGCCCGGGGCGGCCCTCAGTTGGAACTCGCTGTCGCCCGAGCTCAGCCCGGTGGCCCGCGCGGTGAAGGTCAGGCCGCCGTCGGTGCTGGCGAACAGCGTGCCGGTCGTGGTGTCGAACGCGTAGAAGCGGGCCGGGTCGACGGGGTCCGCGACCGGGGCGGCACCTTTGGGGAAGGAGGCGACCTCGGACCACGTGGTGCCGTTGTCCGCCGAGCGGTGGGCCGCGTACCGGGTGCCGTCCCAGTGCACGAAGGACCACAGCAGCACGCTGCCGTCGGCGCTCACGGCGACCGGCCCGGGCGCGTCCTTGGCGAGGGCGGGCTGGGTCGTGAAGGGCGTCCAGGTCCGGCCCCCGTCGTCCGAGTGGGCGCCGTTGCCGTGGTCGCCCCAGCCGGTGCGCACGACGTACGACGGCTTCAGCGCGGCCTGCGCCAGGCCCGTGGCCGTCCCGAACACCGGGTTGGTGGCCATGCCGCGGGACGGGGAGGCGGTGAGCTTCTCGTGGTACATCACCCCGACGTCCCCCGAGCCGCTGATCAGGTGGGCCTGTCCGGCGGGGGGCGAGATGAGATGGCGCACGGACGCCTCCTCCAGGCCGCGGATCTGTGGGGCCCAGTGCTTCAGGTCCCGGGTGCCGTAGAGGGTAGCGCCGGTGCCGTACACGAGGTGCCGGGGGTCGTACGGGTCGAGCGCGAGCGCCTGGATCCACCAGCCGAACTTGGGCTCGTCCTGGCCCCATGTGAGGTACGGGGTCTCCGAGACGTCGAGGACGGCGGTGTCCTTCAGGGAGGTCCAGGTGCGGCCGCCGTCGGTGGAGCGGAAGAGGGTGTCGATCGCGGACCAGCGGTTGTTGGTGGAGACGACGACCGTGCCGGGGCGGCGGGCGTCGACGGCGACGCCGCCGTAGCCGAAGGTGTCGGCGGACCCGTCGGGCGTGGTGCCGCCCGGCTTCACGGGGGTGACCTCGGTCCACGTGCCGTTCGCGGTGCAGAGCTTGTGCACACTGCCGTTCGACTGGCCGTTCGGCCCGGGGGCGTCGGCGTAGGTCACGTACAGCTCGCGGGCGTGCCGGTCGTACGCGGCCCGGATCGGCACCTTGGCGGCGGCACCGGCGGGCCGGCCCGGGACGGGCTCCCAGGTGGTGCCGTCGGTGGTCCGGTAGAGGTTCGCCGTGCTGCCGTCGGAGTCGCCCCAGCCCGCGTAGACGGCCCGCCCGGCGGCGACGAGCAGGGTGATGCCCTGACCGGTGGCGCTGGGGGTGGCGGGGAAGTCGGCCGGCTTCCAGGTGGCGCCGCGGTCGGTCGACCTGAGCAGCCCGTCGTGCCGGGTGCCCAGCCACAGGGTGTCGCTGTCCCGCGGGTCGACGAGCAGCCGCTCGCCGCAGCCGCGCCCGTCCTCGTTGGCGCCGAGCTTCACCGTGAGGTCGGTGCGCAGCCAGGTGGCACCGCGGTCCTCCGACCGCAGCACGGCGCCGTTGCCCGCCCAGGCCTGGGTGTAGGTGCCGAGGGCGAGGTACAGCCGGTCCGGGTGGGCGGGGTCGACGGCCATCGCCTCGACGCCGAGCAGGTTCCAGTCGTCCCAGCCGAGGTGGTCGGTCAGCGGGGTCCAGCGGCCGAGGCGGTCCTCCCAGCGGTAGGCGCCGCCGATGTCGGTGCGGGCGTAGGCGAGGCCGCGGACGCAGGGGTGGAAGAGCACGCCGGTGATGAAGCCGGTACCGCCCATGACGGCGTTGCGCCAGCGGTAGGCGGCGGCTGGTGCGGTGCCTTCGGCGGCCTGGGCGGGCCCGGGCCGAAGGGGGACGGTGGTGAGGGCGGCGGCGGCCGCGGTGCCGGCGAGGACGGCTCTTCTGCTGAGGCGGGACGCGTGCATGACATACCTCGTTCTTCACAAGGGGGAGACACACCTGGGGGCGCGGGGAACTGCGCGACAAGCCACGACGGACCCGCAGAGAAGCGACGGCAGACGGCCCTGCGGCGAGAGGGCGTTCAGCCCTTGACGGCGCCCGTGAGCATGCCCTTCTTGAAGTGCTTCTGCACGAAGGGCGACAGGACGGCCACCGGCAGCAGGGCCAGCACCATGACCGCCATCTGAACGGCCAGCCCCGACAACTGACCGGTCTTGATGGCCTGGCCCAGGCCGACCGGCGCTTCCTGCTTCTGCACCAGCTGGATCATGACGTTCTGCAACGGCATCATGTCCTGGTCGTTCAGGTAGATCGACGCGTTGAACCAGGCACTCCAGTAGCCGACGGCGTAGAACAGCGTGATCACGGCGAGCACCGCGCGCGACAGCGGCATGACGATCTGCCAGAGGATGCGCAGGTCCCCGGCCCCGTCGATGCGCGCGCTGTCGACCAGTTCCTGCGAGACCCCCATGAAGAAGCCGCGCAGCACCAGGATGTTGAAGACGCTCACCGCGCTCGGCAGGATCAGCGCGAGATAGGTGTCCGTCAGGCCGAGGGACTGCACCAGCAGGTACGTGGGGATGAGGCCGGCGCTGAAGAACATGGTCGCCAGCAGCGTCATCAGGATCCAGCGGTGGCCGAGGGACCCGCTGCGGGACAGGCCGTAGGCGCACAGGACGGACACCGTCATCGAGAACAGCGTGCCGACCAGGGTGACGAGGACACTGATGATCGTGGCGCGGGTGACCTGGCCACCACTGAGCAGTTCCTTGTAGGCGATGAAGGTGATGCCGTCGGGCACCAGCACCAGGCCGCCCGCCTTGTCGATGGTCTTCCGCGAGGACAGGCTCGTGACGACCACGATCCACAGCGGGAAGAGGACGGCCAGGCAGGCGAACGACAGGGCGATGCCCTTGCCCGCGAGACCGGCTTTGGAGGGCTTCTCCTCCCACGCCGGGCGGGGCGGGGCCTGCCACCAGCGGGGGGCCTTTCGCTGCGGAGCCGGTCCGGTGTCCTGGCGCGGCTCCCACATCACGGACGTCATTTCTTGTACACCCCCTGCTCGCCCATGAGATGGGCCACCTTGTTCGCGGCGAGGACCAGGCCGATGCTGACCACGCCCTTGATCAGACCGGCGGCGGCCGCGTAGCTGAAGTCCTGGTTGCGCACACCGTTCCACCACACGAAGGTGTCGAGGACCTCCCCCGCGCCCGGTCCGACGCCGTCGCGTTGCAGCAGGATCTGCTCGAACCCGACGGTCAGGGCGTCGCCGACGCGCAGCACGAGGAGCAGGGCGATCACCGGGCGCAGGGCGGGAAGCGTGACGTGCCACATGCGGCGCCAGCGTCCGGCGCCGTCCATCGCGGCGGCCTCGTACAGGTCCGGGCTGACCGACGCCAGGGCGGCGAGGAAGACGATGATCCCCCACCCGGCGTCCTTCCACACGCTCTGCGCGGTGATGAGGAAGGGGAAGGTGTCCGGGTTGGTCATGATGTCGAGGCCGTCGTAGCCGTTCTGCCTGAGCAGCTGGGAGAGCATGCCGGCGCCGCCGAACATCTGCTGGAAGACGGCGATGACCAGCACCCACGAGAAGAAGTGCGGCAGGTAGAGAACCGCCTGCGCGACGGCCCGCACCCGGGGCCGGACCACGCTGTTGATGAGCAGCGCGAGCAGGATCGGGATCGGGAAGAACAGCACGAGCTGGACGAAGAACAGCACCAGCGTGTTCTCGACGGCGTTCCAGAAGGCCGAGTCCTCGAAGATCCGCTGGAAGTTCTCCAGGCCCACGAAGGGGCTGTTCAGGATGGAGACGACGCCGTTGTCGCTGATGTAGGGGTCGTAGTCCTGGAAGGCGACGACGTTGCCGAGGATGGGCAGGTAGTTGAAAACCAGCACCAGCAGGACGGCCGGCAGTGTCATGAGGATCAGGACGCGGTCGCGCCGGAACCTGTGCCTCAGGCTCAGCTTTCCCGTGGGTGGCTGCTGCCGGGGACCGGTGGCATCACAGGACACCACCGGAGTCTTCTCGGGCATGTCGGCCTCAGTACCGCTGCGAGGCACCGTGCTGTGGGACACGGCTGTTCTCCTTGCCTCAGAGCCTGGTCAGCTCGCCGCCGAGCCGTTCTCGTCGAGAAGCTTCTTGTACCAGTCGCGCAGCTTGTCGCCCCCCTTGCTCTTCCAGTCGGAGATGGCCTGCTGCATGTCGCTGATCTTCTTGTGCCCGCGGATGATGTCGTCCTCGAGCTGCTCGAAGTCGTTGGCGAGGTTGGTGTAGCGGGAGGGCTCGGTGATCTGCAGGCCCCAGAACGACGACTTCTTGGTGAAGGCGCCCATCCGCTGCTGCCATTCGACCTGGGCCCTGGTGTACTCCGGGAGGTCGGGGTGTGCGATGGTCGCGGCGGGGCTCGCCACAAAGACGTAAGTGTTGTTGACCTCGTTGTTGCCCTTGTCGTTCTTGACGGGGGCGCCGTCCTTGAGCGTGTAGTGGGTGCCCTCGACACCGTAGTTGGTCATCATCCACTCCTTGGTGCCGTACGGCGCCGCGGTGACGTTGGCGACCGCCAGGACGTCGCGGATGACGGACTCGGAGGCCTTCTTGTTGACGAAGGCGAAGATGTTCGCCGGCATCGTGGCGTACAGCGTCGGGTCACCGCCGTCGTGGCCCCAGATGTCCATGCCCCAGACCTTGACGTCGGGGTTCTGGGCCATCAAGGAGGCCTGCTGCACGTACCAGTTGGAGATGTCGTTGTTCCAGATCAGAAACTCGCCGGCGGCGAACTTGGGGGCCGGGTCCCCGATCTGGCTCTTGCCCAGCTTGAAGTTGGGGTGGACGACTCCGGCGGCGAACAGCTTGCGCGTCCACTCGATGGCTTCCAGGTACTCCGGGGTCTCGATGCGGTTGATCAGCTTGCCGTCGACCAGGTTCCACCAGAGCGGCTTCTCACCGCCCCCGAGCACGCCGAAGTTCATGAACGCGGTCCACTTCATGTCACCGCATGCCCACCGCTTGGCCCTGGGGTTGGTGATCTCCTTGCACAGGGCCATGAACTCGTCGGCGGACCGCGGGATCTCGTAGCCCTCCTTGTCGAAGATGTCCTTGCGGTAGAGAGGCACGATGTTCGGGACGTACCCGGCGGGCATCGGCAGACCCATGAGCTTGCCGCCGAATATGGAGCGCCGCCAGGCGTCGCTGGGGATCGCCGCGAGGTTGGGATACTCCTTGACCTTGTCCCCGGACAGGTACGGGCCCAGGTCGGCGAACTTGCTGATGATGGCGCTGGGTATCTTGCCCATCATGTTCCAGCTGGGAACGACGACCACGTCCGGGACGTCGCTGGAGGCGAGCACCGCGCCGACCTTCTGGTCGTAGGTGTTGCCGTCCTGGTTGCGCCACTGGACGTCGACGCCGATCAGGTCGTTCATCGCCGTGTAGTAGGGGTTGTTCTGCTTCGGCGGCGAGCCCCAGAACGGCGCCATGATGGTCACCTTGCCGCCCTTGCCGAGCTTCTTCGGCACCGACGTCTTGAGGGTGGCGATGTCGAGCTTGCCGGTGAAGCCCATCGCGGAGCCGTTCTTGGACGGGATGTCCGGCTTCACGATGCCGCTGGCCACGAACGTCGGCAGGATCTTCTGCGCGTCCTTGCCCGACGTCGTACCGTCACGCGAGCCGCCGTCCGAACCGCCGCAGGCGGCGAGCAGCGGCATCCCCCCGGCCACCGCTGCGGTGGCGACCGCCGTGGAGGCGAGGAAACTTCTCCGGCTCGGTCCGGAGGAGGCGGAGGCGGCGTTCGGCGTCATTGCGTCAACCCTTCATGGCGCACCAGGACACCCGGCGGAGGAGCCGTCGGCTGCGGTGTCTCGAGTGGATCTGGCTGAGCTGAGGTTCTTCCGGCACATCACCGAGGTCCACACGCCGCCCGGCGGCGGGCCTCGCAGTCGAAGCGCTTCGATGTTGCTGCGAGGTTAAGTGAACACCCAGGGGTGCACAAGGGTCGCTTCCAAGTTTCCTGCGGGGTGTGCGCGATCGCGTTCCGACTCCTGTGTCACTTGATCTGCCGGTGAGAGAACGGAGTTGTAACGCCGGGGAGTCTTGACACCGACCGCCCGTCGAATGAGCATCGAAGCGCTTCGAAAGCGCCGCACCGCTCCGTCTCAAGGGGAACCCCACGTGACCGCACCCACGCCGCCCGTGCCGCCGTTCCGCGATCCGCAGTTGCCGATCGCGAAGCGCATCGACGATCTCCTCGCGCGGTTGACGCTCGACGAGAAGACCGGGTTCCTGCACCAGTTCACGCCCACCGTCGAACGGCTCGGCATCGCGGCCTTCCGCACCGGGCAGGAGGCGCTGCACGGCGTGGCGTGGATGGGCCCGGCGACGGTGTTCCCGCAGGCCGTCGGGCTCGGTGCCACCTGGAACCCGGAGCTCGTACGGCGGGTCGGCGAGGCGGTGTCGCAGGAGGTCCGCGCCCTGCGGGCGCGCGACGAGCGGGTCGGCCTCAACATCTGGGCGCCGGTGGTGAACCTGCTGCGCCACCCGCTGTGGGGCCGCAACGAGGAGGGCTACTCCGAGGACCCGAAGCTGACCTCGGCGATCGCCACCGCCTACACCCACGGACTGCGCGGCGGCCACCCGGTGTACTGGCGCACGGCGCCGGTCCTGAAGCACTGGCTGGCGCACAACAACGAGACCGACCGGTCGACGACGTCGAGCTCGGTCCGCCCGCGGGTGCTGCACGAGTACGACCTGCGGGCCTTCCGCGAGACGGTCGAGGCGGGCGCGGTGGCCGGGGTGATGCCGGCGTACAACCTGGTCAACGGCCGCCCCAACCACGTCTCCCCGTACCTGCGCGAGCACCTGCGCACCTGGACCGACGAGGACCTGCTGGTCTGCTCGGACGCCGGCGCGCCCTCCAACCTGGTCGACTCCGAGCACTACTACGACACCCACGAGGAGGCCGTCGCCGCCTCGCTCCTCGCCGGTGTCGACAGCTTCACCGACCACGGCACGGACAGTTCGCAGATCATCGCCCGGGTGCGCGGCGCCCTGGAGCAGGGCCTGCTGACCGAGGCCGACATCGACACGGCGGTGCGCCGCCAGCTCTCGGTGCGCTTCCGGCTCGGCGAGTTCGACGGCCACGACGAGGCCGGGGCGTTCGACACGCCGGAGCACCGCGCGCTGGCGCGGGAGGCCGCCGAGCAGGCGATCGTGCTGCTCAAGAACGACGGGCTGCTCCCCCTCGCCCCCGGCACCCGGATCGCCGTGGTGGGACTGCTGGCCGACGAGTGCAAACTCGACTGGTACAGCGGCACGCTGCTGCACCGCTCCACCCCGCTGGAGGGCCTGTACGAGCGGTTCGGCGCCGAGCGGGTGGAGTTCGCGGAGGGCGTGGACCGGATCCGGCTGAAAACCGCCGCCGGTACGTTCCTGCACGTCCCGCCCGCGGACGGCACCGGCACCGAGGCACCCGGCGCCGAGGGCGCCCTCGACCCGGCCCTGCTCACGGGCCGCACCGACCTGCCTGCGCTGACCACCGACCCCGTCGGCACCGAACTCGCGCTCGTGGACTGGGGCGAGGACGTCCTGACCCTGCGCGCGCCCGACGGCCGCTACCTCTCGGTCGCCGAGGACGGCTACCTGCGTGCCTCCGCCGACCAGCCCGGCGGCTGGTTCGTCCAGGAGACCTTCCGTCTCGAACCGCACGGGGACGGCCACCTCCTCAGGCACCTGGGAACGGATCGGCACGTCACGGTCGCCGCCGACGGCGTGAAGGTTGCCCCGGCGGACGCGGAGGATGCCGAGGTCTTCGAGGTGGTCGTCGTCGAGCGCGGCGAGGACGCCGTCACCCGGGCCGCCGCGCGGGCCGACGTGGTCGTGGTGGTCGCGGGCAACGACCCGCACATCAACGGCCGGGAGACGCAGGACCGGACGACCCTGCGGCTGCCCGGCCACCAGGAGCGGCTGCTGCGCGCCGCCCGGGCGGCGAACCCGGACACCGTGCTGACGCTTGTCTCCGCCTACCCCTACGCGGTCGAGGCGGCGCCGCTCCCGGCGCTGCTGTGGACCGCGCACGGCGGCCAGGCCGCCGGCACCGCCCTGGCCCGTGTGCTGGCCGGTGACGTCTCCCCCGCGGGCCGTCTGCCGCAGACCTGGTACGCCGACGACGGCGACCTGCCCGACCTGCTCGACTACGACGTGATCGGCAGCCGCCAGACGTACCTGTACTTCGATGGCACCCCACTGTTCCCCTTCGGGCACGGCCTGTCGTACGCGTCCTTCGCCTACGGCGACCTGGCGGCGCACGTGGAGGCCGGGTCGGTGCGGGTCTCCTTCTCGGTCACCAACACCGGCGAGCGCACCGCCGACGAGGTCGCCCAGCTGTACACGCGGGCCGTGAACCCGTCGGTCCCCCGCCCGCGGCGCGAGCTGGTGGCCCACCGCCGGGTCACGCTCGCCCCCGGCGAGAAGGCGGAGCTGTCCTTCGAGGTCCCCTTGTCGTCCTTCGCGTTCTGGGACGTGGCGCAGGGCCGGTGGCGCGTGGAGCCGGGACCGTACGACCTGCTGGCCGGCGCCTCCAGCGAGGACATCCGCCTGCGGACGACCGTCACGCTCGACGGCGAGCCGGGGGCGCCCCGCCAGGTCGCCGAACGCGGCCTGGAGGCGGCCGACTTCGACGAGCAGAGCGGCACGGAGCTCGTCGACCGGACGAAGACGGCGGGCGACGCGGTGACGCCCGCGCCCGGCGCGACGGGGGAACTGGTCTTCCGGGCCTGCGACTTCGGGGCGGGCGTCACCGGGGTGACCGCCGAGGTGGCGGGTGAGGGCGTGCTGGAGCTGTCCCTGGACGGCGGTCCGGCGCTGGCCGTGCTGACCCTTCGTGCGGGGGCGTCCTCGGGCCCGTACGACTACACCTCGCTCGGCGCGCCCGTCGCCGCCGAGGGCGTGCACGACGTGCACCTGAAGCTGCGCGGCCCGGTGCGGCTCGCGCGCGTCGGCTTCTCCGGTTGAGGGTCCGGACGAGGCCGGCACACAGAAGGGGCCCGGCACCGGAAGGCAGCGGTGCCGGGCCTCTTCCCCCAGCCTATATGAAAACGGTTCCCATGAGCTAGAAGCTTCCGGGGACGCGTCCGCGGTCCTACAGGGCGAGTCCGGTCAGGACCATCACGCGCTCGTAGGTGTAGTCCTCCATCGCGAACCGGACGCCCTCACGGCCCACACCGGACTGCTTGGCACCGCCGTACGGCATCTGGTCGGCGCGGTAGGACGGCACGTCGCCGATGATCACTCCGCCGACCTCCAGGGCGCGGTGGGCACGGAAGGCGGTCTGCAGGTCGTGGGTGAACACGCCCGCCTGCAGGCCGTACTTGGAGTCGTTGACGGCGGCGAAGGCCTCGGCCTCGCCGTCCACCTTCTGCACCGTCAGGACGGGCCCGAAGACCTCCTCGCAGGACAGCGTCACGCCGGCCGGTACGTCGGTCAGCACGGTCGGCGCGTAGGAGGCACCCTCGCGCTTGCCCCCGGTGAGCAGGGTGGCCCCGGCCCCGACGGCCTCGCTCACCCACGCCTCGACGCGCTGGGCGGCGTCCTCGCTGATCAGCGGGCCGACGTCGGTGGCGTCGTCGGACGGGTCGCCGGTGACCTGGGCCTCGACGGCGGCGACGATGCGCGGCAGCAGCCGGTCGTACACGGAGGCGTCGGCGATCACGCGCTGCACGGAGATGCAGGACTGGCCGCCCTGGTAGTTGGAGAAGGTGGCGATGCGGTTCGCCGCCCAGTCCAGGTCCTCCTCGCTCGCCCAGTCGGCCAGCACGACCGCCGCGCCGTTGCCGCCGAGCTCCAGGGTGCAGTGCTTGCGCGGCACCGAGTCCATGATCGCGTAGCCGACCTTCTCGGAGCCGGTGAAGGAGATGACCGGCAGGCGCTCGTCCTGCACCAGGGCGGGCATACGGTCGTTCGGCACCGGCAGGATGCTCCAGGAACCGGCCGGGAGCTCCGTCTCGGCGAGCAGTTCGCCGATGAGCAGGCCGGACAGCGGGGTCGCCGGGGCGGGCTTGAGGATGATCGGCGCGCCGGCGGCGATGGCCGGGGCGACCTTGTGGGCGCACAGGTTGAGCGGGAAGTTGAACGGCGCGATGCCGAGCACGACGCCCTTGGGGAAGCGGCGCGTGAGGGCGAGCCGGCCCTGTCCGCCGAGGTCGGTGTCGAGCCGCTGGGCCTCGCCGCCGTTGAAGCGGCGGGCCTCCTCGGCGGCGAACCGGAACACGGACACGGCCCGCCCGACCTCGCCGCGGGCCCACTTGACCGGCTTGCCGTTCTCGGCGGAGATCAGCCGGGCGATCTCCTCGGTGCGCTCGGCGAGCCGCTTGCTGACGTGGTCGAGGGCGGCGGCGCGCACGTGGGCGGGGGTGGCGGCGAACTCGTCCCGTACGGCGTACGCGGCGGCCACGGCCTCCTCGACCTGCGCGTCGGTCGGGACGCTGACCTGGCCGACGACCCGGCCGTCCCACGGGGAGGTGACGTCGAAGCTGTCCTCGCCGGTGACCTGGCGGCCGGCGAGCCAGAAGGCGTGGGTGGAAGTCATAGGTGAGTTCCCGGCCCTTCCGCGTTGGAGTGGATTGCCTGATGTGCAGGGTCCACGGTAGGGCGGCGGCGGCCGGCGGGCGTTTGGCCGGGGTGGAGTGGAGGGGGACGCAGGCACTCCGCTTCGGCGTACGCCTACTCGGTGGAGGTCGCCTTCAGCGCCAGCCACAGCTCCATCCGGACGTCCGGGTCGTCCAGCGACCGCCCGAGGATCTCCTCGACCCGCCGCATGCGGTAGCGCAGCGTGTGCCGGTGCACCCCGAGATCCGCCGCGGCCGCGTCCCACTGCCCGTGCCGTGACAGCCAGGCCCGCAGCGAGGCCACCAGATCGCCGCGCCCCGTCGCGTCGTGCTCGTACAGCGCCCGCAGCAACCCGTCGGCGAACGCCCGCACCGCGTCGTCGGCGAGCAGTGGCAGCACCGACCCGGACGCCATCTGCTCGTGCTCCACGAGCACCCTGCCGCGCCGCCGGGCCACGGACAGGGCCTGTTCGGCCTGCTTGTAGGCGGCGGCCGCGGCGATGGGGCCGGCCGGGGCCGACAGGCCGGCCACGATCTCGTCCTCGCCCGCGGCCCGTTCGGCCGCCGTGCCGGTGCGGGCCGCGGTGCGGGCCGCCTCCAGGGCCGCCGCGTAGTCGCCGCAGGCCGCGACGGCCGCTCCCCCGTCCGTGCCGAGCACCACCAGCCGCTCGCCCTCCGGCACCACGAGCACGGCCTCGCCGGCCCGGGCGGCCGCGGACTCCACCGCGTCGGCGAGGGCCCCCAGCGGGTCGCCGCCCGAGTCGGCGGCGGCCAGCGCGGCGGCCGACGGTGCCGTCGCGGGCACCCGCGCGGGGGCGTCGACCTGGGCCCGGGCCGCCGAAGCCGCCACCGACTCGGCGACGATCACCCGGAACGGCGCGTCCAGCAGTCCGCCGTACAGGTCGCCGGCGACCGCGCGGGCGTGGTCCGGCTCCCCGGCGAGCAGCATGCGCAGCACCGCCGCGCCCACCCGCTGCTCGGCGGCCTGGAGGGAGCGGGAGCGCTCGGTGGTGAGGGTCAGCAGGGCGATGGCCGAGTGGACGGCGTACCGCTCGGCGGTGCCGAGGGCCGCGGCGGTGCCCACGGCGAGGGCCGCGCGGGGGCGCCGGCCGGTGCCCAGAGAGTGCAGCTCGACCCGGTCCTCGGTGTCGGGGCCGCCCACCACCGAGGAGGCGGGCGCGGGCCCCTGCCGCAGCCGCTGTACGTCGGCCGTGAGCCGCGCGGCCCTGCGCCCGGCCCACTCCGGTGCCGTGGCGACGACGGCGCCCGAGGCGTCGTACAGCGCCGCCCACCCGTCGACCTGCGCGGCGAGCGCGGCGAGCAGGCCCTCCGGCCCGTCGGTGAGCGCCTGCCGGGTCAGCTCGCGCTGGGCGGCGAAGCCCGCCGTGACCGCCTTGTACTGGTCGGCGGCGATCGCGGCGGAGACGGCCTTGCTGATGGCCAGGAACGGGGTGCGGCGCGGCACCTCCAGCAGCGGCAGGCCCTCCTCCCGGGCCGCGTCGACGAGGGCCTCGGGGATCTCGTCGTAGTTCACGCCCACGGCGAAGCCGAGCCCGACCACCCCGGCTCCCACCAGCCGCCGGACGTACCGGCGCATGGCCTGCGGGTCCTCCGCGTCCAGCTTGAGCGCGGTGATCAGCAGCAGCTCCCCGCCCTCCATGTAGGGCACGGGGTCGGCGAGCTCGCTGACGTGCGCCCAGCGGACCGGCACATCGAGGCGGTCCTCGCCCGCGCGCACGGTCAGTTTGAGCGCGGAGTGGTGGACGAGCGAGGCGAGCGTCGGGGGCATGAGGCCTTCAGGTCTGCGTCAGGGCTGTGTGATCGTTGTGATCTTTTGGCCGGGACGTATGAACGTCCCGTGCCGATTCTGCCTCACTGTACGGTCGCCCGCTCCGGTCGCAGCCTCAGCCCCGCAGGTCCACCAGCAGCGGCGGCGCGTGTTCGCCCTGGACGGTGGTCAGCGACAGCACGGCGTGCCCGGGCGGCACGGAATGCGCCAGCTCGGAGGCGGACCAGCGCTCGCGTTCGACCTGGCGTACGGTCACCGCCCGGGCCGTCGGTGCCTTGCCGGTGATCACCCGGCGCAGCATGTGCACGGCCTTCCCGGCCGGGGTCTCGGCGATGATCTGCCGGTCGGTGACGTCCCGCGCCTCGGTCCACTCCTTCCCCCACACCTCGGCGAAGTCCTGCCCGTCCCACGGTGTGAGCCCGGACAGCGCCATCCGGCACCCGGTGGCTCCGAGCAGCGGCCCGCGCAGCGGACGCGGAACGTCGTCCAGCGTGCGCAGGGTCATCACGACGCCGGCGTTGGCGGACCGCAGCCGCTGGACCCCGCGCACGGACTCGGGCGTGACGACCCCGGTGGCGTCGTCCAGCACCAGGCAGGCGAACAGCGAGCGGTCCTCGCGCACCGCCACGCTGGCGGTGAACTGGGCCAGCACCAGCCGTGCCAGCATCCGCGAGGCGTCGGCGTGCCCGCGCTCGGGCAGGTCGATGCGCACCCGCACCGGGTGGTCGAGGGCCTTGAGTGAGAACGGCCGCGAGGTGCCGGATGTGTCGAAGAAGCCGGCGAAGGCGGGCCTGTCGAGCAGTGCGACCCGGTCCGCGAGGACCCCGCTCACATCACCGGGCCGGCCGAGCTGGCGTTCCCGCGCGTCGAGTTCGCGCAGCAGCGACTCCTGTCCTGCGGCCTGGAGCGCTTGGCGCAACGCGGCCAGCGGCCCGGGCGCCCCGTCCAGCAACTGCCGCAGCTCCGGTACGGAGGGGAAACGCCCGTGAACCGCGCGGAACGGCCCGAGCAGCTGGGCGAGGACGGTGGTGGAACGGCGGCTGTCGCTGCCCGGATGCGGGTCGGCGAGGTCACCGACCAGGGCCTCGGCTAGCACGGCGGCCGCCTCGTCGGGGTCGGTGGTGCCGCCGTACAGGTCCAGGTCGTACGCGGAGTCCGGATTTCCGATCCGTACGACGACGTCGTAGGCGTCGGCCGGGCCGAGTCCCGCGCCCGCCGCGCCGACCACGACGACCGCGGCCCGTCCGGCCAGCGCGTGCAGACACAGCGACTCGGCGAGCGGCCGGACGACGGTCCCGGTCTTGCCGGACCCGGCCGGCCCGACGGCGAGCAGGGAGGTGCCGAGCAGCTCGGGACCAAGGCCGAGGCCTGCGCCCCGGTAGGCATAGGGGTTGCGGGTGTCGTCGGCCGTGGTGCCGAGCCGCACCTGCCCAGTCATCAGGTCGTGTCGGGCGTGCCTGGCGGCCAGGTCGCGGGCGCCGGACGGGTGCGGACAGGCGGCGGCACCCTCGCTGAGCACCGCATGTGTGAAAGTGGCCAGACTGTGCCGGCCGCTGCGCACGCCCTGCCAGGCGCGGGTGATCCGGGCGTAGTCGACGTCCCGCATCAGCCCGGCCCGGGCCTCGGCGGCCAGTCGGTCGGCGGCCTCCGGGGCACCGGCGGCGCGCAGTTGCGGCCACTCGGCGGGGTCCTGGCCGGGGGCGGGCGGCGGCTGGTCGCCGGGGGCGGAGCCACGCCAGGCGGGCGGGCCGTAGCGGCGCCACAGCTCCGGCCAGCGGCCGATCCTCCCGAAGATCACGAAGATGATGGCGAAGAAAAGACCCTCGTAGACATAAGAAGCCACGCCCCCCACATGGCCGCCCCGGCCAAGGATCCACGAGTCCGGAGCCAGCACAAACCACGGCCACAGCCAGAAACTGCCCAGATAGCCGTTATAGAGCAAAGAGCAGAGCAGCCAGCCACTGAGAGCTGCGATCACCGCACCGCTCACCAGTTGCCGCGCCGGCACAACCTCAGGTTCCTCCTCCGGCCGCGGCCGGTGTGCGAACCGCCAGATGCCCGGCAGGGTCTCCGGGCGGGGCGCACGCAGCCAGGCCAGGAACGCGGAGCCGTCCGGCGAGGGCGGGGCCCCCGGAGGCAGCGGGGGCACCGGTGGCGCCACCGAGGGCCTCGGGGGAAAGGCGGAGCGTGCCTGCGGCACAGGATCCGCATGCGTCCCGCGTGCGTCCCGCGTCCCGTCGCTGTCCATCTCCGCTGCCCCCTGACCAGCCGTTCCGTCCACCATCGCCGAGCCAATCTAGCGCCCGGGCAGGGCGAGTTCACCGCTTACGCGGCCGGTCCGGGAGCAACCGGCCCGTGCGCTGCTATGTCCACCGCGGACAACCGGCAGCGCCGACAGCGCCCACATGGAGCATGCCCACTCCCCGGCACCGGTCCTAGCCTGCGAGAAAGAGACAAGGCAAGGAACCGCACCGCACACCCCCAGGAGCCCCGCATGACCGCACTGCCGCAGGAGCGCCGCGTCGTCACCGCCATCCCCGGCCCGAAGTCGCAGGAGCTTCAGGCCCGCCGTACCGCAGCGGTCGCGCAGGGCGTGGGCTCCGTGCTGCCCGTGTTCACGGCGCGCGCGGGCGGCGGCATCATCGAGGACGTCGACGGCAACCGGCTCATCGACTTCGGCTCCGGCATCGCCGTGACGTCCGTCGGCGCCTCCGCCGAGGCCGTCGTCCGCAAGGCCACCGCGCAGCTGGCCGACTTCACCCACACCTGCTTCATGGTCACGCCGTACGAGGGCTACGTCGCCGTCGCCGAGGCGCTGGCCGAGCTGACCCCGGGCGACCACGCCAAGAAGTCGGCGCTGTTCAACTCGGGCGCCGAGGCCGTCGAGAACGCCGTCAAGATCGCCCGCGCCTACACCAAGCGCCAGGCCGTCGTCGTCTTCGACCACGGCTACCACGGCCGGACCAACCTCACCATGGCGCTGACGGCGAAGAACATGCCGTACAAGCACGGCTTCGGGCCGTTCGCGCCCGAGGTGTACCGGGTGCCGGTGGCGTACGGCTACCGCTGGCCGACGGGTGCGGACAACGCCGGTCCGGAGGCCGCCGCGCAGGCCATCGACCAGATGTCCAAGCAGGTCGGCGCCGAGAACATCGCCGCCATCATCATCGAGCCGGTGCTGGGCGAGGGCGGTTTCATCGAACCGGCCAAGGGCTTCCTGCCCGCGATCCGCCAGTTCGCCTCCGACCACGGCATCGTGTTCGTCGCCGACGAGATCCAGTCCGGCTTCTGCCGTACGGGCCAGTGGTTCGCGTGCGAGGACGAGGGCATCGTCCCGGACCTGATCACCACCGCCAAGGGCATCGCGGGCGGTCTGCCGCTGGCCGCCGTGACCGGCCGCGCCGAGATCATGGACGCGGCGCACGCGGGCGGCCTGGGCGGCACCTACGGCGGCAACCCGGTGGCCTGCGCGGGCGCGCTCGGCGCGATCGAGACGATGAAGGAGCTCGACCTCAACGCGAAGGCGAAGGCGATCGAGGCCGTGATGAAGGCCCGCCTGACCGCGATGCAGGAGAAGTTCGACATCATCGGCGACGTCCGCGGCCGCGGCGCGATGATCGCCATCGAGCTGGTCAAGGACCGTGCCACCAAGGAGCCGAACCCGGAGGCGACGGCGGCGCTCGCCAAGGCCTGCCACGCCGAGGGCCTGCTGGTCCTGACCTGTGGCACCTACGGCAACGTGCTGCGCTTCCTGCCGCCGCTGGTCATCGGCGAGGACCTGCTGAACGAGGGCCTCGACATCATCGAGCAGGCCTTCACGCGCATCTGAGTGCCACAGCCGCAGAGCGTGTGAAGAACGTGTGCGAGGTGGATGGCAGGAGCCCTTTCACCCTGTCGCACGCGCATCCCCTGTCGTACGTTCTACGCAGATGAGAGATACACCCCGCCCACAGGGGACTGTGGGTGGCATCAGGCCGGGGCCTCCCCAGCTTCGACCTGGTCGTGCCCTCGCGCACACAACCGGAGCCTGAGCTCTGGAATCTCCTCACCGATCGGACGGTCGCCGCCCCAAACCCCCCGGGGCGTGCGACGTTCCGGTCCGCACGGCCGCCTCGGAACCACCCCCCCCTGTTCCGGGGCGGCCGGCTCCCCCTCCTGCGCCGCCCCGCCACACCGGCGAGGCGGCGCTCTCGGTCACCCCGGGCGCCGCCGGCCCTGCCCCGTCGCCGTGCCAAGCTGTCCGCCATGTCGATCTCCGGCAAGCAAGGCCGCGACGCCCCCACGGGAAGGCGCTCCGCGCCGGTGATCCTGCTCGGTCTCCCGGCCGCGCTCTTCGCCCTGATCACCTGGCAGGTCACCGCCGACGGCCCGCTGCTGGGCCTCGACGAGCGTGTCAGCCGGGCCCTGCTCCACCCCGACCGCGGTGCGGAACTCCTCGCCGACCTCGGCAACGTCCCCGTCGCGGTGCCGGTCCTCGGTGCCGTGCTGCTCTGCGTCGCCTGGCGGGCCCGTGCCACCGGTACGGTCCACTGGTGGCTGCCGCCGGCCGCGGCCGCCCTGCTGATGGCGCTGGTGCCCGCCCTGGTCGTCCCGGTGAAGGAGCTGACCGACCGCCCGGGCACACCGGTCATGCCGCCCGGCACCGGCTACTACCCCTCCGGCCACACGGCCACGGCCACCGTCGCCTACGGCTGCGCGACCCTGCTCCTGCTGCCCTGGCTGCGCGCCGTGCTCGCTCGCCGCGTCCTGGTGGCGGGGTGTGTCGTCGTCAACGTGGGCGTCGGCCTGGGCCTCGTCCGGCGGGGCTACCACTGGCCGCTGGACGTCGTGGCCGGCTGGTGCCTCGGTGCGGTGCTGCTGACGGGCTTCGCGCTGCTCCTGCGCCGCAGACCGTGACCCCGCGGGGGCGGGGAGAGCGTGCCTCACCCGGCGGGCAGACGGTGCCTCGACAGCCGTGCCCCGTGCCTCACCAGCCGTGCCCCGTGCCTCACCAGCGGTCCTCCTCCGTCGCCGGTCCGGCCGCCGCCTCGTGCAGGGCCAGTTCCAGCAGTGCCGGGTCGGTGAGGGTGCCCGAGCCGTCCGGGGGGACCAGCCAGCGGATACCGCCGGCGGCCGAGCGGCCGGGATGGGGCACGACGATCCAGGTGCCCTGCCCCGCCGTGCGGATGCCGGTGCCCAGCCAGCGTGACGCGGTGCCCGGCGGCACGAAGAAACCCGTCCGGGCGTCGCCGAAGTCGGCCAGGACCGGCCCCGGCCGGTCGAGCACCCGGGTGAGCACGTCGAGCGTGGGGTAGCCGAGCGCGGCGGGCAGGATCAGGACGTCCCAGGCCTTGCCGGCCGGCAGCAGCGCCACCCCGTGCGGGTTGCGCTCCCACGCCCAGCGGCAGGCCTCGGGATCGGGTGCGACGGATGCCAGCCACTCCACCGCCGCCTTGGACCCAGTCATCGTCGAAGACCTCCCTCTCTCGCGCGGACGCCGGTCGCGTCCCGCAGGAGAGAGGGAGGTCCCCCGGTGGGCATTACGCGGGTTCTGCCGACACTTCCGGGTGAACCGGCTCACCGGCCGGCGTGCCCCCTCAGCTGTCGAAGCCCAGCCCCAGCCGGTCCATCGTCCGCAGCCACAGGTTGCGCCGCCCGCCGTGCGCGTCCGCCCGGGCCAGGGACCACTTGGTGAGCGCGATGCCGGTCCAGGCCAGCGGCTCCGGCGGGAACGGCAGCGGCTTGCGGCGCACCATCTCCAGCTCGGTGCGCTCGGTACGCTCCCCCGCCAGCAGGTCCAGCATCACCTCGGCGCCGAACCGTGTCGCGCCGACGCCGAGGCCGGTGTAACCGGCCGCGTACGCCACCTTCCCCTGGTGGGCGGTACCGAAGAACGGCGAGAAGCGGGAGCAGGTGTCGATCGCGCCGCCCCAGGCGTGGGTGAACCGGACGCCCTCCAGCTGCGGGAAGCAGGTGAAGAAGTGCCCGGCGAGCTTGGCGTAGGTCTCCGGCCGGTCGTCGTACTCGGCGCGCACCCGGCCGCCGTACGGGTAGACGGCGTCGTAGCCGCCCCACAGGATGCGGTGGTCGGCGGACAGGCGGAAGTAGTGGAACTGGTTGGCGCTGTCCGCCAGGCCCTGGCGGTTCTTCCAGCCGATCGAGGCGAGCTGGCCGGCGGTGAGCGGTTCGGTCATCAGGGCGTAGTCGTACACCGGGATCGTGTACGAGCGGACCCGCCGCAGCAGGCTCGGGAAGACGTTGGTGCCGAGGGCGACCTGGCGGGCGCGGACCTGGCCGTACGGGGTGCGCACGGCCAGGCCGGCCCCGTACGGCTTCAGGGCGAGGGCGGGGGTGTGCTCGTAGACGCGGACGCCGAGCTGCCGGCAGGCCCGCTTCAGGCCCCAGACGAGCCGGGCCGGGTGGAGCATGGCCACGCCGCGGCGGTCCCACAGGCCCGCCTGGAAGGTCGGGGAGTTCACCTGCTCCCGTACCGCGTCGGCGTCGAGGAACTCCACGCCGTCGGCCAGGTCCCGGCGTGCCATCTCCTCGTGCCAGTCGCGCAGTTCCCACGCCTGGTACGTCTCGGTGGCGACGTCGATCTCGCCGGTGCGTTCGAAGTCGCAGTCGATGCCGTGCCGGGCGAGGGACGCCTCGATCGCGTCGAGGTTGCGGATGCCCAGCTCCTGGAGCTTGTGGATCTCGCCGGGCCAGCGGGCCAGGCCGTTGGGCAGGCCGTGGGTGAGGGAGGCGGCGCAGAAGCCGCCGTTGCGGCCCGAGGCGGCCCAGCCCACCTCGCGGCCCTCCACCAGCACCACGTCCCGCTGCGGGTCGCGCTCCTTGGCGATCAGCGCGGTCCACAGTCCGCTGTAGCCGCCGCCGACGACCAGCAGGTCACAGGTCTCGGAGGTGGTCAGGGCGGGTTCGGGGCGGGGCCTGCCGGGGTCGTCCAGCCAGTACGGGACCGGCTGGGCTTCGGAGAGGGATCTGGTCCACTGGTTCATGGCGCTCGGGGCCATGATTTCAACTCCCTACAGGGCTTTACGCCTTCTGTTTGTTTCTGCGGTGTGAGACGACCATCGAGGTCAGGACGAGGAGCACGGCGAGGACGAACATGGCCGTGCCGATGACGTTGATCTGCACGGGCGTGCCGCGCTGGGCCGATCCCCACACGAACATCGGGAAGGTGACGGTCGAACCCGCGGTGAAATTGGTGATGATGAAGTCGTCGAAGGAGAGCGCGAAGGCGAGCAGCGCGCCCGCCGCGATACCGGGGGCGGCGATCGGCAGGGTGACCCGCACGAACGTCTGGAAAGGACCGGCGTACAGGTCCTGGGCGGCCTGTTCCAGGCGTGGATCCATCGACATCACACGCGCCTTGACCGCCGTCACGACGAAGCTGAGGCAGAACATGACGTGGGCGATGAGGATCGTCCAGAAGCCCAGCTCGGCGCCCATGTTGAGGAACAGGGTGAGCAGCGAGGCGGCCATGACGACCTCGGGCATCGCCATCGGCAGGAAGATGAGCGAGTTGACGGCGCCGCGCGCCCGGAACCGGTAGCGGGCCAGGGCGAAGGCGATCATCGTGCCGAGCAGGGTGGCGCCCAGCGTCGCCCAGAAGGCGATCTGGAGGCTGACCGACAGGGAGCCGCACAGGTCGGAAACGCCGCAGGGGTCCTTCCAGGCGTCCAGCGAGAAGTGCTGCCACGCGTAGTTGAAACGCCCCTTGGGTTTGTTGAACGAGAACACCGTCACGACGATGTTCGGCAGCAGCAGATAAGCGAGTGTCAGCAGTCCCGCGAGGACCACGAGACGGCGCTTGAGCCAGGTGACGAAGGGCATTTAGACCAGATCCTCCGTCCCGGACTTACGGATGTAGAGGGTGACCATGAGCAGAATCGCGGCCATGAGGATGAAGGAGAGCGCCGCCGCCGTCGGGTAATCCAGAATGCGCAGGAACTGGGTCTGGATGACGTTGCCGACCATGCGGGTGTCGGTGGAGCCGAGCAGGTCGGCGTTGACGTAGTCGCCGGCCGCCGGAATGAAGGTCAGCAGCGTGCCGGAGACCACGCCCGGCATCGACAGCGGGAAGGTGACCTTGCGGAAGGTGGTCCAGGGCCGGGCGTACAGGTCGCCCGCCGCCTCGTGCAGCCGCGGGTCGATCCGCTCCAGCGAGGTGTACAGCGGCAGGATCATGAACGGCAGGAAGTTGTACGTCAGACCGCAGATGACCGCCAGCGGGGTGGCCAGCACGCGGTCGCCGGCGGTCAGGCCCAGCCAGCTGGTGACGTCCAGGACGTGCAGGGTGTTGAGCGCCCCGACGACGGGCCCGCCGTCCGCGAGGATCGTCTTCCAGGCCAGGGTGCGGATCAGGAAGCTGGTGAAGAAGGGCGCGATCACCAGGATCATGATCAGGTTCCGCCAGCGGCCCGCCCGGAACGCGATCAGATACGCCAGCGGATAGCCCAGCAGCAGACACAGCAGCGTCGCGGTGCCCGCGTAGAGCACCGAACGGACGAACTGCGGCCAGTACGCGGCCAGCGCGTCCCAGTACGTCGCGAAGTGCCAGGTGACCCGGTAGCCCTCCTCCAGGGAGCCCGTCTGCACGGACGTGGAGGCCTGGTAGACCATCGGCAGCGCGAAGAAGACCAGCAGCCACAGGATGCCGGGCAGCAGCAGCACGTACGGCGTCCAGCGGCCCCGTTTCCTCGGGGGCGCGGGCTCGGGCGCTTCCGGGGCGAGGGGCGGGGGCGCCTCGGTGAGTGTCGTCATCGGGCGGCCTCTTCCTCGAGGCCCGCGTCGGCGTCCTGGGTGGCGTCGAGACCGAAGGTGTGCGCCGGGTTCCAGTGCAGGACGACCTCGGCGCCCGGCACCAGCCGCGCGTCGCGGTCGATGTTCTGGACGTACACCTCGAAGCCGGGGCAGACCGGGCTGTCGACGACGTACTGCGTGGAGACGCCGATGAAGCTGGAGTCGGCGATCCGGCCGGTGATCCGGTTGCGGCCCGCCGCGATCTCGCCGGCGTCGTCGGCGTGGGCGAGAGCGATCTTCTCCGGGCGGACCCCGACCAGCACCTTGCCGCCGGGCGTGGTGGGCGCGCTGCACCGCGCCGCGGGCAGGACCAGCTTGCCGCCGCCCGCCCTCAGCACGATCTCCTCGCCCGCCCGGGAGTCGACCTCGGCCTCGATGAAGTTGGAGGTGCCGAGGAAGTTGGCGACGAACGTGGTGCGCGGGTTCTCGTACAGGTCGGTCGGGGAACCGAGCTGCTCCACGCGGCCCGCGTTCATCACGGCGACCGTGTCGGCCATGGTCATGGCCTCCTCCTGGTCGTGCGTGACGTGGATGAAGGTGATGCCGACCTCGGTCTGGATGCGCTTGAGCTCCAGCTGCATCTGGCGGCGCAGCTTCAGGTCGAGCGCGCCGAGCGGCTCGTCGAGGAGCAGGACCTTCGGGTGGTTGATCAGCGCGCGGGCCACGGCGACGCGCTGCTGCTGGCCGCCGGAGAGCTGGTGGGGCTTCTTGCGGGCCTGCTCGCCGAGCTGGACGAGCTCCAGCATCTCCTCCACCTGCTTCTTCACGCTCTTGATGCCGCGCCGGCGCAGGCCGAAGGCGACGTTCTCGAAGATGTCCAGGTGCGGGAAGAGGGCGTAGGACTGGAAGACCGTGTTCACCGGCCGCTTGTGGGGCGGGAGCGCGGTCACGTCCTGGTCGCCCAGGTGCACGGTGCCGCTGGTGGGTTCCTCCAGACCGGCGATCATGCGCAGGGTGGTGGTCTTGCCGCAGCCGGAGGCGCCGAGCAGGGCGAAGAAGGAGCCCTGCGGCACGGTCAGGTCGAGCGGGTGGACGGCGGTGAAGGAGCCGTACGTCTTGCTGATGGCCGAGAGGCGGACGTCGCCACCGGCGTCCAGTGTCGTCACCTTGCCCGGCTTCGTCGTGTTCTTCGTCGTCATCGCCGTCACGCCCCTGTCAGCTTCGCGAACTTCTCTTCGTAGGCCGTCTCTTCCTTCGCGCTCAGGGAGCGGAAGGCGTGGGACTTGGCCTGCATGGCCTTGTCGGGGAGGATCAGCGGGTTGTTCGCCGCGTCCTTGTCGATCTTGGCGAGTTCGTCCTTCACGCCGTCGACGGGACAGACGTAGTTGATGTACGCGGCGAGTTCGGCGGCGGGCCGGGGCTCGTAGTAGTAGTCGATGAGCCGCTCGGCGTTCGTCTTGTGCCGGGCCTTGTTGGGGATCAGCAGGTTGTCGCTGGAGGTCAGGTAGCCGCTGTCCGGGATGAGGAAGTCGACGTCCGGGCTGTCCGCCTTGAGCTGCACGACGTCCCCGGCCCAGGCCAGGCAGGCGGCGAAGTCGCCCTTGGTGAGGTCGGAGGTGTAGTCGTTGCCGGTGAAGCGGCGGATCTGGCCCTTGTCGACGGCCTTCTGCAGGCGGGCGACGGCCGCGTCGTAGTCGTCGTCGGTGAAGTCGGCCGGGTCCTTGCCCATGTCGAGCAGGGTCATGCCGATCGTGTCGCGCATCTCCGTGAGGAAGCCGACGCGGCCCTTGAGTTTGGGGTTGTCCAGCAGGTCGGAGACCGACGTCACCTCGACGCCGTCGAGGGCCTTCTTGTTGTACGCGATGACCGTGGAGATGCCCTGCCAGGGGTAGGAGTAGGCGCGGCCCGGGTCCCAGTCGGGGCTGCGGAACTGCGGGGAGAGGTTGGCGAAGGCGTGCGGGAGGTGGGACGGGTCCAGCTTCTGCACCCAGCCCAGGCGGATCAGTCGCCCGGCCAGCCAGTCGGTGAGGACGATCAGGTCCCGGCCGGTGTCCTGGCCGGCGGCGAGCTGCGGCTTGATCTTGCCGAAGAACTCGTTGTTGTCGTTGATGTCCTCGGTGTACCTGACCTTGATGCCGGTGCGCCGGGTGAAGCGCTCCAGCGTCGGGTGGTGCTTGCCGCTGTCGTCGACGTCCATGTACTCGGTCCAGTTGGAGAAGGCCACGACCTTCTCCTCGGCCGAGTGGTCCTCGGCGGACACGCCGCCCTGCGTCTGGCCGGCCGCGGGGATGCCGCAGGCGCTCAGCGCGCCGAGTCCGCCGGCCGTGAGCGCGCCGCCCGCGGAGGCGCGCAGCAGCGAGCGGCGGGTGAGGGCGGCCCGGCCGTTGCGGAAACTGCGCCGCATGGCGGCCACTTGGGCCGGTGACAGGCGGTCGGGCTCGTACTGCTCCATGCGCGTGGTGCCCTTTCGGAGGGTAGGTCGGCCGTGGTCGGCGGCCTGTCGTCACATCCGGCGGTGCCCGGACCGGTTACCGCCGCTCCCCGAAGATCGTGCGGTGCCAGTCCTTGGCGGCAACCGCCGTATTGTCGAACATGACGTGCTTGACCTGCGTGTACTCCTCGAATGAGTAGAGGGACATGTCCTTGCCGCAGCCGGAGGCCCGAAAGCCGCCGTGCGGCATCTCGCTGATGATCGGGATGTGGTCGTTGACCCACACGCACCCGGCCCTGATCTCGCGGGTGGCGCGGTGCGCCCGGTAGACGTCCCGGCTCCAGGCGGAGGCGGCGAGCCCGTACGGGGTGTCGTTGGCGAGCGCGATGCCCTCGTCGTCGGTGTCGAAGGGCAGGACGGCGAGGACCGGACCGAAGATCTCCGACTGCACGACCTCGCTGTCCTGGGGGGCGTCCGCGATGAGGGTCGGCCGGTAGTAGGCGCCCCTGGCGAGGTCGCCCTCCGGTGCCCGGCCGCCGGTCACCACGCGCGCGTAGGCCCGGGCCCGGTCGACGAACCCGGCGACGCGGTCGCGCTGGGCGTACGAGACGAGCGGGCCGAGGTCCGTGCCCGGGGCGAACGGGTCGCCGAGCCGGACGGTCTCCATCAGCGCGGCGGTCCGCTCGACGAAGGCCTCGTACAGCGGCCGCTGCACGTACGCGCGCGTGGCGGCGGTGCAGTCCTGCCCGGTGTTGATCAGGGCGCCCGCGACCGCGCCGTGCACGGCCGCCTCCAGGTCGGCGTCGTCGAAGACGACGAAGGGCGCCTTGCCGCCGAGCTCCAGGTGGAGGCGTTTGACGGTGGCGGTGGCCAGCGCGGCCACCCGCCTGCCGACGGCGGTGGAGCCGGTGAAGGAGGTCATGGCCACGTCGGGGTGGGACACGAGGTGCTCGCCCGCCTCCTGCCCGGTGCCGGTGACGATGTTGATCACACCGTCCGGAATGCCGGCGTCGGTGGCGGCCTGGGCGAACATCAGCGAGGTCAGCGGGGTGAGCTCGGCGGGCTTCAGCACGATGGTGTTGCCCGCGGCGATCGCCGGGAGGATCTTCCAGGCGGCCATCTGGAGGGGGTAGTTCCAGGGCGCGATCGAACCGACGACTCCGACGGGTTCGCGGCGGACGTAGGAGGTGTGGTCGCCGGAGTACTCACCCGCGGACTGCCCCTGCAGGTGGCGGGCGGCACCGGCGAAGAAGGCGGTGTTGTCGAGGGTGCCCGGGACGTCGAACTCACGGCTGAGCTTGAGCGGCTTGCCGCACTGGAGGGACTCGGCGCGGGCGAGGTCCTCGGCGCGCTCGGCGAGCACGGCGGCGAAGCGGTGCAGGGCGTCGGAACGCTCGCCGGGGGTGGCCGACGCCCACCCCGGGAACGCCTCGCGGGCCGCGGCGACGGCACGGTCGACGTCCTGCGGGCCGGCGAGCTCGTAGGCGAGGACCTCCTCGCCGGTCGCGGGATTGACGACGGCGTGGGTGCGGCCGGAGGTGCCCCGTGTCAGACGGCCCGCGATGTACTGCGCGCCGTCCGCGAAGCGGTCCTTGGCCGGAAATCGATCCGGGGTGGTGGTGCCCGGGTGGTGCATGTCGCTCTCCTCCGTGTCCCCGTGGCGGGGCCCGGCGTGGCTCACGCTCGATGTGAGTGCCGATCCTGACAGAGGGAGGCCACCTCGACAAGGGATTCCGTTGTTGCCTTTCGGTTACGCGACGGAATCTGTCGGCAGGGAGGGCGAGCAGCCACGGAAAAGCGGGACGGAGTGTCAGTGCCGCGTGCCAGACTCGCGTGCACAGGGAAAGATCACGGGGCGGTGAGGGGCATGACAGGGGTGATCAGGTCGCGCGAGGCGCTGATCAGCGAGGTTCGCGCGGGAACCCGCGTCAAGTATCTGCACTTCTGGGGGCATCGGCCGCGGCCGGACGGGCGGATCGGGCCGAGCTGCCTGAGCCAGTGGTGGCCGTCGCCGTTCACGGTCGGCCAGGTCACGTACCGGACCGCCGAGCACTGGATGATGGCCGAGAAGGCCCGGCTGTTCCAGGACGCCGAGGCGGAGCGGCGGGTGCTGGCCGCGGACCATCCCTCACTGGCCAAGAAGGCCGGGCGGCTGGTGCGCGGCTTCGACGAGGCGGCCTGGGAGCGGGAGCGGTTCCGGATCGTGGTGGAGGGCAGCGTCCACAAGTTCGCCGCGCACGAGGATCTCCGGCAGTTCCTGCTCGGCACCGGTGAGCGGGTGCTGGTGGAGGCGAGTCCCGTGGACCGGGTGTGGGGCATCGGCCTGGCGGCGGACGACGAGGCGGCGACGGACCCGGAGCGCTGGCGCGGGCCGAACCTGCTGGGCTTCGCGTTGATGGAGGCCCGGGAGCGGCTGCGGGCGGGGTGACGGAGGGCCGGTCGGGACCCGGCCTCGGGCCGGACGGCGTTCATGCCCTCAAGGTGAAGGGGCCGTCCACGAACCGGCCCTAGGGCCGGACGGCCGACCGAGGCCGGGCGCCCTCACGCTGACGGCCGCGTAGAGGCCCGGCCCCTCGCGCGAACGGCCGGTCCGCATGCCGCCCCTCAAAGCGAAGAGCCGGTCCCGGACCCGCCCGTACCGAGAGCCGGTTCTGGACCCGCCCGTACCGAGAGCCGGTTCTGGACCCGCCCCGGTATCGAGGCGCCGGTCCCCGACCCGCCCCCGTACCGGAGAGCCAGTCCAAGACCCGCACCCGTACCGGGGAACCAGTCCAGGACCCTCCCCCGGAACCGCCTCCTCCCACGCGGAAGGGCCGATCCCCAAGCGGCCCTCGAACGCCGAAGGGCCGGTCCAGGACCGGCCCCCGTCGGGCGGGTCGCCGACTCGGTCAGGACGCCGCGCCGAGACCGCCCATGACGCTGGCGAACAGCAGCAGACCCAGCAGCGGCAGGATCACCGTGGCCACGATGCCGCAGACCAGACCGGTGGTGGCCGCGCCCTTGTTGGTGGCCTCGCCACGGTTGGCCTTGCCCCGGCCGATGGCGCCGAAGATGATCGCGAGGATGCCGAGGATGATGCCGATGAACCACATGATGAAGGTCACGCTGCACACCACGCCGATGATGCCCAGCACCAGACCGGTGGTCCCCATGCCGTTGCGCGGCTGCATGGGCATCGCGTAGCCGGGCCCCTGCGGGTACGCCGCGGGCGGTGCGGCCGGGTACGGCGAACTCGCCGGGTAGCCGTAGGCCGGGCCGGACTGCGGAGAGCCGTAGCCGGGGGCGGGCTGCTGCGGGGGCTGGGACGGTGGCCCGAATCCACCGGGTGCGGGATTGGTGTGGGACATGAGCGGTCTCCCCTCCGTTGACAGACCTCCGCATGCTAGTGGCCCGGTTGTCCGCGCGGGCCGCGCTTGGCGGAAGCCGGTCTCAGGGGCCGGTCGGGGTGCTCACCGCCGGGCCGTGGGCGGCGCTGTGGTGACCGGGCCCTGGGCGCCGTAGGAGGAGCCGCCCCGGTCGCTGTTGATGGCGGCCGTGATACCGATGGCGATCAGGACGATCACGGTGATGCCCAGGACGATGCCGATGATGCCCATGATCAGGCCGGCCTGCGCCTGGCCGTGGTTGTCGGCCACGCCCTGCTCGGCCCTCTTGCGGCCCTTGATGCCGAACACCACGGCGAGGATGCCGAGCACCACGGACACCACGCCGTACAGGCAGAACAGACAGCAGGACAGGATGCCGAGCACCATCGCGGCGATGCCCATGCCGTTCTGCGGGGGCATCGGCATGCCGGGCCAGCCGTAGCCCTGCGGATAGCCGGGGTAGCCGTAACTCCCGGGTGCCGCGGGGCCGGTGGGGGCGACGGGCGGCGGGGGCACCGCGGAGCCGGAGCCGTCGTACGGGGCGGCACCGGCGGCGGGAGCGGCCGCGCCGGGCGGGGTGAAGCCGGCGGCCGGCAGGGAGGTGACCGTGGCCTGGTCGTGCACGGACGGCGGCTGCGGCGCGAACTGCCCCGAGGGCCCAGCCGAGGCCGGCACGTCCGGTCCCTGCGGCGGCTGCCCGGCGGCGGTCCCGGGGCCCTTGTCCAGCGAGGTCTTGCGCTCCGGGGGAGCCCAAGGGTCGTGGCCGCCCGCCATGTCCCCGCCCGGCTGCGTCGCGTCCGTCATGTGACGTCCCCCCTGGTCGATCGTGCTGCCATGCTACGGGCCACGGCCCCGCGTGCCACGACCGGGTCCCCCGCCCACGGCACCCCGCGCCGCCTCAGGCCTGCCCGGTCTGCCTCCCCGGACCTGCCCGGCCCCCACCCGCACGGCCTGCCGGGCCCGCCTACGATGACCCCAGTCACGATCAGCCGATCACCCGCGTCCCCGCCCACCGTGTGCCACGGCCGGGGACGCCGTTCCCGGGGAGGAACCTTGACCGACCGTCCCGCCGCACGCGCCGCCGGTGCGGCCCGCGATCCGCACGCCTTCATCGCCGGACTGCCCAAGGCCGAACTGCACGTGCACCACGTCGGCTCCGCCTCCCCCCGGATCGTCTCCGAGCTGGCCGCCCGCCACCCCGACTCAAAGGTCCCCACCGACCCCGAGGCCCTGGCCGACTACTTCGTCTTCACGGACTTCGCCCACTTCATCGAGGTGTACCTGTCCGTCGTGGACCTGATCCGCACCCCGGAGGACGTCCGGCTGCTGACCTACGAGGTGGCCCGCGAGCTGGCGCGGCAGCAGGTGCGCTACGCCGAGCTGACCATCACGCCGTACTCCTCCACCCGCCGGGGCATCGACGCCCGGGCCTTCATGGACGCCATCGAGGACGCCCGCAAGGCCGCCGAGGCCGAGTTCGGGACCGTGCTGCGCTGGTGCTTCGACATCCCCGGCGAGGCCGGGCTCGAAGCCGCCGAGGAGACCGTGCGGCTCGCCACCGACGACCGGCTGCGCCCGGAGGGCCTGGTGTCGTTCGGGCTCGGCGGGCCCGAGATCGGCGTGCCGCGCCCGCAGTTCAAGCCGTACTTCGACCGGGCCATCGCCGCCGGGCTGCACTCCGTGCCGCACGCCGGTGAGACCACCGGCCCCGAGACCGTGTGGGACGCCCTCACCCACCTGCGGGCCGAGCGCATCGGCCACGGCACCAGCTCCGCGCAGGACCCCGGGCTGCTCGCCCACCTCGCCGAGCACCGCATCCCGCTGGAGGTGTGCCCGACCTCCAACATCGCCACGCGCGCGGTGCGCACCCTCGACGAGCACCCCGTCAGGGAGTTCGTGCGGGCAGGTGTCCTGGTGACGATCAACTCGGACGACCCGCCGATGTTCGGCACCGACCTCAACAGCGAGTACGCGGTCGCCGCCCGCCTCCTCGACCTCGACGAGCGCGGCCTCGCCGACCTGGCCAAGAACGCGGTGGAGGCCTCCTTCCTTGACGAGCCCGGCAAGGCCCGCATCAAGCAGGAGATCGACGCCTACACCTCGGCCTGGCTGGCGCGCTGACCACCATGACCTCCCCCCGCCCCGTCACCGCCGTCGCCCACCGCGGCGACCCCTACCGCGTCCGGGAGAACACCATCGCCTCGCTGCGTTCCGCGCTCGCCCGGGGCGCGGACGCGGTCGAGGTCGACGTACGGCTCACCCGGGACGGCGTGCCCGTGCTGCTGCACGACCCGACGCTGAAACGGCTGTGGGAGCACGACCGGCCGCTGCTCGCCCTGTCCTGGCGGGAGGTGCGCGAGCTGACCGGCGGCGGCGTGCCGGCCCTGGCGCAGGCGCTGGCCGCGACCGACGGGCACCGGGTGATGCTCGACCTGCCGGGCACGCCCGACGCGCGGGCGGCGCGCCGGGTGGTGGACGTCGTACACGAGTGCGGGGCGCGGGACCGGGTGTACTACTGCGCGGACGCCCGGGCCATGCTCGCCGTACGCGCCGCCGACCCGGCCGCCGAGATCGCCCTGACCTGGACGACCCTGGCCCCGCCGCGCCCGGCCCTGCTGGAGGCGATCCGCCCGCGCTGGCTGAACTACCGCTTCGGCCTGCTGGGCCCGGCGCTGGCGGAACGCGTCCACGCCGACGGCTACCTGCTGTCCGCCTGGACCCCGGACACCCGCCGCGCCATGCGCCGTCTGCTGGACCTGGGCGTCGACTCGATCACCACCAACCGCATCGACACCCTGCGCGCCCTGCGCGACGGCGACTGACCGCCCGCGTTCAGCGGCTCGCAGCCCACGTCGCGCACGAGACGCCGTACGACACCCAGCGCGTGCTCGCCGTCCCCGCACAGCGGCACCGCGCGGGGCCGGCCGTCGAAGAGGGGCGGGGCCGGGCGCCGGCGAGGAGGTGCCGGCGGCCCAGGACCGCCGCACACCGCTACACGCGCGAGCGCTGCGGCACCGTCGCCGGATCGGCCGGGGTCGCCCGGGTGACGTACTGCGGGACGGGAGCGCTGTCGGTGCCGGTGTCCCTGACCAGCCCGTAGCGGAGGGCTCCCTGGGGCGGGCCGGTGGTGATGTCCTTGACGACCGCCGCCCAGTCGGTGGGGAAGACGATGATGCCGTAGTCGGCGCCGCGTTCGTTCTGGGTGAGGGTGACCGAGCCGTCGAGGTAGAAGTACTCGTTCTGCCACATCTGCTGGGTGCCGGCGGGCAGTACGGCGTAGCCGATGGCGGGGCCGCCCATGCCGGTGGCGTAGCCGCCGGGGGCGCCGGGCAGCGGGTCGTCCATGCGGCGGCCGCCGCCCGAGGCGACGTGGAAGAGCTTGCCCTTCAGGCCGGTCCAGGCCGGCATGACCAGCGCGCCGGGCCGGTACTTGGGCGAGATCTGCCAGCGCACCAGGACGTAGCCCTGCCCGCTGAGCGTCACGCGGTCGCCGCGGTGCTGCATGACGGCCTTCGGGCCGCCGGTGCTGGTGACGCCGGACTCGGGGCGGTGGGGCAGGGCGGCGGGCCGGGTGTCCGGGTCGGGCGCGCGGTCGACGGTGTCGACGACCGTGCCGTACAGGCCGGCCTGCTTCGTCACCGGCGCAGAGGGCGACGGGCGGGCCGGGGCGGAGGCCGAGGGCGGTGGCACCGCACGGGCGGTCGGGAGGGTGGCCGCCCGCGGCGGCGGGGCGTCGGGCGGCTGGGTGACGACGTACGCGCCGCCCGCGACGAGCGTGGCGCCGGCCGTCACCGCGACGGCCGGCGTGGCCAGCGCGCCGAGCAGCTTGGCGGACCAGCCCGCCGATGTCGCGGCCACCGCCGTCTTGCCGCCGAAGGCGAGCGACAGGGTGAAGCCGGCGGGCAGCGGAACGAGCGCGATGCCGGCGAGCAGGCGCTCGGCCGGTACGACGGCCTCGCGGGTGTCGCCGCAGTAGCCGCAGCCCCGGATGTGCCGGGCCAGCCGCTTGCGCCACACCGAGTCCGGGCGGCCGTTCCAGCGGGCGGTCAGCTCGCGCAGCTCCGGGCAGGCGCCGTCCAGGGCGCGCACGATGCCGCGCGCGGTCTCCAGGCGTTCCTTGACGCGCTGGACGCGGACGGCGGCGTGCTGCCGGGTGATGCCGACGGCGGCGGCCAGTTCGCGCCGGGTGAGCTGACCGGCGACCTCCAGCCACCACAGCGACAGCAGCTGCCGGTCCTCGTCGTCGAGCCACCGCACCGCTTCGGCGACCTCGCGCCGCTGGCCCTCCAGCTGGAGGCGCAGCACGGTCAGGTCGGCGAAGTCGGCGGCCTGCGCGGCGTCCTGCCCGGCGGCCTCCAGCCGGTCGGCGGGCCTGCGCCGGGCCCGGTCCCGGATCTGCCGCATGGCGATCGCCACCAGCCAGGACCGGAAGCTGTCCGGGTCGCGCAGCGCGCCGAGGTGGTCCACGGCGCGCAGCATCGTCTCCTGGACGACGTCGTCGACGTCGGCGTGGCCGTTCAGGGCGCGGCCGACGATGTTGTAGACCAGCGGCAGCCAGCCCGCGACCAGCTCGTCCAGCGCATGCCGGTCACCGGCCTGCGCCGCCGCGATGGTGGAGCGCCAGTCCTGACTGTCCACGGTGTCCTTCCGCCGCCGGTCCGCGTACCTTCCGCCCGCACCCTCTCAGGGAGGGCGGGGATCCTGGCTATGCCGGGGATCACAGGGGGAGACGGTGTGAAGACCTTGGGGATAACACTTTTTCTCCCCGCGCCCGGCGGCGCGCCCCTCCTCCCTAGGGGGCGTCCCTGACAATCCCCTTGCCCGCTACGGGACTTGCTCAGGGGTACCTCAGGGCGCGGCGTCCTCCGCGGCGATGATCCGCGGGCGAGCGGACGGCCGGAGGATGATCACACGCCCTTCACCGATCCCCTCTGGAGCCACTCGATGCGCGCTCGCCGCCGCACCATCCTCCTCGCCGCCGCCCTCACCGTGGCCCTCGCCACCGGCCCGCTGGCCGCTCCGGCGTTCGCCTCGCCCGCCCCGCCCGCCGCCGGGCACTGCGCGCAGGGAACGAATGCCGAGGCCCTGTGCGAAGCCCTCACCGGTCTGCCGAACGACGACGCGACGGCCGCGCTCGTCCGGGTCGGCGGGCGCGACGGGACCTGGCACGGCAGCGCGGGTGTGCACGACCTGGACAGCGGCCGGGCCGCGGATCCGCACGCCAGGTTCCGGGCCGGTTCGACGACGAAGGTCGTCACGGCCGCGGTCGTCCTGCAACTCGCGGCGGAGGGCAGAGTCGGCTTGAACACGCCGGTCCAGCGCTACCTGCCCGGACTGCTCGGCCCGGACTTCCGGCCCGTCACCGTACGGCAGTTGCTGAACCACACCAGCGGCATCCCGGCGGGGGACGGCTTCGGGAACTCCTTCGAGGAGCAGTACGCCCACCGCTTCGACCGCCTGACGCCACGCCAGGTCGTGGCGTCCGCGGCGGCCAAGGGCCCGGAGTTCCGCCCGGGCGAGCGGCAGCACTACCTGAACATCAACTACACGCTCCTCGGCCTGCTGATCGAGAAGGTGACGGGGCACCCGTACGCCGACGAGGCGGCCCGGCGGATCTTCGGTCCCGCCGGGATGCGCAACACGTACTTCCCTGGCGCCGACCCGCGCATCCGCGGCCCGCACAACCACGGCTACCAGGTGGTGCAGCAGCCCGACGGCAGCACGGAGTTCGTGGACGTCACGGACTGGATCCCGGCCGACGAGGCGGCGGGCGGCATGATCTCCACGACGGCCGATCTGCAGCGGCTCCTGACCCGCCTGTTCCGCGGCGACCTGGTGCCCGAGCCGCAGCTGGAGGAGATGTTCACGCTGCCGGAGGGCCTCAAGGACGCCACGATGTCCGCGGGACTGCAGCAGTACACGTACGACGGCACCGTCTACTGGCTCAAGACCGGCGCCCGGTACGGATACAGCACCATGATCGCGGCGACTCGGGATCTGAGCCGCACCCTTGTGTACTCCATCAACACCACGGACGCGAAGGGCCAGGGCATGAACCCGGTGGCCCAGCGGGTCGCACAGGCGGCGCTCACGCCGCCGGCACCGGCACCGCGGGCGCGCTGACCGTCTCCAGCCGCTTGATCTTCTGCCGTACGACGTACAGCGGGATCACCCCGACCACCCCGAAGGACATGTCGATCACCGACCACCAGAAGGGGATCCCCCGGACCGGTCCGCAGATCAGGGCGAGCGGGATGATGCCCGCGCAGGCGATCATCCCGAACTCGACGACCCAGATGTTGCGGACCGGGTCCCGGTACGGCCCGTAGAAGGCGACGGCGATCACCAGGTGCGCGAAGGCCAGCCAGTCGGTGCCGTACAGCAGGAACGGGTACCGCGCCTCGGCCTCGTCGAGGCCGGCCCGGACCCGCCCGATCCACTCCGTCAGTCCGGGCAGGTACTCGCCCGCCGAGAGCGCGCGCAGCAGGTCCTCGGTCCAGCGCAGTTCGTGGACCAGGGGGAAGGCCGTGGCCCCGCTGAGGACCAGGCAGACGACGAAGAGGACCAACCACGCGCGAATGCCCTTCAGCAGGGCGGCTCTGTCGCTCATGGCGGCAGCGTACGCCCCTGTTTGAACGCGTTCAAAAGCACCCCCGTCAGTGACTTCGGCGACTGAACCGCCGCGCCACCGTGTGCGACGCCACGACCGCCGCTGTGGCCAGACCGAGCCCGAGGACGGCGTCCGCCGGGCGCGCCGGCCGCAGCACGCCGGCGCGCCGCAGGCGGCCCCGGGCCCACAGGCTGAACGGGATCACCACCGCCGCGGAGGTCACGGACCCCGGCGTACGGCCACGGACGGCCGCGGCCTGGGCCAGGTGCACCAGCCCGTGCAGCCCGAAGCCGTTGAGCATGGCCTGGTACGTGGCCGAACGGCCCCCGCTGCGCCGCCCCGCGACCGCCCCCGCGCCCACCACCGCGGCCATCACGCCCACCGCGACGGCGAACTCCCGCTCGTCGACGCCCTCCAGCGCCCGCCAGAGCCCGTCGGGCGCGCCGGGGAAGCGGGCGCGCAGCTCGGGAAGGTGCTCGCGTATCCAGCGCGGCCCCAGGGCCAGCTCCTCGGCGTCGTGCACGGCCCAGGCCGCCAGCAGCCCGAGCGTCACGGCCGCTCCCACCGATTCATCACCCGGTGAATTGTTCATGGGTGGCAGTCTGCCCCACACGCAGGCGGCCCCGGACGGGAATGCATCCCTCCGGGGCCGCGCGGACCGTACTGGCTAGGCGTCCAGGGACGTCATCACGTGCTTGATCCGGGTGTAGTCCTCGAAGCCGTAGCCCGACAGGTCCTTGCCGTAGCCGGACTTCTTGAAGCCGCCGTGCGGCATCTCGGCGACCAGCGGGATGTGGGTGTTGATCCACACGCAGCCGAAGTCCAGCTTCTTGGACATCCGCATGGCACGCGCGTGGTCCTTGGTCCACACCGAGGAGGCCAGCGCGTACTCGACGCCGTTGGCGTACTGCACGGCCTGGTCCTCGTCCGAGAAGGACTGCACGGTGATCACCGGGCCGAAGACCTCCCTCTGGATGATCTCGTCGTCCTGCCTGACGCCGGAGACGACGGTCGGCGCGTAGAAGTAGCCCTTGTCGCCGACCCGCTTGCCGCCGGCCTCCACGCGCGCGTGCGCGGGCAGCCGCTCGATGAAGCCCTCGACCTGCTTGAGCTGGTTGGGGTTGTTGAGCGGACCGAACAGCACGTCCTCGTCGTCCGGCATGCCGGTCTTGATCTCGGTGGCGGCCTTGGCGAGCGCGGAGACGAACTCGTCGTGGATCGCCTCCTGGACCAGGACGCGGCAGGCGGCCGTACAGTCCTGCCCGGCGTTGAAGTAGCCCGCCAGCGCGATGTCCTCGACGGCCTTGGCGATGTCGGTGTCCTCGAAGACCACGACCGGGGCCTTGCCGCCGAGCTCCAGGTGGACGCGCTTGAGGTCCTTGGACGCGGTCTCGGCGACCTGCATACCGGCCCGGACCGAGCCGGTGATGGAGGCCATCGCCGGGACGGGGTGCTCGACCATCATGCGGCCGGTCTCGCGGTCGCCGCAGATGACGTTGAAGACGCCCTTGGGCAGGATCTCGCCGAGGATCTCCGCGATCAGGACCGTGGAGGCCGGGGTGGTGTCCGACGGCTTCAGCACGACCGTGTTGCCGGCCGCGATCGCCGGGGCGAACTTCCACACCGCCATCATCATCGGGTAGTTCCACGGCGCGACCTGCGCGCAGACCCCGACCGGCTCGCGGCGGATCATGGAGGTCATCCCCTCCATGTACTCACCGGCCGACCGGCCCTCGAGCATCCGCGCCGCGCCCGCGAAGAAGCGGATCTGGTCGATCATCGGCGGGATCTCCTCGGAGCGGGTCAGCCCGACCGGCTTGCCGGTGTTCTCCACCTCGGCCGCGATCAGCTCCTCGGCGCGCTCCTCGAAGGCGTCGGCGATCTTCAGCAGCCGCTTCTGACGCTCGGCCGGGGTGGTGTCCCGCCAGCCGGGGAAGGCCTCGGCGGCGGCCGCCATCGCGGCGTCCACGTCCGCCTGCCCGGACAGCGGAGCGGTCGCGTACGCCTCGCCCGTCGCGGGGTTGACCACCTCGGTGGTCCGTCCGTCGGCGGCGTCCCGGAACTCACCGCCGATGTAGTTGCGCAGCCGACGCAGCTCGGTGCTCACTGCAGGCCCTCCTGGGGATTGTCCAACCTGTGAGACACCCACCCTAATCCGTACCCCGACGTTTTCAACACCCCCGGCCACCCCGCTCCTGCGAAATCCGCAAGCTCCATGCTCGTAAACAACGGATTTCATCGATCGAGCCTTGCGAAACTGTCGAGACGTCGTGCACAGTGGGGCCGTGGCCAGTCGAAGCGCAGAACCGAAGGACTCCCGCGAGTCCCGCAACGGCTCCAGTCCCCAGCTGGACGCCGTCTCCCTCGCCATCATCGAGCAGCTCCAGGAGGACGGCCGGCGCCCCTACGCCGCGATCGGCAAGGCGGTGGGCCTGTCCGAGGCGGCCGTGCGCCAGCGCGTGCAGAAGCTGCTCGACCAGGGCGTGATGCAGATCGTCGCCGTCACGGACCCGCTCACCGTGGGCTTCCGCCGGCAGGCGATGGTCGGCGTCAACGTCGAGGGGGACGTGGAGGCGGTGGCCGACGCGCTGAGCGCCATGTCCGAGTGCGAGTACGTGGTGATGACCGCCGGGTCCTTCGACCTGATGGTGGAGATCGTCTGCGAGGACGACGACCACCTCCTGGAGGTCATCAACAAGCGCATCCGGGCCGTCCCCGGAGTGCGCTCCACCGAGAGCTTCGTCTACCTCAAGCTGAAGAAGCAGACCTACATGTGGGGAACCCGATAGCCGTGAGCAAGGACCTCTCCCAGACCGCGTACGACCACCTGTGGATGCACTTCACGCGCATGTCGTCGTACGAGAACGCCCCCGTCCCCACCATCGTGCGCGGCGAGGGCACCTACATCTACGACGACAAGGGCAGGCGCTACCTCGACGGTCTGGCCGGTCTGTTCGTGGTCCAGGCCGGGCACGGCCGGGTCGAGCTCGCCGAGACCGCCTTCAAGCAGGCGCAGGAGCTGGCGTTCTTCCCGGTGTGGTCCTACGCCCACCCGAAGGCCGTCGAGCTCGCCGAGCGCCTCGCGGGCCACGCGCCCGGCGACCTCAACAAGGTCTTCTTCACCACGGGCGGCGGTGAGGCGGTGGAGACCGCCTGGAAGCTCGCCAAGCAGTACTTCAAGCTGGTCGGCAAGCCCACCAAGCACAAGGTCATCTCACGTGCGGTCGCCTACCACGGCACCCCGCAGGGCGCCCTGTCCATCACGGGCCTGCCGGCCCTGAAGGCCCCCTTCGAACCGCTCGTCCCCGGCGCGCACAAGGTCCCCAACACCAACCTCTACCGCGCCCCGGTCCACGGCGACGACCCGGAGGCCTTCGGCCGCTGGGCCGCCGACCAGATCGAGCAGCAGATCCTCTTCGAGGGCCCGGACACGGTCGCGGCCGTGTTCCTGGAGCCGGTGCAGAACGCGGGCGGCTGCTTCCCGCCCCCGCCCGGCTACTTCCAGCGGGTCCGCGAGATCTGCGACCAGTACGACGTCCTGCTCGTCTCGGACGAGGTCATCTGCGCCTTCGGCCGCCTGGGCACGATGTTCGCCTGCGACAAGTTCGGCTACATACCGGACATGATCACCTGCGCCAAGGGCATGACCTCGGGCTACTCCCCCATAGGCGCCTGCATCGTCTCCGACCGGCTGGCCGAACCCTTCTACAAGGGCGACAACACCTTCCTGCACGGCTACACCTTCGGCGGCCACCCGGTCTCCGCCGCAGTGGGCCTGGCCAACCTCGACCTGTTCGAGCGCGAGGGCCTCAACCAGCACGTCCTGGACCACGAGGACGCCTTCCGCGCGACGCTGGAGAAGCTGCACGACCTGCCGATCGTGGGCGACGTGCGCGGCAACGGCTTCTTCTACGGCATCGAGCTGGTCAAGGACAAGGCGACCAAGGAGTCCTTCGACGCCGAGGAGACCGAGCGCGTCCTGTACGGGTTCCTGTCCAAGAAGCTGTTCGAGAACGGCCTGTACTGCCGCGCCGACGACCGCGGCGACCCGGTCGTCCAGCTCGCCCCGCCGCTGATCGCCGACCAGGCGACCTTCGACGAGATCGAGCAGATCCTGCGCGCGACCCTGTCGGAGGCCTGGACCAAGCTCTAGCCCCGGCGGTTCAGCCGCTTATACGCACGGGGCGCGCCCGTAGGAGTGAGAAGGGCGCGCCCCGGGCCGCGTGCTGTCCGGCATCGCCGCTCCGGCTCCTTAGCGTGCCCTGGTAACCGATCGGCCCCGCCTTCGTTCCCCCGTACGGGGGAACGGCACGGGAACTACGGATCTGAACCGAGGTGTACGCCCATGGAGGCCCCGCCGGACAACGACGTGCTGTGGGCACGCGCCCTGCACTACCAGCACCCCGACGGCTCGCCCGCGCTCAGCGGTGTCTCGCTCGGCGTCCGGGAGGGGGAGATCCTCGCCGTCAGCGGCCCACGCGGCAGCGGCAAGACGACCCTGCTGCGCTGCCTGTCCGGCCAGGTGCCCGTCCGGCGCGGCGAGGTGTGGTTCAACAGCGTGCCCGTGCACACCATGGGCCCGCTGACCAGGGAACGGCTGCGCCGCGACCGCTTCGGCTGGATCGACCCGGCTCCCGCGCTCGTCCCGGAGCTCAACGCCTGGGAGAACGCCGCCCTGCCCCTGATGCTGCGCGGCACCAGCCGCCGCCGCGCCAAGAGGGCCGCCCTGGAGTGGCTGGAGCGCCTGGACGTCGGCGACCGGTCCCGCCGGCGCCCGCAGGAGCTGACGCAGGCCGAACGGCAGCGCGTGTGCATCGCCCGGGCCCTGGCCGGCGCGCCCTCGGTCCTGTTCGCCGACGAGCCCACCGCGCCCCTGCACCGCGCCGAGTGCACCCACGTGCTGCGCACCCTCACCACGGCGGCCCGCTCGCACGGCATCACGGTCGTCCTGGCCACCCACGACCCGCAGACCGCCGACCTGGCCGACCGGACGGTGGCGCTGCTGGACGGGCGGCGCGTGAGGACCGTGCACCTGCCCCCCGCCACGGACACGGAAGGCCGGGCCACGTGCTCGCTCTCCGCCTGACGCGCGGTGCCCACCCCGCCGTCCAGCTGCGCCGCCTGCTGGTGGCGGCCGCGTCGGCGGGCACGGGCTTCCTGCTGCTGAGCGCGCTCGGTTACGCGATCGCCCACCCGGGCTCCCCCGGCGCCTCCTTCCTGCGCCTGGCCTGGTGCGCGCCCCCGCTGGCCGCCACGGTGCACCTCGCGGTGGCGGTGGCCCGCACCGACCCGGGTACGGCACCCCGCCCCGGCCTGTCGGCGATCGGTCTGGGCCCCGCCCGCCTGATGGCGGTCTCCGCGACCACGACGGCCCTGTCGTGCACGCTGGGCTCGATGCTGGCCCTGCTGGTCTTCCTGCACCTGCGCGGCGACCTGACGGGCATGCCGTTCGACGGCGCCGCCGCCGGCTTCCTCGCCGCGGGCCGGCCGCTGCCGGTGCCCGCCGCGCTGACCCTGCTGACGGTGGTGCCAGTGATCGCCTCGGTGACGGTGGCGGTGGTGCTGCGGCCCCGCGAGGCCACGCCGCCGGCCGCGCGCGGCCCGGCCCGGCGCCTCGGCCGGTTCGGGGCGTACCGCCTGGAGAGCGCGCCGGAGACGTTCGAGGCGTACGCCCGCTTCGGCCACCACCTGGTCACCGAGCCCGCGGGCGGCCGTACCGCCGCGGCGGCACCCACCGCGCCGCACGCCACCGCGCCCCACCCGCCGGCCACGGCCAACGGCAGCCCGCCCCAACCGGGTTCCGCGGCCGGCCCCGGCACGGCGGCGCCGCTCACCGCGGCGGCCGACGACGTCCCCACCGCCCCACCCGGCGGCCTGCCCTGGAGCATCGCCGTGCTGGCCGCCGGGCTGGCCGTCGAGACGTACGCGGGCCGCACCGCCGCCACCCCGCCCGGCGGCCATCCCGGTGTCCTGGCCGGCTGGGCCCTCACCGCCCTCGGTCTCGCCCTGGCCGGTCCGGGCCTGGTCCACCTGTGCGGGCGGCTGCTCCAGGCGGTGCGCCCGGGCGCGCTGCGGCTGCTGGCCGGTCGCGTCCTGATGACGGAGGCCACCCGGATCGGCCGCCCCCTCGGCGTGGTCTGCGCGGTGGCGGGGGCCACGTACGCCCTGGCCTCGCTGTCCGCGGCGGGCGGCCCGTCGTTCGGCCCGCTCACCGCCCTCGGCGCGCTGCTGGTGTGCGGCTGCACCCTGGCCACGCTGCTGACGGCCGCCGTCGAGGCCCGGCAGGCCCGCGCCGAGACCACGGCCGCGCTGCTGCGGATGGGCGCGCCCGCGGCGACGCTGCGCGCCGCCGCCGCCCTGCGGGCCGGCGCGCTGCTCGTCTGGTTCGGTCCGCTCACCCTGGTCGTCGCCCGGCTGGCGGCGCTGCCGCCGGCCCGCTGAGAGCCGCCGGGAAGAAATGTCCGCGCACGCCGATGAGTTCCGCGCCGGTGCCCGGTCTACCTCACCGAACCGCACAGGACAGTGCCCGATGGGAGAGACGGCGATGACCTCGACGACGTACCAGCAGATGATCTTCGTGAACCTGCCCGTGAACGACCTCGACGCGTCGAAGAAGTTCTTCACGGAGCTCGGCTACTCGATCAACCCGCAGTTCAGCGACGAGAACGGGGCCTGCGTCGTGATCAGCGACACCATCGTGGCGATGCTGCTGACCAAGCCGTTCTACGCGACGTTCACCGACAAGGAGATCGCGGACGCCACGCGGACCAGCGAGGTGCTGATCTGCCTGAGCGCCGAGAGCCGTGAGGCGGTGGACGAGCTGGTGGACAAGGCCGTCGCCGCGGGCGGCACCGCCTCGGAGAAGGTGCAGGACCTGGGCTTCATGTACGGCCGCTCCTTCGACGACCTCGACGGCCACACGTGGGAGGTCGCGTGGATGAGCCCCGAGGCCGTCCAGGGCTGAGGCCGGCTGTGCGGGTGTGCCTAGCATGGGCGGGTGCAGACGATGCCCGCCCATGCGGCCCACCACGACGACCATGAGATCGAGACGCTCCAGGAGTTCGACGCGACCGTCGCGGTGCGCGGCACACTCGCCGGTTTCCGCGTCCAGGCCGTCGATCTGACGGACCGTACGCGCGAACTGCTCACCACCGACACGGCGGGCGCCGTCTTCCTCGGCTGCGCGATGCGGGAGGACGCCGCCGCGAAGATCCGCGCGGACGGCGCGCTGGTCTTCCCGCCGATACCGGACCTGCCCTTCGATCCGTACCGGGGCCTGGTCTACTCCCCCGACGAGCTCTTCGCCGCACTGGCGGACGGCGGTTACGAGGCCACGCCCGACGCCCGCGCGTACGCCTGGTTCCAGCGGACCAAGGCCGACGGGGACATCTACGCCTCCATGCTGCGCGCGATCCACGACGACTCCGTCTCGGACGCGCTGGACGAACTCCTGTCCGGCGCACGGGTGGTGGGGGTGATGGGCGGCCACGCGATGGCGCGCGGCACCGAGGCCTACGCCGGTGCCGCACGGCTGGGCCGGGAGCTCGCCCGCGCCGGGTTCACCGTCGCCACGGGCGGCGGTCCGGGGGCGATGGAGGCCGCCAACCTCGGTGCGTACGCGGCCACGTTCGACGACGGGATGCTGGACGAGGCACTGCCGCTGCTGGCCAAGGCCCCCTCGTTCACGCCGTCGGTCACCGACTGGGCGCGCGCCGCGTTCGAGGTGCGCGACCGCTGGCCGAAGGGCGGCACGTCCGTGGGCATCCCGACCTGGTTCTACGGCCACGAGCCGCCGAACCCGTTCGCCTCGCACATCGCCAAGTACTTCGCCAACGCCACCCGCGAGGACGGCCTGCTGGCCCGCTGCACCGCGGGCGTGGTGTTCCTGCCGGGCGCGGCCGGCACCGTGCAGGAGATCTTCGACAACGCGACGCCGAACTACTACGAGTCGCGCGGCGAGCCCACGCCGATGGTGCTGGTGGACCGGGACCACTGGACGCGGAAGCTGCCCACCTGGCCGCTGCTCCAGTCGCTCGCCCGGGGACGGTCGATGCAGGCGCGGATCGCGCTGGTCGACCGGATCGAGGAGGCACCGGCGGAGCTGAAACGTCTCGGCGGTTAATAAGAAGGCAAAGCCAGCGCTTGCTGTCCCGTCTCACGTTGACACTACTTATGCGGCGCTTATAGACCTGTGAGCCTCTGGGGAGTGCTGATGCGATGTCAACACTCCCTTCACCCCCCGCATTTGCGCATCCTGTAAAGGACAAACGTGGCAGTCCTGTCCATATTCCGTCGTCCTGCGTCCCACCGTACGGTTGCGCGCTCCCTGCGCGCCCTCGGTGTCGCCTCCGCCTCCGCGGCGCTGGCGCTCGGTGCCGCCGGCAACGCCTTCGCCTGCGACATCAGCGAGTTCTCCGCCGAGGCGAAGTGCGACGGCGCCAAGGGCGTCATCACCGTCACCGACGTGGACCCCACCGGTGTCCCGGCGACCGTCACCGTCTACCTGGAGAACCACGGGGCTGACGCCAAGAAGGTCGGCGAGCAGGTGGTCAAGGGTTCGTCCGAGGGTGTCACCGTCACCTTCGACGAGGACTGGAAGCCGAACGCCGAGTACCGCGTGCACGTCAAGGCCGCCGGCTACGTCGACGACGACATCGAGCCGAACCTCGTCACCCCGGCGACGGCCTGCAAGAAGGAGAACGGCAAGCCCCCGGCGCCGCCGGCCGAGCCCAGCAAGCCGGCCCCCTCCGAGTCCGCCTCCACCCCGGCCGAGGAGAGCGGCACCCCGGCCGCGTCGCCGTCGCCGTCGCAGAGCACGAGCACGGCCGCCGCCCCCGCGGACAACGCCCCGTCGCCCGCGGTCGGTGAGTCCAACCTCGCCGAGACCGGCGCGAACTCCAACACCGGGATCATCGCCGGTATCGCGGCCGCCCTGGTCGTGATCGGCGGCGGCGCGGTGTTCTTCGGCATGCGCCGCCGCGGGGCGAGCAGCGACCGCTGACGCCCGGCATCCTGCCTCCGGCCCGTCCCTGTACCACGAGGGGGCGGGCCCTCTTGCGTGTCATCCCAGCACGGCGATTTCGGCGGCGTCGAACTCCACCTCGACCTCGTCCCCCACCTCCGGTGCGTCCCGCAGCGCGCAGGCCGCCTCCAGGCGCGGGGCGTCCTCGGGCTGGAGGTGGACGGCGACGTGGGTGCCCTTGAAGGTGCGGGCGGTCACCGTGCAGCGCAGCAGGCCCTCGCCCGCGGGGACCAGCCGTACCCCGGCGGGGCGCACCAGCAGCGTCCGCTGCCCCTGCGCGGCGCCCTGCGGGACGGGCACCTTGCCCCACGGGGTGACCGCGGCCCCCTCGCCCACCGTCGCCTCGACCACGTTCTCGAAGCCGAGGAACCGGGCCACGAACGCGTCGGCCGGCCGCTGCCACACCTCCAGCGGCGTCCCCGACTGGGCGATCCGCCCCTCCCGCATCACCACGACCCGGTCGGCGAGCGCGAAGGCCTCGCCCTGGTCGTGGGTGACGGCCAGGACGGTGGTGCCCAGCCGGCCGAACAGCTCCCGGAGTTCCACGACGAGCCGTTCCCTGAGCGACCGGTCGAGCTGCCCGAGCGGCTCGTCGAGCATCAGCAGCCGGGGGCTGGGGGCCAGCGCCCGGGCCAGGGCCACCCGCTGCTGCTCACCGCCGGACAGCGCGGCGACGGCCCGCCGCCCGGCGCCCGGCAGTCCGACCAGGTCCAGCAACTCCCGTACACGCTCGGTCTGTTCGGACCGCGAGGCGCCGCGCATGCGCAGCCCGAAGGCGACGTTGCCGGCCACGTCCCGCTGCGGGAACAGCTGGTGGTCCTGGAACATCAGCCCGACGCCGCGCCGGTGCGCGGGCACGCCCGCCTGGTCGCGTCCGCCGAGCAGCACCCGCCCGGAGTCCAGGGGCTGCAGCCCGGCCACCACCCGCAGCAGCGTGGACTTGCCGCTGCCGCTGGGCCCGAGCACACACACGATCTCGTGCTCGGCCACCTCCAGATCGACCGCGTCGAGCACGGCCCGCCCGCCGAAGCGGACGGTCGCGCCGGCCAGGCTCAGCAGCATCAGAACTCCCCGGTCCGGTCGGTCCGCAGCCGCTCCAGCACCAGCAGCGCCACCGCGCACACGATCATCAATATCGTGGACAGGGCCATCGCCTGCCCGTAGTTGAGGTCCCCGGGCCGCCCCAGCAGCCGGGCGACCGCCACCGGCAGCGTCGGGTTGTCGGGCCGTGCGATGAACACCGTCGCCCCGAACTCCCCGAGCGACACCGCGAAGGCGAACCCGGCGGCGACCAGCAGCGCCCGCCGCACCATCGGCAGGTCCACCTCCCGCCACACCCGCCACGGCGACGCCCCGAGCACGGCCGCGGCCTCCCGCAGCCGCACGTCCACCGCCCGCAGCACCGGCAGCATGGTCCGGACGACGAAGGGCACCCCGACCAGCGCCTGCGCCAGCGGCACCAGGATCCAGGACGACCGCAGATCCAGCGGCGGCTGGTCGAGAGCGATCAGGAAGCCGAAACCGACGGTCACCGCGGACACCCCGAGCGGCAGCATCAGCAGCGCGTCGAACCCGCGCACCAGCCGCCCCGCGTCCCGGCGGGCCAGGGCCGCTGCGGCGAGACCGCCGATCACGACGGCGATGGCGGTGGCGGCGACGGCGTACTGCAGGGAGGCGCCGATCGCGGCGATCGGCGGGACGAGGAAGGTGCCCCCGTCCTGCCGGGTCAGCGCCCGGTAGTAGCCGAAGCCGGGCGCGTCCAGGGACCGCTGGACCAGCACGGCCAGCGGCAGCACGAGCAGCACCACGACCGTGCCCAGCACCCCGGCCAGCACCGCCCACTGCCCGGCTCCGCGGGGCCGCCGCGCGGTCACGGAGGCGTCCACCAGCCGCAGCGCGGTCTCCCGGCGCCGTACGGTCCAGGCATGCAGGGCGAGGATCAGCCCGACCGCGACGAACTGGATCAGCGTGAGCACGGCCGCCGTGGACAGGTCGAAGAGCTCCGAGGTCTGCCGGTAGATCTCCACCTCGAGCGTGGAGAAGGTGGGCCCGCCGAGGATCTGCACCACGCCGAAGGAGGTGAAGGTGAACAGGAAGACCATCAGCGCGGCGGCGGCCACGGCGGGCGCGAGCGCGGGCAGGGTGACCTGCCGCCAGGCCTTCAGCGGGGAGGCGCCGAGCATCCGTGCGGCCTCCTCCTGCCGCGGGTCCAGCTGCCCCCACAGCCCGCCGACCGTCCGGACCACGACCGCGTAGTTGAAGAAGACGTGCGCGAGCAGGATCGCCCATACGGTGGTGTCGAGCCGTACGCCCCACAGCTCGTCGAGCAGTCCGCCGCGCCCGACCAGCGCCAGGAACGCCGTACCGACCACGACGGTCGGCAGCACGAACGGGACGGTCACCACCGCCCGCAGGATCTGCTTGCCCCGGAACTCCAAGCGCGCGAAGACATACGCGCCGGGGAGCGCCAGCAGCAGGGTGAGCGCGGTGGAGACGAGCGCCTGCCAGGTGGTGAACCACAGCACGTGCCGGATGTCCGGCTGCGCCGCCACGTCCCCGATCCGGCCGATCCGCCAGACCCCGTCGAGCTTCAGGCCGCGCACGACGATCGCGGCGACGGGGTAGGCGAAGAAGACCGCGAAGAACGCGACGGGCACGGCCATCAGCCCGAGCCGCGCCCCCGCGCCCCTGATCCGGCCGGTTACTTCAGTACGAGTGACGTCCACGACTTGACCCACTCGTCACGGTGGCCGGCGATCTTCGCCGGGTCCATGGTCTGGGGATCCTTCGCCTGCGGTCCGTACGTCAGGAACTCCTGCGGCACCTGAGCGCCCTCGAGCACCGGGTAGACGAACATGTTGAGCGGCATGTCCTCCTGGAACCGCCTGCTGATCAGGAAGTCGAGGAGCGCCTTGCCGCCCTTGGTGTTCTTGGCGTTGGCCAGCAGCCCCGCGTACTCGATCTGCCGGAAGCAGGTGCCGTCGGCCACCCCGGTCGGCGCGGTCTTCGGCCGCGGGTCGGCGAAGACGACCTCGGCGGGCGGCGAGGAGGCGTACGACACCACCAGCGGCCGGTCGGCCTTCGCCTTCTTGCCGCTGGAGGAGCCGGAGAACTCCTCGTAGTAGGCCTGCTCCCAGCCGTCGACGACCTTCACGCCGTTGGCCTTGAGCTTCTTCCAGTAGCCCTGCCAGCCCCCGTCCCCGTACCTGGCGGCGGTGCCGAGCAGGAAGCCCAGGCCGGGCGAGGAGGTCGAGGCGTTCTCGGTGACGAGGAGGTTCCTGTACTGGGGCTTGACGAGGTCGTCGAAGCTCCGCGGCGGCTGGAGCTTGTGGTCGGCGAAGTACTTCTTGTCGTAGTTGACGCAGATGTCGCCGGTGTCGATGGGCGTGACCCGGTGCTTGTCCTCATCGACGCGGTACTCGGGCTTGATCCGGTCCGCGCCCTTCGCCTCGTACGGCTGGAACAGCCCGTTGTCGAGCGCCCGGGAGAGCAGGGTGTTGTCGACGCCGAAGAAGACGTCGCCCTGCGGGTTGTCCTTGGTCAGGATGGCCTTGTTGACGGCCTGCCCGGCGTCGCCGCTCTTGAGGACCCTGACCTTGTAGCCGGACTCCTCCTCGAACGCGGCGATGACCTTCTTGGAGGCGGCCCACGAGTCGTGGCTGACCAGGGTCACCGTCCGGGACTCGGTCCCGGCCCCCTGGCCGCCGCCCTCGGACGACCCGCACGCGGCGAGGCCGCCGACCATGCCCAGCCCGACGACCACGGCCGTGAACCGCTTCTTGGTGATGCTCACTGGATTCCTCCTGGAGGGACCAGGAAGAGACGCGGCCCTGCCCGGGACCCCTTGGCGGATGTCCCGAGCAGGGCGCAACAGCTCGAGTGATGACCGATCTCCCTACCCAGAATGACCTGGGCGAGGTTCAGAGGGTCTGCGGCCGGTCGCCGCACTCTCAGCGCTGTGGCGCTCCCCTGTCGGAATATGCAGATGTTCTTGCGTGGATGTTCGTACGCGGATGTCCTCACCCGCGTCCTTACACGGTACTTACGCCGGTCAGACTACCGCTCGCTCGCGGCGAGCTGACCACAGGCCCCGTCGATCTCCTGGCCCCGGGTGTCCCGGATCGTCACCGGCACACCATGGGCGGCGATCGCCTCCACGAAGGCCTTCTCGTCCTCGGGCCGGGAGGCGGTCCACTGGGAGCCCGGCGTCGGGTTCAGCGGGATCAGGTTGACGTGCACGGGCCTGCCCTTGAGCAGCCGGCCGAGCCGGTCGCCGCGCCACGCCTGGTCGTTGATGTCCCGGATCAGCGCGTACTCGATGGACAGCCGCCGCCCGGACTTGGCGGTGTACTCGAACCCGGCGTCCAGCACCTCACGCACCTTCCACCGCGTGTTCACCGGGACGAGGGTGTCGCGCAGCTCGTCGTCGGGCGCGTGCAGCGAGATGGCGAGCCGGCACTTGAAGCCCTCGTCGGCGAACCGGTGGATGGCCGGCACGAGACCGACCGTCGAGACGGTGATGCCGCGCTGCGACAGCCCGAGCCCGTCCGGCTCCGGGTCGGTCAGGCGCCGGATGGCCCCCACGACCCGGTTGTAGTTGGCGAGCGGCTCCCCCATGCCCATGAACACGATGTTGGACAGCCGCGCCGGACCGCCCGGCACCTCACCGTCGCGCAGGGCGCGCATCCCGTCGACGATCTGGTGCACGATCTCGGCGGTGGACAGGTTCCGGTCGAGCCCGGCCTGCCCGGTGGCACAGAACGGGCAGTTCATACCGCACCCGGCCTGCGAGCTGATGCACATGGTCACCCGGTCCGGGTACCTCATGAGCACCGACTCGACGAGCGTGCCGTCGAAAAGCCGCCACAGCGTCTTGCGGGTGGTGCCCTGGTCGGTCGACAGATGCCGCACGACCGTCATCAGCTCGGGCAGCAGCGCCTCGCGCAGCCGGTCCCGCGAGCCGGCCGGGATGTCGGTCCACTGCTCCGGGTCGTGCGCGTACCGCGCGAAGTAGTGCTGCGAGAGCTGCTTGGCACGAAACGGCTTCTCACCGACCGCGACGACCGCCTCCTTGCGCTCGGCGGGCGTGAGATCGGCGAGATGCCGCGGCGGCTTCTTGGCTCCGCGCGGGGCGACGAAAGTGAGTTCTCCGGGCTTAGGCATGGCTCAACCAGTGTCGCAGATCCAATCGGGTGACCTGGGGCTGTCGCTCGCTACGACGGTCGTCAGTAGTCGTCGTCGGTCGGCACTGAGCGGCCTCGGACGGCCCAGAGACGGCCCAGCGGAGATCACTCGTCGGCTGCGAGCCACTCATCGAGCCGGAGCTTGACCTGGTGGTTGTGGGCGACATGCCAGATAACCTCCCCGCTGACGAAGGCCCCAAGGGCCGGGAGGTCCATCCCGTGGGGCATGGCTGTGATCTCTGCCAGCGTTATGGCGTTCGGCACGCCGTCTATACAGATGAAGACCCCGAAGGGCTGGCGACCGATGACCTCGCCGGTGATTCGGCTTCCTACAGGCAGGGCCGCGACGGTTGCCGCCCAGTTCGACCGGACCGCATCAGCGGCCGGCGCTTCAGAGCCCGTGGGCCAGGCGTACTCATCCATCGGTAGATCATGACGCCTTGGGACCGGTGCTTAGAAGATGCGGGCACGCCTTGGTGAGCCGGTCCGATCGTCCTGTGCCGCTACCGCGCCGGGCTGCCGAGCGCCGCTGCCGTCCGCCGTCGTTGCCGTCAGCGCTGCCGTCACTGCCGTCGGCGGCAACGTCCGTGAGCACCGCATGTCAGCGGAACAGCCCCGGTACCGGGCAGACCTCCAACGGTTCGTCCGGCCGGTCTGTCCAGCTCCACCAGACGTGCTGATCGGCACACCGCCACAGCGACCGGCAGGTCCGACGGCCGTCGTCCTCCCGCTCGGAGAGCACCAGGCCGCCGGACTCCATGGGTTTGCTGCACTCGGGACAGGCCGGGGCATCGTTGGTCATGCGGCGCACCCTAACGGAACGACCTCTTCGTCCCGAAGCAACTTGGGTGGGCGGTTGACCTTGGGCTGGCGTGGCTCTGACCTGCTGTCAGGTCCCCTGGTCTGCGTGCGTGGGCGTTGTCACGCAGCTACACACTCACCTACGGATCGGACATCATGTCCTGCCACAGACACGAGAGGCGAGTGAGAACCACCGTCTGTCTTGCCAGCTAGCTACGGTGAGCACGATCCCGCTGTAATGCCCGCTGCCGCCGGCGCGCCGCCGGGCGGGGCCGCCGCTGGCGAAGACAGAGCGGCGGCCCCGCCGAAAAGGCGGCGCGCACCCGCGCCGTGCGCGGGCTTGATAGACGTAGGGAAACTCTTACCGCGCCTCGATTACACGACGTCTGATCACAGGGCGAACGGCTGGTAGGCCGGTGCTCGGTCCACGATCTTCTCAGCCGTCAGTCGGGGGTCGGACTCCCAGAAGATGTAGTCACTGATGTGTGGGCAAACGAGACCTCGTTCAAGTGCGGCCAGGATCTCGTCGCCTTCCGCCTCGTCGGCGTAGTCGGCGTCCATGAGCCGTTGGACAAGGCGGATGCCTTCCTCTCGGCTCATGCTGCGTGGCGTGGTCATCCTGCCTCGCTGCCGGGCCTGCGCCCGTGTTCCAGGTAGACCGGCGCAGCTTCGTTGCGGGCCTCGGCCGCCGCAAGGATGCGTCGGGCCAGTCGGGGGATCGTTCGCGTGGTGATCTGCTCCGAGGAGAGGAACGCGAAGCTTTTCAACTCCTCGGGCTGCAAGGTGATCGCTGCCAGGTCCTCCTGGCTGAGCTGGCCGCCGTCGAACAGGTACAGCACCTTGTCACCCTCGGCCTCGTTCGGAGCCCAGTCGACCGCGAGCAGACGCACGATGGGCGGTGTGATGCCCAGCTCCTCCTGGACCTCACGGATGGCGGCATGCAACGGAGACTCGCCGGTCTCGACGTACCCGCCAGGGATCTCCCGGTAGTCCTTGTAGGAGGGCTCGACCATGAGGACCCGCCCGGCGGCATCAAAGAAGAGCGCACCCGCTGCCATACGCGGGTGCGCCATCTGCGCTTCCTGTGCATTGGGCGCCATGCAGCCGAGGGTACCCAGCTCAGACGACATGCAGCCTCTTGGCCAGGTCCGCCAGGCTGCGGCTCGGCCGGCCTTTCTGGTTCCGGACCCAGGTGAGGACAAGCTCACGCGCAAGGTAGTGGCTTCGTACCTGCCCACTTCTGCCGCGGTGGCCACTCGGTGGATAGCCCCGTTCGTCGACCCGGCAGCGATCCACACGTGGTTGGTGTCGGTTCCGAGGCGGCTGCGCTGCCCGTTCGGCCTCCGCGAGGAAGCCTTGGATCGTCGCACGGCCCTCCGCTCGGGCCGGTGTCCTGGGGCCTGCGAGGAACAGCGTCCCGTAAAGCGTCAGGAACTCGGGGCTTGCGCCCTCCAGACCGGGTGGCATCTCCGACGAGCTGCGTGGCCGCGTCGAACCGGCGTTGGGCACATGCAGTGGGCTACTCCCCTCTGTCACAGATCGGGCGACGTGACCTGGGGCCCGGCATCCCCTTGCCGCATCTATCGACTTTCGATAGAAAAGCATCGTGGGACGATGGACCACACGCCCCGCGACAGAAGGAGAGGCGATGGGAAACCTGACAGTGCTCGCGCTGCGTGCCGTCCTCGTGGTGCTGCTCGCCGGCTCGGTGTTCGTGCAGGCGGTGATGGTGCCGCTGTTGGCCGTCGACATGCGGGGGCTGGACGCCGAGGTCGCGCACCTGCGTACCCCGGTTCTGACGATCATCGTGCTGGGGGTGGTGACCGCCCAGGTCGTCCTGGTCTGTGTCTGGCGGCTGGTGACGATGGTGCGGCGCGGCACGGTGTTCTCGTACGGGGCCTTCCGTTACGTCAACATCGTGATCGGCGCGATGGTGGCCGCCGCCGTGCTGGTGTTCGCGCTCGCCGTCGTCCTCGCGCCGGGTGAGGCCGTCGCCCCGGGGATCGTCCTGCTGGTGTGCGGGGTGTCCCTGGCCGTCGGCGGGGTCGCGCTCATCGTGCTGGTGCTGCGGATGCTGCTCGCCCAGGCCGTCGCACGCGATGTCGAGGCCGCGCGGATGCGGGCCGAGCTGGCCGGGGTGATCTGATGCCGATCGTCGTCGACATCGACGTGATGCTCGCCCGACGGAAGATGTCCGTGGGCGAACTCGCCGAGCGCGTCGGCATCACGCCCGCCAATCTCGCCGTCCTCAAGAACGGCCGCGCCAAGGCGGTGCGCTTCACGACCCTGGCCGCACTGTGCGAGGCACTCCGGTGTCAGCCGGGAGACCTGCTGCGCTGGGAACCCGAGCCCGACCCCGACGCCCCGGAGGACCCGGTGGCCGTCACTGCCCGAGATGCTCCAGCCGGTCCTTGAGGATCCGTTCGTTGCGCGGGAGTTCCTTGCGGACCTGCGGGCGCATGACGAGGGGGACCAGGACCTTGCCGAGGCCGTGGCCCTCGAGATCGATGTCGATGGTCACATGGGAGCGGCGCCCCTCGTCGACCGGTTCGATCTCACCGTGGACGCGCGCCCGGACGGGACCGTCCACGCCCCTCATACCCCAGCTGTGCGGGGGGTCGTACTCGGTGACCTCCATGATCATTGGTATGGTGCGGCGGCCCACGTGCCGGGTGACCCGGACGCGGGAGCCGACACCGAAGGGTCCCTCCTCGAGGCGCTCCGCGGAGACCGCGCTCAGCTGCCACTCCGGCATCCGGGGAGGGTCCGTGACGTACGCGTAGACGTCCTCAGGGCTGCGGTCGACATCGATGCTCTGTCGGATGGCGGACATGATGCCCCCTTGTGCGGCGTACACCTGACATCGTCTCACCAGGTGAGGGCCGGGGCATCCCGCAAGGGTCGAGCCCCCGTCCGGTGCTGGACGGGGGCTCGACTTCTGCCGACGGGGGGAGTCGCTCAGCCCGATCCGACGAAGAGCACCAGCAGCAGCCAGACCACCGGAGCCGTCGGCAGCAAGGAGTCCAGGCGGTCCATGATGCCGCCGTGTCCGGGGAGCAGCGTCCCCATGTCCTTGATGCCGAGGTCCCGCTTGATCATGGACTCGCCGAGGTCGCCCAGCGTGGCGCTGGCCGCGACGGCCAGGCCCAGCAGCAGGCCCTGCCACCAGACCCCGTCGTCGATCACGAACTCCATGCACAGCGCGCCCACGACCATCGCGAAGGCCACCGCGCCGATCAGACCCTCGCGGGTCTTGCCGGGGCTGATGCGCGGCGCGAGCTTGTGCTTGCCAAACCGCCAGCCGACCGCGTACGCGCCGGTGTCGCTGACCACGGTCAGCAGCAGGAACGTCAGAACGCGGCGCGGCCCGTCGTCGGCGGTGAGCATCATCGCCACGAACGTCGCCAGGAACGGCACATAGAACGCGGCGAACACGCCCGCGGTGACGTCCTTGAGGTAGTTCTCCGGCGGTTCCGTCATCCGCCAGACGAGCACGGCCAGCGCCGTGAGCCCCATGGCGACCCACGCGCCCTCGGCGCCGCGGACGTACCCGGCGACGACCATCGCCGCACCGCCCAGCGCGAGCGGTACGAGGGGCGCGCGGATGCCCTTGCGCTCCTGGAGCCGCTTGGTCAGCTCCCACAGGCCCACCACGACGGCGACCGCGATGACGCCGACGAACACGGCCTTGACGATGAACAGCGACGCGACGATCACCGCGCCGAGCCCGACACCGACCCCTATCGCGGCGCTCAGATCGCGCCCCGCGCTCTTCTTCTGCGGCTTCGGCGCCGGCTGCGACGCGTCGGGCATGGGCTCCGGATTCCGCTCGTCTGGATTCCGCTCGTCCGAGTTCCGCTCGTCTCGGAACAGAGGGCCGCCCAGCCGAGCGGCCCCCCGGTCGTCATCCTGGTCTCCGCCGTGATCGGGTACGTCGGGCACGATGGACATGGGGCGAGTCTGCTGCGCGTCTCGCGCATCGTACGCGGGACCCGCCGGGGCAGCCCCCTGCGCGGGGCCCTCGCCGGGGGGTCCCCAGTACCCGGTGTGTGGCGGCGCGCCCCAGGAAGAGTCGTTCATCAGACCTCGAGCAGCTCCGCTTCCTTGTGCTTGAGGAGCTCGTCGACCTGGGCGACGTACTTCGCCGTCAGGTCGTCGAGGTCCTTCTCCGCACGGCGGCCCTCGTCCTCGCCGACCTCGCCGTCCTTGATCAGCTTGTCGATGGCGTCCTTGGCCTTGCGGCGGACCGAGCGAATGGAGATCTTGGCCTCCTCGCCCTTGTGGCGCGCGACCTTGATGTACTCGCGGCGGCGCTCCTCGGTGAGCTCGGGGAACACCACCCGGATGATGTTGCCGTCGTTGCTCGGGTTGACGCCCAGGTCGGAGTCGCGGATCGCCTGCTCGATGTTGCGCAGCGCGCTCTTGTCGAAGGGCGTCACCACGGCCATGCGCGGCTCGGGCACGGAGAACGAGGCCAGCTGGTTGATCGGCGTCGGCGCACCGTAGTAGTCGGCCACGATCTTGTTGAACATCGCCGGGTGCGCACGGCCGGTACGGATCGCGGCGAAGTCCTCCTTGGCGACCACGACGGCCTTCTCCATCTTCTCCTCGGCCTCGAGGAGGGTCTCTTCGATCACCACTTGCTCCTGCGTGTCTTGAGTAGGCCCGGCTGCGGTTCGGGACAACGGCCGGCTGCGTCGCGTCTTCTTCCTGCACGGTTCCCGACCGGCAGGACATTGTCCATCCCCCGGCCCGGCTCCGTCCCGTCCGTCCCCCGGACAGGTGGCGTCCGGTGGACGGGCGCCCCGTGGACGGGTGTCCGGGAGGCGGACGCCCCACGGTCACCTGTCCCCAGGACGGTGTGGTTCATCCGGTCAGTCCCGGCTGCCCTGGTCACCCACCAGCGTGCCGATCTTCTCACCCTTGACGGCACGCGCGATATTGCCCTCCGCCAGAAGCTCGAAGACCACGATCGGGAGATTGTTGTCGCGGCACAGCGTGATGGCCGTGGCGTCGGCGACCTTCAGGTCGCGCGTGATGACCTCGCCGTAGCCGAGGTGGTCGAACTTCACGGCGTCGGGGTTGGTCTTGGGGTCGGAGTCGTAGACCCCGTCGACACCGTTCTTGCCCATCAGCAGCGCCTCGGCGTCGATCTCCAGGGCGCGCTGGGCGGCGGTGGTGTCGGTGGAGAAGTACGGCATGCCCATACCGGCGCCGAAGATGACCACGCGGCCCTTCTCCAGGTGCCGTACGGCGCGCAGCGGGATGTACGGCTCGGCGACCTGCCCCATGGTGATCGCGGTCTGCACGCGGCAGTCGACGCCCTCCTTCTCCAGGAAGTCCTGCAGGGCGAGGCAGTTCATCACGGTGCCGAGCATGCCCATGTAGTCGGAGCGGGCCCGGTCCATGCCGCGCTGCTGGAGTTCGGCGCCGCGGAAGAAGTTGCCGCCGCCGATGACGACCGCGATCTGCGCGCCGTCCCGGACGACGGCGGCGATCTCACGGGCGATCTTGTGCACCACGTCGGGGTCGACTCCCAGGCCCCCGCCACCGGAGAAGGCCTCGCCGGACAGCTTCAGCAGAAACCGGCCGGATACTTTGCCGTCGTCGCTCTTCTGGGCCTTCGTGGTCATGGGGATCCCGCCTCTTTCACGTGTTGCACATACGAAGAAGGCCATTGCCGGTGGGGCGTGTTTCGCATCCCATGCGGCAATGGCCTCCTCGTCAGATCTGCTGTCGTCGGGCACGCGCGTGTGCGTGACCGGGTACCCGAACGACTGCCCCCGACCCTATCGGGGTCGCGCGCCCGTCGGGTACGGACTCAGATGCCGACCTTGATGCGCGTGAAGCGCTTCAGGGTGACACCGGCCTCGTCCAGCACCTTCTGGACGGACTTCTTGTTGTCGAGCGCGTACGGCTGGCCCAGCAGGGTGGCGTCCTTGAAGAAGCCGTTGAGGCGACCCTCGACGATCTTCGGCAGGGCGGCCTCGGGCTTGCCCTCGGCGCGGGTGGTCTCCTCGGCGATGCGGCGCTCGGCCTCGACGACGTCGGCCGGGACGTCCTCCTTGGAGAGGTACTTCGGCGCGAAGGCGGCGATGTGCTGGGCGACGCCCTTGGCGACCTCGGCGTTCGGCTTGTCGAGCTCGACGAGGACACCGATCTGCGGGGGCAGGTCGGGCATCGTGCGGTGCATGTACGCCGTCACGTAGCCGTCGGAGAACTGCGCGAAGCGGTCCAGGACGATCTTCTCACCGAGGTTGGCGTTGGCCTCGTCCACGAACGCCTGGACGGTCTTGCCGGGCTCGATCTCGGAGGCGAGCAGGGCCTCGATGTCGGCCGGGGAGGTCTTGGCGACGTGCTCGGCGATGGCGTTGGCGACGGCCTGGAACTTCTCGCCCTTGGCGACGAAGTCGGTCTCGCACTTCAGCTCGACCAGGACACCGGAGGAGTTGTCGTCGGCGATGATCGAGACGACGGCACCGTTCTCGGCGGAGCGGCCCTCGCGCTTGGCGACGCCCTTCTGGCCCTTGATGCGCAGCGCCTCGACGGCCTTCTCGACGTTGCCCTCGGCCTCGTCCAGCGCCTTCTTGCAGTCCATCATGCCGGCGCCCGTGAGCTCGCGGAGCTTCTTGACGTCGGCGGCGGTGTAGTTCGCCATGAGTCTGTGAATCTTTCTCGAAGTCTGGAGGATCGAAGATCTGCGGGGTCCGCGACCTGCGTGGAGATGCAGACCGGCGACTCGCCGCTGACCTACGGGTGAACGGCGGGAGCGGACTTCATGTCATCCGCTCCCGCCGTCAACGCTGACGCTGACGGTCAGGCCTGCTCGCCCTCGGCGGCCTTCTCGCCCTCGGCCGGAGCGGCCTCGGCGGCCTCCGCGGCGGGGGCGGCCTCGGCGGCCGGAGCAGCCTCGTCGGCCTTCTTCTCACCCTCGAGCAGGTCGCGCTCCCACTCGGCGAGCGGCTCGCCCGCGGCCTTGTCACCCTTGCCGGCCTCGGCGACACCGGAGCGGGCCATCAGGCCCTCGGCGACGGCGTCGGCGATCACACGGGTGAGCAGGGTGACGGAGCGGATCGCGTCGTCGTTGCCCGGGATCTTGTAGTCGACCTCGTCGGGGTCGCAGTTGGTGTCGAGGATCGCGACGACCGGAATGTTCAGCTTCCGGGCCTCACCAACGGCGATGTGCTCCTTCTTGGTGTCCACGATCCAGACGGCGCTGGGCACCTTCTGCATCTCGCGGATACCGCCGAGGGTCTTCTCCAGCTTGGCCTTCTCACGCGAGAGGACCAGGAGCTCCTTCTTGGTCAGACCGGAGGACGCGACGTCCTCGAAGTCGATCTGCTCGAGCTCCTTCAGGCGCTGCAGACGCTTGTAGACGGTCGAGAAGTTGGTGAGCATGCCGCCCAGCCAGCGCTGGTTGACGTAGGGCATGCCGACGCGGGTGGCCTGCTCGGCGATGGCCTCCTGCGCCTGCTTCTTGGTACCGACGAACATGACCGTGCCGCCGTGGGCGACGGTCTCCTTGACGAACTCGTAGGCGCGGTCGATGTACGACAGCGACTGGAGCAGGTCGATGATGTAGATGCCGTTGCGCTCGGTGAAGATGAAGCGCTTCATCTTCGGGTTCCAACGGCGGGTCTGGTGACCGAAGTGGACGCCGCTCTCCAGCAGCTCCCGCATCGTGACGACGGCCATGGCCGTACTCTCCTTGTGTTTCCCGGTTGTGCCGCGGATGCCGGACGGCTTCCGCGCCTGACGCCCCGGTGCGCCGTGCCGCGAAGGACCGAGAGGCGCTGATACGGGCCTGGTGAGGGCCTCGTATCGGGGCGTGCGAAGTCGACCCGGTGGCCCGGGTCGCCACCAGAAGTGTACGGGACCCGCGGGGCGCCGGGTGACGCCGTTGTCCACAACCAGCCGGTGGTCCACAGCTCCGCGCCGTGATCGCCGATTTCGGGGACCCTGGCGCCATGCGAACGAAACGATGCGTGAGGGTGTGTGCACGATCGGTGCTGCTGGTGGTCCTGACGGTGACGGCCCTGCTGGCCCCGCCGCCGCACCTGCTGCTGGCGACCGGTGCCGTGACCGGTGTGGACGCGCAGATCCCGGCCGTGGGCCGGGCCTGGCCGGTCGGGGCGCGCCCACCCCTCCTGCGCGGCTGGGACCCTCCGCCGACGCCGTACGCCCGGGGCCACCGCGGCGTCGACCTGGCGGCAGCGCCCGGGACCCCGGTACGGGCGGTGGCGCCCGGCCGGGTGGCCTTCGCCGGCCGGGTGGCCGGGAAGGGCGTCGTCTCGGTGGCCCTGGCCGATACGGGCGACCCGCCTCTGCGCACGACCTACGAGCCGGTCCGTGCGTCGGTGCGCGAGGGGGACGAGGTGAGCGCCGGAGAGGTGATCGGCACGGTGGAGCCGACGGGCTCGCACTGCACGTCCCCCTGCCTCCACTGGGGCCTCCTCAGCGGCGAGACCTACCTGAACCCGCTCCTGCTGCTGCCCCCGTGGCTGCTGAACGACGGTCCGTCGAGACTGCTGCCGGTCCTGGGGGTGCCGTTGCCGTCATAGGCGTGCTCAGCACCCTCGGCCCGGGCCTCAGCCCCGCACACCCCGCAGAACCATCCCCACCGCGGCCTGCGCGACGACCGCCGGTTCCTCCGCGGCGCCCAGCTCGATCCGCCGCACGGCCGCGTCCACGACTCCCTGCACGAGCATCGCCGCCAGCCGGGGCTGCTCGTGTCCCAGCTCCCCCAGCGCCTCGACGATCATCGCGACGAGCCCCCCGTGTGCCGCCCGGATCTTCTCCCGGGCACCGGCATCGAGCTCGCTGGCGGAGATGGCGACCACGGCCCGGTGCCGCCGGTCCCCGACCAGCTCCAGCTGCTTGCGCACATACGCCTCGACCTTGGCCTCGGGGGCGACGGCCTGCTCCATCGCCGCCGACACCTCCGCCGCCCAGACCGGGAAGTCGACCTGGCACAGTTCCTCGACCACCGCCGCCCGTGACCGGAAGTACTCGTACACGGAGGACCGCGCGAGTCCCGTCCGCTCGGCGAGGGCCGGGAAGGTCAGCGCCTCCGTCCCGCCTTCGGACAGCAGGGTGCGTGCCGCGTCCAGCAGGGCGGCACGCTGCATCGACCGGTGCTCGGCCACGGAGGCCGCTCGAATCCTTGGCACGTCAACCCACTTTACGGACGCGCCACCCGCGGCGGGAGTCACTGCGCGACCCTGCCTCCGGTCCGGCCCCCGGGCCGGCGGCCTCAGCGTCCGAAGCTCGCCAGTTTCGCCCGCAGCTGGAGCACGGACTTGGTGTGGATCTGACTGACCCGGCTCTCGGTCACGCCCAGTACGTTCCCGATCTCGGCCAGCGTGAGCCCCTCGTAGTAGTACAGCGTGACCACGGTCTTCTCCCGCTCGGGCAGCGTGTTGATCGCCCGGGCCAGGAACCGCCGCAGCTCCCGGTCCTCGGCCACCTCCACCGGGTTGTCGGCGGCCGTGTCCTCCAGCGTGTCCATGAAGCTCAGGCCGTCGCCGCCGTCGCCGCCGTCGCCGCCGTGCAGCAACTCCTCCAGCGCCACGACGTTGGCCAGCGACAACTGGCTGAAGACGGCGTGGAGTTCATCGACCGTGATGTCCATCTCGGCGGCGACCTCGCTCTCGGTCGGCGTCCGCCGCAGCCGCGCCTCCAGCGTCGCGTACGCGCGCTCCACGGTGCGCGCCTTCTGCCGCACCGACCGCGGGATCCAGTCCAGCGCCCGCAACTCGTCGATCATCGCGCCCCGGATCCGGGTGATCGCGTACGTCTCGAACTTGATCTCCCGGTCGATGTCGAACTTCTCGATCGCGTCGATCAGCCCGAACACCCCGGAGGAGACGAAGTCCGCCTGGTCGACGTTGGGCGGCAGGCCCACGCTGACCCGTCCCGCGACGTACTTCACGAGCGGCGAGTAGTGCAGGATCAGCTGCTCTCGCAACCGCTCGTCTCCCGTCGCTTTGTACGACCGCCACAGCTCGTCGAGCGTCGAGGGAGCGGGCGGCCGCACGCTGCCACCGTCGCGGGCGGCTGGGGGGATCGCCGCCCGGTCGGACCCGGAGGTGTGCTGGGGCATTCGTCGCCTTGTGCCGTTCTGCCGTGGAGTGCTGGCGTCTGGGTGAGCTGTCTGTCTGATGTCGGGTTGCCTGTCCGTGTCGCGGATTCTCGTGAGCGTAGCGTGACTGACGTGTCGCGGTGCGCTAGGAACGGGGGCCTGACGGCGCGCAGATACGTTCCTCACGACGTCCCGCGCGACACGGCGATCACTCTTTGTGATCGTCGAACGAGCCCAACTGAGCGAATTGCAAGGGCTGTCGGCCTTCCCCCGGACGGCCGAACCAGCCCGTTCACCACGCTCCGTGGCCGCCATGGGGCGAGGTCATCGCCTGGCGTGTCAACTTCCAGCCGTCGCCGTGTCGTTCGACGTATCCGAGTGCTCTGAGTTCGTACAGCCTCGCGATCGCGTCGTCCGGACTGGTCTGCGCGCCCCGGGCGATCTCGGTCGGCCGGGCCGTCCGGCGGGCCGGGATCGCGGCCAGGACCTGCCGGGTGGCCGGCCCGAGGAGGTCCCGGGGCAGCACCGGGCCGCGGCGCTCCGGTGCCAGCTCTCCGATGTCGCCGACCAGTTCGACGACCTCGGCGGCGTCGGTGACGAGGACCGCGTCCCCGCGCAGCAGTTCGTGCACGCCCGCGGAGAGTCCGCTGGTGGCCGGTCCGGGTACTCCCATCGTGTGACGGCCGAGGCGCTGCGCCGCCCGCGCGGTGGCCAGTGAGCCGCTGCGGTGGGCGGCCTCGACGACCACGGTGCCCCTGGTGAGCGCGGCGATCACCCGGTTGCGCAGGATGAACCGGGCAGGCGTCGGATGGTCGCCGGGCGGCAGTTCGCCGACCACCAGCCCCTGCTCCGCGATCCGGGTGATCAGCCCGGTGTGGCCGCGCGGGTAGGGCCGGTCGACCCCGCAGGCGAGTACGGCGACGGTGGCGCCGCCCGCGCCGAGGGCGCCGCGATGGGCGGCGCCGTCGATCCCGTAGGCGCCGCCGGAGACCACGACCCAGCCCTGTTCGGCGAGTCCGGCGGCGAGGGTGGCCGCCATGTGGGCCCCGTACTCGGTGCAGGCCCGGGCACCCACGACGGCCACCGACCTGAGCGCCCACATGCGCAGGCTGGGAGCGCCGCGCACCCACAGGCCCAGGGGCCGGGCGTCGCCGAGGTCGTCGAGCTGCCCGGGCCACTCGGTGTCCCCCGGGCACACGAAGCGGACCCCGGCGTCCCGGGCGACGGCGAGATCCCTGCCCGGTTCGGCCTGCTCGGCCCTGGCCAGCAGCCCCGCCCACCGCTTGCCGCTCACGCCGGGCAGGGCCGGGCCGCCCTGCCGCAGCCGCCGGACCACTTCTGCCACCCCGAACTCCCGCACCCACCGCCCGCCGGCCTCGTCACCGGGTTCGATGACACGGGTGAGGAAGATCCGGCCGAGCCGCTCGGTGATGCGGCTCGGCGGGTGCTCGTCGTTCCGGCCGGACAGGTCTTCGTCGTTCCGGCCGGACAGGTCCCCGTCATGCCGGCCGGACACGTCATCGCCGCTCGCGCCGGACAGGTCGCCGGCATGCCGGCCGGGCACGTCATGGCCGCTCGCGCCGGACTGGCCCCCGACGTTCCGGCCGGACACGTCCTCGCTGCTCCACCCCGAGCTGGCTTCGCCGAGGCGTTCCCCGGTCCCGCCCGGCGCGCGTTCCCCGTTCCGGCCGGGCAGCTCGAAGCCCGGTTCACCGCCGGCGGTCACGTCAGCGCCCCGATGGCCATGGGAACGCCACGTGGCACCCCGGTGCGCAGTTGCAGGGCCAGGGCGACGTCCGTGGCGTCGGGCCGGTCGTGGCCGACCAGGTCGGCCACCGTCCAGGCGACCCGCAGCACCCGGTCGAGTCCACGCGCGGTCAGCACGCCGCGTTCCAGGCTCCGCTCGGCCTCGTCCATGGCGCCGGGTGCGGCGTACCAGCGGCTGCGCAGCTCGCGTCCGGGCACCTCGCTGTTGGTGTGCCAGGGGGTGCCGGCGAGACGGGCCGCCGCGCGTTCCCGGGCCGCGCGAACCCGGTCGGCGACCACGGCGGTGGACTCGCCCTGGGCGCCGCACGCCGTCAGTTCGCTGCGGGTGACACGGTCCACCTCGACCCGGAGGTCGACCCGGTCGAGCAGCGGACCGGACAGCCGGGCCTGGTAGCGGCGGATCGCCGAGGGCGGGCACTCACACTCGGCGTCCCGCTGCGAGAAGCGCCCGCAGGGGCACGGGTTGGCGGCGAGCTTATGGGGGTCCTTCAATACTGTCCGTTGTCCGTACCTGGAGCTACAACCTCAGATCTTCCTCCGCGCACACGGAGCCCCCACGACGCGCGGTGCGAACTCCCCGCTCCTTCTGATGTCACTCCGCGTGATCTGAGACTCTCCACGGCTGACTACGTCTCGGCAGAAATCCATGGGGACGCGGCGTCGTCTCCGGCGCACCTGCGTGCTGGCCAGCATGTCGATATCGCCCGTACTCGTCATCGAGGTGCAGATCAGCCAAGATGGTGAGAGTAGTGATGAAGTGACCGTAACAGTAGCCGTAGCCGCGGTGACCGCCGTGCTCCTCAGCGAACTGGCGTTCGACGCTGACCACACCGCCTACTGGCGGCGCTGGTTGGGCCCGTTCGGCTACCTCTGGCGCCGCGCCCTGCTCGCCCTGGTCCCGGTAGTACTCGCGATGCTGCTGTGCCAAGCCGTCTCCACAGGCGGAGGAATCGCACAACAGTTCGGCAGAGGGCTGGTGACCGGCGTGTCGGCTGCGGCCATGCTGCGTGCTGACCCCCACCTCCGGGTGCGAGGCATTCGGAGTACTGAGTCAGCACAAAGCGCCTCGGCGCTTTCGTGGATCTACAAGCAGGCATGTCGGCGCTTCGACGCACGTGCACGCCAGAGCATCGTGGCCTTCATGTCGCAGCTGCGGAAGCCAGGGGCCGACTACAGGAATCTCGTGACGACCGCTGAAGAGATCGAGGGGGTCATCAGCCAGGAGATCAAGACCCTACAGCCGACCAAGCACCGCCAGGCCTGCCAAACCCGTCTGGACTCCCTCCGGGAGCAGATGGACCTGGTCATTGACCCTTACGCCGATGACCGCACGGTAAGGCGGGCTGCGGCCGCCTTGGCCGAGTTGATCGCCAATGAGATGGAACAGCGCCGGTGGAACCGACCACCCGCGATCAAGGAAACACCGAAGGAGCGCCAGTGACTGATACCGCTCCCCAGCAGACACAGTTCGCAACCGACTGCGCGACGCTCACCAGGCTGCTCAAGGACCAAGAAGGCGGAAAACTCCTCGAGCCAGCCGATGAGCAGGCGCTGTTCTCAGCGCTGTCCAATGTGACCGCCACCCTACCCCGGCTGCTCGGTCAGCGGATCCGGAAGATCGGTCGAGAACCGGAGGACATCGCCCAGGAAGCACTCGAACGCTTCATCAAAGCGGTGCGCGCCGGACGTGTAGATCCAGACCGGTCGCCAGCCGGCTACCTGTTGACCGTCGCCATGAACGTCGCTCGCGACAAAGAACGCGGGCCTGACACCACTCCGTTCGAGGACGCTGTCCCGGTGTTGGGGACTGAGATCGACCAGGTCACCCGGATGCTCGACGCGCTGGCATCCGCTTCGACAGTGCGCCGGGCCCTGGCCCGCGCCTCCAACGACCAGATGGTCTTGGACGTGGTGGCCGCCTGGCTCGACCTCGCCCACAGGAACGGCAGGGAGCCAACAAGCCGAGAGGTCGCCGTGATGGTCGGGATCAGCAAGACCACCGTGGCCAACGTGCTGGCACGGTTCCGAAGCCTCCTCCAGGAGGAACAGGACTGACATTCCAGATCAGTCCCGGAACAGGTGGCCAAACGGCGACCAACTTCCGTACTCGTCTATGGCGCCCCTTCAAGGGACGTCGAATACGACCGGTAATGACGTATGGAGGTGCCCAGTGGAGCGCGCAGAACGCTTTCAGAGCACGCGAGGCCTGACGGGCCAGCCCGAGAGCGCCTCAGCCGAAGTCGATGAGCTGGCCCGCACTGTGCCACCACGACTCGCAGAATTTCTGTCCCGGCTGGCGTACCTCGCGCCAACTGGCCAGCAACTAGCTCTTGAGATGCTCGGGCCCGGATCCCGGCTAGTACTGGAGGCCCTGCGTCTCGTGGAAACCGGCAGGTCCGGAGGGCTAACCGAACGGGGCCGGCTGGTCTCGGAGCGGCTGGCGGATCACCCATCGGCCTCGATCCCTGAGGCCCCGGACAACGCCTGGCAAGTCGGCAGCCTTCGGCAGATCGCCCGAATCATCCCGGTCGGCGAACGCGACCTAGCCGCGGCCGCCACCGATGACGAGGAGAGCGGAAAGGAGCGTGCCGTGGTGTATGAACTGTCACCAAGCTCCGAAGCGGCCAGTGCAACGGTGGAGGTAATCCGAGTTGGCCCGGAGTACTGGCTGTGGCAGCGCAGCGGCCCCGACAAAGTGGTAGTTGTGGAATCGATGGAGGCATTGCCAAGCAGCGCGGAACCCTTCATTCTCTCTAACCCGGGCGATGAAGCCCCATCTCAGCTGCTGCGCACGAAACTGGCGCTAAGCAGGGAAAGCTATGGCTGATCAGTCCACTTCCGTGATCGGCTCACAGCAATGGGAGCTTGCCCTCCGCCTGCAGGAGGCACTCCTGCGGCTGGATCTGTGTGCCCGGGAGATTCCGAAGTCAGGATCGAGCCAGGCACCAGAGCAGGAGGTGGCTAGCTCGCTGCGGGAAGTCTTCAGCGCCTTCCGGGATCTTAGGGAGCACGGCAACGCGGGGTTGCGCGGCATCCCCGCATGGCTCGGACCAGGAGAGAACGCTGCAGTCAGTGGGACGGGCCACCCCGCGGGACTGCGCCTGCTCCGAGAACGGTTGGCGTCGTCAACACCGATATGGAAGCAGATAAGCGACTTTCTCTCCGCCCGGCCCGACGGGTTTCTGATGAACACGCTTGAACACCAGTGGCGCACGCTCAGTCATACCATCCCGGGCCCTGGTGAGGAGGCCGCCAAGACGCCCGAGCGGGATGTGGACCCTGGCATCAGAGTGGTGTTCCCCACGGTGCACACGGCCAGCGGGAACGGCTTCCTTGTAGAGATGCTGCTCTATCCTCGCGCCCAAGCCGACCGCGGCGACACCAAGCACAAGCAAACGGACAGCTTCAAGCGTGGGCTGGCAGTCGGCAGGCAGGCGGCACTTGAGCTCGCCGAAAGCATCGGCGTTCCCCAGGAGGTCCTAGAGCCCTGGAAAGACTGCCATCGTGTCTTCCACGGCATCCCGCCACCCATGGGGCTGCGTGATACCTCAGCAAGCGTCGCGACCGCTGTTGCGCTGATTCGGCACTGGCTCGACCTTCCCGCCAACGATCGTCTGGTCACTGGCGACATGGGAGCCGACGGGGTGATGGGCAACCTGCCGAATGAGGCGCACCTTGCTGCCAAGCAGCAAGCCGCAAGCGATCATGGCCTGACACTGCTGCCCCTCGAATCAGGATGGAAGCTCCCTGCCGTCTGCCGCCTCCTGTGGCCGGAATCCTGGGACAGCATCGTGGCACGGACGGCGCAGAAGAGTCTCAGAGACCACGGTCACGAGGTTTGCGTCGTCACCGACGTGCAGACCGAGGCGACTCCTGACGAATGGGATTTCTTGCCGGTCCACCTCGACGTCGCCGAGAACATTCTCCTGCGCATGAATGCTGGGGCCCCTGCCGTTGTCGTTGGCGGGCCCAGATCATCGGCACGATCGACGGCCGCTCGCCAGGCGGCACTGCAGTGGGGGCAAGCGCGGCAAGCACCCGTCATCGAGGTGCGACTGAAGGATGGCATGCTGCCGGAGCGGACCGAGCTGGAGCAGGTCATCACCCTCGCGCGACATGCGGCTGATATCCACCCCGATGCCCAGGCCGCTGTCATCCTCGAGGACCTGCTCCCATACGAAGGCGCCGTTGACCTCGACGCCGTGCTGCCGCCCACCGCAGAGCGGACCGTCTCGACCATCATCGCTGTCTGTCTGTACTCCGGCGGTATCCGCTGGAAAACCGACGAGGTGGCAACCGTGCCGAGTCTGCACCGGTCTAAGGACTTGCGCGCGTTCACCGAGGAATTCGCCCAGCACAATGGTCTCAATCTAGACCATAGCCAACTCGCTCTCGCGCGGCGAGCCTCTGGTGGTGACCTCTGGTGGCTCGTGCGCCTGCTGTTGCACAAACAATTGCCATCCCCCGTGCCCGAGGCTGACCTAAACGAGGCACCCACCACAGCCGCGCTGACCATGGCTTCCAGCAAACCGACGGAGACTGGCGGAGCGCAGGAGCAGTACGGAGGAGCCGACGCACTCGCAACAGTGTTGAAAGCCTATGCGCGGCGAATGCGCAGAGAAGTCGCCCCAGGCTCCTTGAAGCAGATCAGGGCGGTTGCCGCCGCAAGCCTGCTGCGTATCGCTGTACCGGAGACCCTCCTCGGCACAGTGCCGGAGTCAATGCTCCGTAAAGCTGGTGCGCAGCGCGACCACATGGGTCGCTGGTATTTCGCCCGGCGCATCACCTGCCACGCCCTGCTCGCTACGCAGGAGGGAGTGACCGACCCGACGGGGCGAGAGTGGATCGTCGAGGCACAGTACAAGGCACTGTATGAGCTGCTCCAGCCGCGCTTGAACACGTACGACCCCATGGTGACGCGGTTTATCACCGTGGTTCTGACGGCGGCGAAGGCGGTGGAGCCCGGCCTCCACTCTCGGCTACTGCGCCTCGTGACTGCAGCGCTTTCCCGCATTGAGGAGAGCGCACCTCCAGTGCTGGTGGCGTACGCGCTGCTCGCCAGCGGTTCAGAAGGACCAGACGGCGGCCGCCACCTCTTCGACACTCTGATCGGCAGCCTCTACGCCGCCGGCTGGCGCGCCATGACCGCCCGCCAGGCCACGACCTGCCTACGAGCGATCCGCTCGTATCGCGACTTCACTGATTCCGCGGTGCACCCAGTCCACCAGAAGGAGGTCCTCGACCAGATCGCCCCCAGTATGAAAGAAGTCCTTACACGCACTGATCCCGTCCAGGGCCTCCTGTTCATCCACGAACTCGGCCAACTGTGGGACGAGAGGACCATGGATCAGATCATTCCGCTGGCGGTCGCGACCACGAAGAAGTGCGATGCCAGCCGGGTGGAGCACTACGAGGCTGCCGTGCGGCTGATCGACGCTGCCCTGCGATACAGCGATGACCGCGGCGCGGCGCTCGAGTCGTTCGCCAAGGCACCAGGCGTGCGGCGCTTGGTCAAGGCGGATACCCGCCACGACGCTGGGCTGATCCTTGCGCGGGCTGCTCTCCGTATGATGCTCGGCCTCCCCGCCGACGAGGTGACTGACAACCCCACGCGGCTGGGGGCGGTCGTCACAGCGGCGTTGCGAAAATCAAAACCAGTAAATATGACCAGCGGGCTGATGCTGATAGAGCAAGTCGATGTGAGGGTCGCCCGATTGATCGTTCAAGCCTCGGCCATAGACGACTGGCTCAGGAGGCTGCTGCTCGAGGCTCAGTACACCCCGTGGCAGGCGGCAAAGCTAATCCGAGCACTGGGAAAGGTCGACTTCCGCTCTATTCTGAGCGTTCTCTATACGGGCAAGGGCTCAGCCGCCGACCCGAAGGTCATCACCGCACTAACTGAGTGCGTCATACGGATGGGTGATCTCAAGGGTGTCGGACACGTCGTGTCGGCCGTCACCTCGGTTGATGCCGTCTGGGGACCCGGAGGACTCGACAGCGCTGCGGCCCAGCTCTGCGCACAACTAAGAGGGTTCATCGACGCAGCACTGGAGGACGAGACTCGCGGCAGCGTGGTGCATGCGGTGGTCACCGCGCTGGTGGGTGCGGATATTCCACAGGAGGACCTGCACTCCCTGGTCGAACGCTGCGTAGACGTGGTGGCGACGGAGGCCGAGCGCAATCAGAAGGATCAAGCACCACGGCTGGCTCTGCTGTTGGGCAGGCATGAGGCTGTTGGGCCAGAGTTCCTCAGCCTGCTCGATTCGCGCCTTTCGGACCAACTACTGTTCGACCGCATGACTCACTCGCCGTCCGTTGAGACGCGCGCAGCGTACATGGACCTTGCCCGCGCGCTACGCCGCACCACGAACGACCAGTTCCGCACTAGATTCCTAAGTCTGGACTGGCTGGAGGACTCCAAGACAGTGCTGCGCGTCGGCAATGTGGTCAACTCACTGAAAGGCATGCGTGCCTACACGCGCCTGCTGAGAGACACAGGGACGGTTGCGTTCTCCAAGGAGAAGGTCGTGCGGGCCGTCGACAACGATCCCCAGTGGTGGGCCAAGCGGCTCAAGCGGCTATATCACCCGGCGCAGTGGAGCGAAGCCCTGCATCTGCTGCACCACCTCGCTCCTGGCATGGCCGCCGACTCCCTGCGGCAACTCGACATCCTCTTCAGGCCCGAGGCGGCGTATGGGGGGGTGCGGCGCACTGCGCCGGCCCACATGGCAAAGACCGCCCGGGAGAATAAGGCGCCGATTCCATCGGGGCCGTCGCCCGCCCGGGTGGCCGAGCAACAGCAGCGCAAATTGTTCCGAGGGCTGCTGGCGATGGCCAATCAGCGTTTCGTTCAGCCTGACGACGTGGTGAAGCTTGTGCACGCCGTCCGGACCATCAATGAGGGGGCGGGCCATGGCATGGGCGCTGCCCTATCCGCCAACAAGCGGTGGGAACGGCGGGTACGACCTCTGCTTGAGACGGACTCACCCGTATATTTCGGCGACCAGCTGCGACTGATGGCGGAGAACCACCTGGACCTTCCCACATCCCTCCGAGATCGGCTGTTCAGGAAATGGAACGCCCAGGCATACGACTACCGTTCCCCAGCAGTGGTGCAGAGCCTCGTCCGCGGATTCGCCGCTTGGGGGCCGGAGGGCGCGCAACTAGCCGAGCAGCTTGTGGGCAACCTGAACCTCGAACGCATCGCCCTGCGCATTGGACGCGGTCTGCCCCGCGACATGACCATGGCTTCCGCTCTCATTCGGACGCTCGACGTCTGGGGACCGGAGGGCAGCGCCGAGCAGATAGCAATATCCATCCCCCCGAACGCCTTGGCACTCGTCGACGTAGTCAGCGCAGTGGAACTGCTGCAGGCTCTTCTGGATGCCTGCCCTCACAAGATCGCTAACCATCTCCAAGCTTCTGTCGAGGCCATCTCGGTTCAGTCGCAGCTGCATTACGTGCCCGATCCGGAAGTGCACTGGCGGGAACTCGGCTGGTTGATCCGTACCACGGGTGCCGCAGGTGGTGACGTGCCAGATTCGGACGCCCTCCATGACCGTGTCAATGCCGACTGCCCTTGCCCGGAGATCATTGCCTGGGTGACTGGCTGTCTTGGTCAGTTCCCGCCCCCAAGTAGCTGGTTTCCGGATGATGTCTCTCCCCCACCTTGGGCCGAGGCAGCCCGGCTGTTGGTCCACTCCGAGCTCGCCCCTCCCGACCACCCTCTCCCCGGCGAACTCGGGACCATCCTCCGCAGAGTTTCCCTTCGCTGGCAGATCCACCTACTGCGCCGTGCCGCCCGCGACCCGGCATTGCGCCGCACCCTCACCGACGACGACCTGATACGCATGAGGTTCCTTGGTAACCGACACCTGAGCGTTGGTCGCCCTTCTGGCGACGCCCTGCTCCAAGCTGTCGATGTCCTCACCCCACGTCACTCCGAGGGGGCAGAGGTCCACTTGTCCACACCGCCGGCATCCGACAGCGATGACGTCCGATAAACCGTGTCCTTCCCATAATTTCCGGCGACGCTACTGGTGTGATCGTTCACGGCCAGGTGCGCTTCGCGTAAGCATCCTGGACGGGCGCTGACCTGGCGGGAACGGGCCCCTGTTCCCTTATGCCGGGGCACCCTAGCCTGACCGCCATGGCGATCAACGACGTGTCTTTGACACACCACGACGGTGCGGAAGCCGCTGGGCTGCTGGAGGAGCTGTGTGACGCGTACGCGGATGCTTACGGGGTGGAGCCGGGAGAGGAGAAGACGGCTGCGTTTCGCCACCGGGCGGCGAAACAGTTTACGCGGCCCGGCTTCGCCCTAGTGGCGGCGCGGAACGGTGGCCAGCTGGTCGGATTCGTTTTCGGCTACACGCTCCCGGCCGGGGATACGCACTGGTGGGGCGGGGTGCAGCCGGAGCCCGCGGCGGAGTTCCTGGAGGAGACCGGGTCGCGGACGTGGGTGCTGTCGGAGATCGAGGTGCGGCGGGCCTGGCAGGCCAAGGGCGTGGGCCGGGCGCTGCATGACGCAGCGCTGGGCGCGCGGGGCGAGGAGCGGGCGACGCTGGCGACGGGGCCGGACGCTGCGGCGCAGCCGGTGTATGAGTCCTGGGGGTGGCGGCGGGTGGGCCGGATTCCCGGGGAAGAGGGCGACTACTACTCGGCCTACGACTTGTTCGTGCTGGAGCTGCCGGTCAGCCGGTAGTGGGCCAGCAGGTCGTCGAGGGTTCGGACGGCCCGGCTGCGCTGCCAGGGCGTGAGGGCGGTGCGGAGGTCGGCGATGCGCTGGGTGATGCGCGGGGAGCGGTTGACGCGGGAGATGCGGGCGATGTCGCCGACGATGGTGCTGGCCTCGGCGATGTCGCCCTGCTTGAGGTGGGCCTGGCTCTCCAGGGCGAGGGTGTGGGCGTAGTTGTGCACGTTGGTGGGGTCGATCATGCGCAGTGAGGTGCGGGCGGCTGCCAGGGCCTTCTCGGGAGTGCCGAGGACGAGGGCGCATTCGGCGCTGGTACCCCAGTAGAAGGACTCGTCGTAGAAGTACCACCAGGAGGCGAGGGGCGTGCCGGCAGCCAGGTGGTCACACACCGCGGTGTGTTCCTGTTCGAGGGCGCGGCGGGCCTTGTCGGGCTGCTGGGCGGCGGCAAAGGCGCGGGCGGCGACGTCGGCGGCATAGCCGAGGGCGGCCGGGCTTTCGGTCTGGGCGGCCCAGGCCTGGGCGGCAATGGCGTGGTCGATGCCGACGCGGGGTTTGTTCTGCCAGGTGGCCAGCTGGCTCATGGTGCACAGGACGTAGGTGACGAGTTCGGTGTTCTCCGCGTCGTGGGCGGCGGTGCGGGCGTCGTCGTAGTAGTACTGGGCGGCCCGGTAGTCGCCGAGGTTGTACAGCTGCCAGCCGACCATCTGGCTGAGCTCGGCGTACACGGTCAGCACCCGGGAGCGGAGTTCTTCAGGGGCATTGGCGACGAGATCGGCGATGACTTGGCGTTGGGCGAGGGCGGTCTGCAGGGCGATCTGTGGGCCGAGGACGTCTCCTTGGCGGCGGTAGTGCTGCAGGACGCGTTCGGCGTGGGTGATGGTGGCGAGATCCAGGCGGCTGGGGTCGTCGAGGACGGCGGCGACGCGGTCGCGTTCGTCGGCGTCGGCGATGTCCAGCAGCGGCGCCGCGGCAGCCACGGTGAGCGCGGTGCTGATCTTCAGGAGCAGTTCGCGGCGGTCGAGCCCGGGGTTGGCCCGCTGTACCCACATGATCAGTGCCTGTGCCAGTTCCTCGAAGCGTACGTCGTGCAGCCGGTGGACCAGGGTGCTGGCCAGCTGCGGCGTGAGTAAGAGCGGTTCGGCGGCTAGGCCTTCTGGGAGGTCGGCGCCGACTGCGGGGGCGGTGCCAGCTGGGGCCGGTGACGGGTGTGGCGGCGGGTGGCCGTGGTTGGGGAGGTCGGCGAGCAGGTCGGGGACGGAGCATTCGTAGAGCTGGGCGAGCCGGTCCAGGGTGTCGAGCGAGGGGGCGTGCCCGGTGCTGGCGGGCCAGAGCTCCCAGGTGGAGATGTTCTTGAAGGTCTTGGGGTCGTCCGGCCACCGCTGGTTCCACAGCTCGGCGACCTGGCGCTGGCTCAGGCCGCGGGCCAGCCGGGGCGCCACGCGGGCGTTGACCCGGTAGCGGTGCCGGATGGCGGCAGCCGCCTCGGGCCAGGTATTGCCGGCCGCCCGCAGCTCGGTGGCGAACTGCACCTGTTCCTGCCTGCGGCTCCGGGGTCTTGCTGCCACCCAGCCCCCCTCTCGGCCGTGTGTGGATCGCACCTTGTTCAGCACGGTAGCGCGGCGCGGGGTGCGTCAACACGCGTGTGTTCTTTCCCGGTTGAACCGGGAGATCGCGGCCTCATATTGGCGGCTGGACGGGATGGCCCTGCGTGCTGCGACGGCGCAACAGTTGGGGCTCCGCTTCACTAGCGAACTTGGTTCGCGGTGTCGCCCGTTCCCGCCGACGTGCCTCGGGGTGATGCAGCGTCATGCGTCTGACTACCCATACCGATCCGGGCCTGACACAGGCCGGTTCCTCCTCCGTCACGGTCCGGGCCCTGGAGATAAGCATCGCTGCGGACAGGGCGCTGGTCGCCGAGGTGCGGCACTCGGTGCGGGCGACGCTGGCGTCCTGGGGTGCAGGCGCCATTGCCGACGACATGGCGGTGGTGGCGTCCGAGCTGGCCTCCAACGCGCTCAAGCACGCTGGCAGTGACGCCACCGTGCGGTTGCGGCTGGTGGAGGGCCAGGCGCTGCTGGAGGTCGATGACGGCTCCATGCAGCGGCCGGTACCGCGCCGGGTCGGCGCGGAGGTCGAGGAAGGCCGCGGCCTGTTCCTGGTGCAGACCCTGGCCGCCGAGTGGGGCTGGAGATATCGCGAGGGCGGCGGCAAGACGGTGTGGGCGTCGCTTCCCGCACCCGCGGGGTGTGCGGCATGACAGCGTCTCCCCACGGCAGCGGGCCGCTGGCAGACGCCGGCGCGCGGCCGGGGTTCTGGTGCGAGTGCCTGCTGACCTCGGCGGCATCGGACAGCACGGTGCTGGTTGGTTCCTTCGATGCCTATGCCGTCGGCGATGCGGTGCGCTGGATCCGCATCGCCGTGCGCATGTTGGTCTCCGTGGTCGACGCGGCCGAGGCCGAGCCGGTCCACGAGTGGCTGCTGTTCGGTTCGAATCCCACCGCCGCCGCGCTGGAGCGCGGCGAGCCGTTCGCCATCGCGCTGCGGCACGAGCAGCTGCGGCTGGTCTGGAGTGCGCGGCCCGTCGGCTTCCTGCCGCTGGCCCACCGCATCGGCCGTGCGCTGCCGCCGTGCGCGTCCGAGTGGGCGCAGCCCGCCGCGCTGCGGGCAGCCCTGACGGCTTCGCAGAACCCCCATCTGCCCGCACGCCGCTGACGCGGCCTGCCGAGTGCGAAGGAGTCATTCGTGAGCACAGCCGCAGCACATACCTCCCCAGGGCCGGTGCCGGACGTGGCCGAGGTCTTCGCCCTCGCCCAGGACGAGATCCGCTCGGCCGCCGCCGAACTGTGGCCCGGCGTCCACGTGGAGCTGTCCGCCCACATGCCGAGTGTCACCAGCTACGTGCACCGCATCCTGGTGGGCGGCCGGAAGCTGTACGCCAAGCACTCCTTCCTGGGGATGTCGCTGGTGTCGATCCTGCGCGGCGTTGCCGGTGACTGGGCCGAGGTGCAGCGCGCCCAGGCCGTGTATGTCCGGCGGCCGGATGCGCTGCTGGTGCGGGAGGCAGCGCAGCTGCGGCTGCTGGCCGACCTGGGCAGGCCCAGGGTGTGCGAGGTTGCTGGCCTTGCTCGCGGGGTGCTGTTCACCGCGCCGGTGCCCGGGCCGACGCTGGCCGCCCTGCTGTTACGGGACCCGGCGAGCACGGCCGGGTTGTTCGAGGCCGTCTTCGCCGACCTGCACCGGCTGCACCGCTCGCGGACCGCCCAGCGGCTGGCCCCGGCCGGGGCGATCTCCGAGCAGAGTGTGGCGGCGACGTTCCAGCGGAAGTTCAACGGCATCAGCGGCCAGACCTACGTCAACCGTCTGGGCGCCGAGCGGTGCACCGAGGCCGAGCGGGCCGAGGTGGCCGCGCTGCTGCGGGCGGTGGTCGCCCGGCTGCACCGGATGCGGCCGACCGCGCTCGCCCGGGGCCAGGCCGTGCTGACGTACGGCGATCTCAAGCCTGAGCACCTGGTGTTTCCCGACGGGCCCGGCGGGCGGCCGGTCCTCATCGATCCTGGCCTGTTGCGGGCGAGGGCCTCGGTGGACGCCGCCAAGCTGACCAGCCGCACCGTGCTTCTGCTCGCCTCCGCCCGCCCCAGCGCCGCGGCAGCCGAGCAGATCGCGGACGGGCTCGGGGCGTTCGCCGAGCAGCGGATGCGGGCGATGGCGCCCAAGGCGGCCCGCTCGTGGCTGCGCGAGCTGCTGATCGTGTGGCTGATGGACACCGTCAACATCCTCACCACCTTCCTGTCGGCCCCGGCCGCGCTGCCACTGCCACCGCGCGGGCGCCCCCTGGTGGAGCGGGCTGTGGCGGTGTGCACCATGGCCGACCGCGTCAGCACCGCTCTGGGCGGCGGGATGGACGCGCACCGCGTGTGGGACACCGCGCTGGGCGAGACCAAGGTGGTGGCCGGATGAGCCGGACACCCACCGTGGACGTGGTCGGCATCGTCGGGGCGGGGGCCGTCGGCCAAGCCGTGGCCACCACGCTGTGCACGGCCGGCTTCTGCCGCCGCCTGCTGATCGCCAGCCGCACCCCGGAGCAGGCCGCCGCCCTGGCCGCAGACGTCGACGACATGCGGCAGGCCACCGCCTCACCCGTGCACCCCCACGTCGGCCGGGTGGCCGATCTGGCCGACTGCCAGGCGGTGGTCATCGCCGTGCGGGCGTCCTTCACCAACACCCGAAGCACCGACGTCCGCATGGGCGGCGCGGTCGCCAACGCGCCCGCCATCGGCCGGCTGGCTGCCGCGCTGTACGACTATCCGGGCACGGTGCTGGTGGTGACCAACCCGGTCGACGTGATGAGCAGGCTGTTCTCCGAACTCTCCGGCTGCGAGCGGGTATTCGGCATCGGCTCGAACCTGGACAGCGCCCGCTACCGGGCCGCCCTCGCCCGCCATCTGCACGTTCCGGTCGCCGCAGTGGCGGGGCACGTGATCGGCGAGCACGGGGACGCCGCCGTGGTGTGCGCCTCGGCCACCACCGTCAACGACCAGCGGGTCCCGCTGCCACTGCAGCAGCTGCGTGACGAGCTCGTCACCAGGGCGGGACGGATCAGTGCGGGCATCGGCCGCACCCGCTCCGGGCCCGCCGGCGCCGTGTTCTCCGCCCTGCGCAAGACGCTCGCGGTGGACGACGGGATCGAGGAGCTGTCCGCCCCGCATGGGGGCGGCTGGCTGGGAATTCCGTTGCGCTTCGTCCAGGGCCGGCCCGTAGCGTGCCTGCCCTCCCTCGACGCGGCCGAGCAGCGGCAGTTCACCGCAGCCGACACCAAGCTCCGCGCCGCCTACCAGGCCGTGCGGTCTCTGCCCGAACTTCAATCTCCTGACAGCGAAAGGGCTTCATGAACACCGTCACCGCGACGCGGCTGCATGCCGCGGACGTCAACATCACGATGGTCAGCAACACCCCTGCGGTCACCGACTACGCGCGCCGCTACTTCGGCCCGTGGTGGAACGCCTTCGAGGTGCTGCCCGCCAGTGTGTGCGCCGCCCCGGTGGTCTTCGCCGACGTCGACGCCGCCCAGTACGCCAGGCTCCAGGCCCTGGTGGAGACGTGCCCGCACGAGGAGACCACCTACGCCAAGGCAGCAACCCTCGTGGCCCGCGACACCCAGGGCACGATCACCGCGGTCAGCCCCACCCAGCAGCTGGCCTACCGGCACGTGCCGGCCACCGGCCGCCTGTCCGTGATCGGCACCGAGAGCGAGCCCGTGGCGCTGGCCGCCGCACGGATCGCCCGGGATGCCATGCGCGGCCTGCTGCTGCGGGACGGCTGGACACTGCTGCACGCCTCCGCCGTGACCGACAACTGCCGCACCGTGCTGACCTTCGGCGAAAAGGGCGCCGGGAAGACCACCACCGCGCTCGCCCTGGCAAATCTGGGCTGGCAGCTGCTGGCCAACGACCGGATCTTCGTCCGGCCGGACGAGGGCGGGCAGTTGCGCGTCCTGCCCTGGCCGTCGGCCGCGGCGATCGGCCTTGGCCTGCTGGACGCGCTGGGCTGGTATGACGTCGCCCGCAAGCGCCTTGAGGCCGGCGAGGCCCTCCACCCGACGCAGCACCCGGAGGTCACCGACGCTGTTCTGGCCGGGCGGCGCGAACCGCTGTGGGAGTCCGGCGGCAAGCGCGAACGCAAGGTGCAGGTCTACCCCGACCAGTTCGCCGACTGGTTCGGCCTCAAGCTGGCCACCGGAGGCCTCGCCCAGGCCGTGCTCTTCCCGCGGATCCGGCGGGACGCCGCCCCGGCCGTCGAAGGCTGCCGCCGCACGCTCGGGGACGCCGACTTCATGCACGGCGCGACCGAGGACCGCTACCCCGATATCCTCGGCCTCGCCCCGGCTGGCGGCAGCGGCAGCAGCGACGCCCGGCAGAGCGTCGCCTACTACCTGGACAAGCTGCCCCAGCACACCGTGGTCCTCGGCCACGACCTAGCGGCCAACGCCGCCTTCCTTCACCAGCTGCTCAGCGAGTAGCCCGAGGCCCCCGCCGGGCGCTGCCCTCCCCGCGCCCGGCGGGACGCACTCCGCCCCTCCCGGTCTTGACGAAGAAGGGCAGCGGGAGACATCGGAGACACAAGGGGCGGGCGGCGGAGCAACCCCGACTCCCCGCCCGCCCCGCTCATGCGCACAGACACAATCGCCGCATCGAACAACCGCCTGTCAGGGCCGTCCTGGCGGGGCCGGCTGCCCGTACACCTGAAGGCGCTCAGGCAGCGCAGTCACGTTCTCGCCCTGCTGGGGGTAGAACGGCCGCTCCGGGGAACCGGCCATCGTGTAGTCGACCATCATGGCGGCGAAGAACGCAGACTCCCTCGCCGGCGGTGGCAACAACCCCGCCCCCCGGTCCTCGACACCGCCCACGTCAGGGCGAAAAAGGGGGCGAACACACAGGCCCGAGCCCCGTGGACCGGGGCAAGCCGGGTTCCAAGATGCACATCCTGTCGGACGCGAACGGACTGCCCCTTCTCGTCGGCGTCTCGGCCGGCAACACCCACGACAGCAAAGGGCTGAAGCCCTTGGTGGCGGGTCACCAAACGAGACACGACCCCCACCGCGGCCGCTACTTCAAGCCCCAGCGCCTACATGCGGACAAGGCTTACGACCGCCCGGACCTGCGGAAATGGTTACGCGGCAAGCGCATCGGAGTCCGGATCGCCCGCAAAGGCATCGAGTCCAGTGAACGGTTGGGCCGTCGCAGGTGGGTGATCGAGCGCACGATGTCGTGGCTGTCCGGCTACCGAAGGCTCAGCCCACGCTACGAGCGAAATCCCCGCAACTACCTGGCCTTTCTCGGACTGGCAGCCGCCCTGTGCTGCTACAAGCGACTCATCCGCCTCACCACGTAGGACACGGTCTTACGCCTGCTGCAATTTGCGGTGGAGCAAGTAGCCGGGGGCCGTTGACCCTCTCCGCGGCTGTCACGAGTCGTGATCGCCAAGCACGGGAGGTTATGGCCGGCTGACCCGGAGGCCGCCGACCCGACGGCCGGACCGCCGGGCGGCCAGCGAGCGACACCGGGCATATATCTTCCCGGCCTCCCGTGGGGTCTCCGGCGGCCTGGAGCCCCCGCCCGGGGCGTCTGGCCGTCCCCGCCAGCACGAGGCCCCCCCAGAGACCCCGTCCGGCTCAACTACTGCACCAAGAAGCGGACTTGCCTCGACATCGCCCTGCTTGCGCTAACATCAGGGCAGGAGGGTGAAGGTGCCCCTTCAGGCCTGCCATTGGGTTCAACTTAGGTTGAGCCGCGGGCCACTGGAGTCTCGTTGGGAGCTATGGAGTCCTGACCGCCAGCATGGGCTGACGCACAAAGCAGGCAGACGAGACTCACCGAGGACGAGCGCGCCGCAGAGGACGGCGAGGTACGTACACGCAAGGACCCCGGGCTGATCATCAGCCCACCCGAGAACATTCGCGTGCAGTGCGTCCGCGCTCATGTCTCGGTCCGAACCGTAGGGTTCGGATCGAGGCTGCCTACGCCCGATCCGGCCCATGACAGGGAAGGTAAGGATCGGTGGACGGCACCGCCATCATCATCATTCTCGCCATCGCTGGCGTGGCCTCTGTGCTGCTTTTCGCGATCAAGGGCATCCTTGATCAGCTCCCCGACGTCTTCGAGTCGTTCCGCCGTGCGCGCGACGCCTGGAAGCGCCTCAAGGAGGAGCCGGACGAGGTGGCCAAGCCCAACGACACTGAAGAGCCGCCGCCTCCGGTGACCGTTCCGGCGGACGACGACGAGCCACCAGCGGCTGCCTAGTTCGCTACGTCCACCCCGCCTCTGTCCGGAGGGCGGGGTGGACGTGTTTCACCAGCTCAGCACTCAATTCACCTGTTCACACACAGTTCCGTGCTAGTGCGCTATTCTCGTGGCGTGCCCACGGTGGAGCTGCGAACTCCTGTGAGCACGCGACGGGTTGCCTGCGGTCATGCTTCGCGCTGCCGTATGCGATCAGTCGGCAGAACTTCATGTCTTGTCACCTCTGTGATCCGCATGAGTACGCGGGGCGTTCCAGAGGACGTGTGATCTGTCTGGCTGCTGCGCTTGTACGGGAAAGTCACGTACACCCCAGAAGCCATCCGACGTCGGGTCGCACTCGACTTAGGCTTGTCTTCTGCTTGCACTACGAACAGCTTACTAACAACCAGGTTTGCGCCTGGTTTCTGAGATTCCCGGCGAGACGTCGGATGCGGGGCTTCTCAGTTCGACCACACTCATTGTGGCCGAGCTGACGAATGCCCTGCGCATGAGCCACTGCTCGGTCGCCCAACCCGAAAGGTACCGAGTCAGTTGGACGGGGTTATGACGCTCGCCATCCTCGCCGTCGCAGGGGTGGCCTCGATCTTCCTGTTCGCGCTGAAGGGCGTGTTGGATCAGGTTCCGGACGTGATCGATTCGGCCAGCCGGGCGCGCGACGCTTGGCACCGCTTCAGGCGCAAGGTCGACGAGCAACCCACCACCGCGACGGTGGTGGAGATGCCGCCCCGGGGGGACGAGAAGCAGCCGCCCGCCGCCGCGTAGGCCCGTCCCGGGCTCCCGTGGGGTCTCCCGCCTCACGAGAGCCCGCCCGGGGGGCCCGGTTGCCGGCCAGCGCACGAGAGCCCACGGGAGATACGGTCCCGGGGCTCGTGCCCGCCGACCCGCCAACGCGGTCCGTTTCCCGGTACACTTGAAGCCTCGGAGAAATCCGCAGGGCGGACCTGGCACCGACGGCCCGGACGTGGCAGGGGTGGAGCCCCAGCCTTAACGCAGACTGCGGTTCGGTCCAAGAAAGAGGTACGGCCGACCAGCCTTGGCCAGGCACCTGAATGGTTGAGCCCCAACGTCGGTGGGCCTCGGTCAGATCACACGTATGTCACGTGGTGATCGGACTGAGGCGTACGCGAACGGTCTGATCACCGGAAAGGTACTCGGACCGTTGAATCTCTCCTTCGGTGTCAGGCTGTTGATCTTCGCGATCTGCTTCCTGCTCTCCGTCATCGTCGGCATCGTGGCGGGTGTCATTAGCCACCGGCCGGACGCCCCGAAAGGCCCGGCGTTCCTGTACGGCGGTGGCGTGTTCGGCGGGTCGCTGACGCTGTGCCTGGTGGCGCTAACGTCGCTCGGCGTGCTCTAAGCGCGCGGAAGCCCCGGGGGTCGGCCTCGGGGCTTCCCCAATTTCAGCTCCACGGTGCAGCACCCATGCCTACGCTGCCGACGTGACGATCACACCTGTTGCCCTCGCTCTGATCAGCACCGGCGCCGGACTGCTGGGGTCCGTCATCGGCACGGTGGCCACCCTGATGTCGGCCAGCCTCACTCAGCGGGCGACCCGTGACCGCGAGAGTGAGTTCAAGGTGTGGGAACGCCGCGCCGAAGCGATCGAGGAGGCACATCGCAAGATGATTGCGCTCGGCAACACGCGTGACCTCGCATGGGCGCGCAGAGAGTTACCCAGCGGCATGAGCCCTCAGGATCTCGACCCGGGGCACCAAGACGAGCAGTTTCGGCTGGTCGTCACCAAGCTGACGCTCTATACGACGCCTGAGCTAGTGCAGGCGTACCGAGACTCGAACCAAGCGTTCCTAAGGTCGCTGCTCGGCATCCAAAGGATTCAGCTCGCGCTGACAGAGCGAGGCCCGGAGAGCGACAGGCCGAGGAGGCAGCGGAACATCGACGCGGCCGTTGCCATCGCCACCGAGGCCATCGAGAAATCCAAGGCCGCCGACGAACGCCTTGAAGCCGCACTGCGTGAAGCGGCTGCGCTGGCGGCGACCCGCCGCCGACGTTAGCTGTATGAGGGCTCGACGTTGGTGACGCTCTCGCGGAGGCGTGCTGCTGGCGGCTTTCCGGCGGCAGCACTATGCGGCCGATGGTAGTTGTAGTGGATGTTCCACACTGCGATCGCGGCTGACCGGGCGTCCTCGCTGGTGAACTCGCGGGCGTAGAGGACTTCCTCGGCCATGATGCGCTGGTAGCGCTCCACTTTCCCGTTGTGCCGAGGTGTGTATGGCTTGGTTCTCTGATGCCGGGTGCCTTGCCCGACGATGCGGGCGAAGTCGCCGGAGCGGTAGCAAGCGCCATTGTCGGTGACGACCCGGTGGATGTGTCTGATGCCGTGGGCGGCGAACCAGACCTTCGCTCGGGCAAGGAACGCAGCAGCTGTAGCGCCCTTCTCATCACCCAGCGGTTCTGTGTAGGCGAGCCGTGAGAAACCGTCGACGACGGAGTGCAAGTAGACGTACCCACGCTTCGCCCCGGTCGACTTCGCCCGACCGACGACCTTGGCCTGATCGCTGTCGCGGCCGTGGATCCGCCACCCGCCGCCATCAGGGATCCGGCCGACCTTCTTCACATCCAGGTGCACCATGTGTCCGGGCCAGCGGGCGGTGATCTTTCCCGGCTTCCGGTTGTTCTCGCCGCCTGGGTCGATGAAGCGGCGTTTGCCAAGGCCGAGCCGGGTCAGGTGTCGGCTGACGGTCCGCCGGTTGATCACAAACCCGATACTCACAAGTTCGTCGGTGATCCGTTGCGCGGACCACTTGTGCTCGCGGCGCCAGGACTCGATCTGCTCGATGACCCATGATGGAGTCGCGTTCGGACTCCGGTGCGGGCTCGACGGCCGGTCTTGCAACCCCGCATCACCGTGTAGCCGCCAGCGATTTACCCACTTGCTGGCGCATGCGCGGGAGATGCCCATCTCATCGGCGACGTGGGCGATGGGGCGTGTCTGGCACCGCTTCACGAGCCGCCTGCGGCCCTCGACGCTCAGGGGCGCATTCGCGTGGAGCACTCGTCGTCCTCTCGAAGTCAGACAACGGCAGGCGCGCACGACAGGTGTCGCGCCTGCCGCATTGTGGCCTTTCAGCCCCGCGGTGCGACACGGATACGGTTCCCGTCAGGATCGGCTGCGAGGAAGGTCAGCCCGAACCCCGCATCATGTGGCTCCTGCAGGATCGTGACGCCCTTGGACTGCCACTGCTTGAAGATCGCATTGATCTCGTCGGGCCCATCGTTGCTGGCCAGACAAACCTCACTGGTGCGCGGGACGTCCGCTGACAGATCCTCGAACTGGCCAGACCACAGAGCGAGGTCAGCGCCTGGCCCGAGGTCGAAGGTGATGTATCCCGGCGTCTCGAACGAAGGGCTCATGCCGAGGAGGTCGCCGTAGAAGCGCGCTGCGGCGGGAGCGTCGTTCACATAGACGATGGACACGACGGATGTGGTCATGGTTGTTCCTTCTCACAGGTCGTAGGTACGCATCCACCAGCCTCACCGGGATATGCGCCGCCCCCTGTCGCAATTCCTGAAAAAATTGGTGTGTGACCCCAGACCGCTTCTTCTCCCTGATGCTGCTCCTCGCATCGGGGGATGCCGTAACCACACAGGAACTTGCCTCGGCGCTCGGGGTGTCCCTTCGAACCATCACCCGGGATCTGAACTGGCTCCGCGACGCCGGTCTGCCGGTGACCGCGCAACGGGGCCGCCTCGGAGGTGTGACCATGCTGCCCGGGTCCGGGCTCGACCTCACGCGACTCACACCGGACGAGCGTGATCATCTGTCGCTCACCGGGCTGGATCAGAAGCAACGTGCGGAGCTCAACGCATCCATCGAAAGCCATCGCGCGCTTTCCAAGATCGGCGCTACACAGCCACGTCGAGCTCGTGAGCTCCTGCCCCTCACCGACGTAGTGCACGTGGACAGCCGTCCCTGGCTCCAGGCACGAGATTCCGACACGACTCCGGCTTCACTGATCGGCCCAGTGCGGCGCGGTCGTCGGCTACGGATCGAGTACGACAGTCCCCACGAGTCATGCTCACGCATCCTGGTCGTGGACCCCTACGGGCTGCTCGCCAAGGCCGGCACCTGGTACCTCGTCGCCGACTGTGCCCGAGTGCCACGGATGTACCGACTCGAACGGATCACGGCCTGGACAGCAGTCGACCAGCCACGACGGATCCGCGAGAACCAGACCCTGGCCACCGTCGCTGCAGCGCTCGTTGATCAGTGGGAACACAACCATGCGATAGAGGTCAGCGCCACCATCGACCAGACCCAAATCGAGCGAGCGCAACGGATCTTTGGCCAACGACTCGTCCAGGACGACCATGAAGAATCCGCCACCGGCCACAAGGTTACGATCCGCTTCCTGCATCTGGAGGACGTGCGAGCGCTACTGCCGTTCGGAAGCGCCATCACTGTGCACGGCCCCACCGAAGCCAGGGCTCACCTCAGCAACCTCGCCATCAACCTTGCCCACCACTATGCGCCGTCACCAACGTCCTGACCCGCAACAGTTAGCCGGCCTACTTCGAGTCGGCAACGAACGTACCGAGGCCCAGCTCTGTGCGCACCTCGCCGGTCCCCCGCAGGTGCGCCAGAGCCTTCTGGGCCGTCGACGCAGCGATGCCGACCTCAGCGGACAGCTCGACGATGCCCGGCACCCGGCTGCCGGGCGGACAGGTCCCGTCGGCGATCCGCTTGCTGATGATCTCAGGATCGACGCCATCCGCAAAGCATGGTCGCTGGCCCTGGGGCCAACCACCAACAGCCCCACCCCGCCATCACCCGTGAGCTGCCCACGCCACAACCGCACGGGCTGAGTCCCACTCGCGCCGAGGCCGACGCAGTACGGGTATCCCCTGCTGGCTTTCAGCGACCGCGGACGTCCTGGGCCGCCTCGTGCGCACGGCGGAGCTGGTCGGTCAGGTTCGTGGCGGTGGTGGCGGCCTCCCCGACGACGCGGGCCAGAATGGTGGCGTCATCCCGGTCCCGGGCCATCCGGTCCACCGCGGCGGAAGTCTGCAGCAGGACCTGGGGCAGATGCTCGGCGAGTTCGTGGAGGTCGCGGAGAACGCGGGCCGCGCTGCGCGGGCTGTCGTACTCGGCCTTGCCGCTTTCGAGGTCCTGGGCGATCTCGCGCAGAGTCTTCGCGGCGTCCCGTGACAGAGGGCTGGGGTCGTACGGCACCGGTTGATTCCTCCCGATCACGGTGGGCAGTTCCCAGTCTGCCGCCGCTGACCTGCCCATACATGCGGATCGGCGAAGTTAACGGGCAGGCGGCGGATGCGGCGCCCGGCATACCCTCCCCTCAAGAGCGTTCACTAATCTACCCACCGAGGGGGTTCCGGCCCCCGACGATCACGATGCGGCGGCAGGATGCACCGTGCGCCGGAAATGGGATCGATCAGGGAGTGGCGACCGTGGCAGACGCCGCAGGATGGCAGCGTGTGATCTCCGCCGAGGAGTGGCGGGATGCGGAGCTGATCTGGGACTACCACCAGATGCACCATGAATTGCGGCCGTGCTCGGCGGGAATTGGGTTGGGCAGCCACGATCTGGGCGTCGCCTCGCATACCGTGCACCTGTACCGGCAGGGCCTGTTCCCTGTGATCGTGTTCACCGGCGGCAACAGCCCGACGACGAAGGCTCGCTTCCCGCGGGGTGAGGCGGTGCACTACCGCGAGCACGCGCTCGAGCTCGGTGTCCCGGCGGACGCGGTGCTGGTGGAGCCGAAGGCGGCGAACACCGGGCAGAATGCCGTCTTCTCCCGCCAGGTGCTGGCCGTGGCCGGGATCGTGCCGGAGTCGGTGCTGGTGGTGTGCAAGCCGTACGAGGAGCGTCGCTCGTACGCGACGTTCAAGAAGGTGTGGCCCGAGGTGGATGTGGTGTGCGCCTCGGAGCCGGTGGGGCTGGCCGCGTATGCCGAGGGGATCGGGGACGCGAAGCTGGTCATCGACATGCTGGTGGGCGCGCTGCAGCGGGTGATGGTGTATCCCGAGCGGGGCTTCACGATTCCCCAGGAGGTCCCGGAGGATGTGGCCGCGGCCTTCAAGCGGCTCGCGGATGCCGGCTTCGACAGTCGTCTTCTTCCTCGCTGACCTGCCCAGATACGCCGGTGCCCCGCGAAGCAACCATCGACTTCGCGGGGCACCGGCGTGTGCGGGCGGCTGTCACTCGGCCAGGCGGAGGGCTTCGGCGCGGTCGGGCTCGGCGAGTCCGCCGGCCCAGTCGGTGTAGGCGGCGCGGGCCTGCTCGACGGTGAGCCCGGCGGCCATGGCGATCTCGCTCCAGGTGCGGCCGTGCTGCAGGGCCCGGCGCATCAGGGGCGGCTGCTCGTCGCTGATCTGCACGGTGATCGCGGTGCCCAGGACCAGGGCCGCAATCGCGTCGGAGCCGTCCGGGGTGACGGTCTCCTCGGGCGGCAGGCCGCGGACGGTGCCCGCGAGACGGTCCTGATGCCGCCGGCGGCGGTGGGCCATCTCGACCACGTCGGCGGACGGCACGTCGCCCGGAGCGGTCAGCTCGGCTACATCGAGCGCGCGGGGCTTTCCTTCACTGGTCATGGTTCCTGCCTTTCGGCCTGGTCACAGGCGGAGTCGGGCAGCTGAAAGCTGTAGCTCCAGCTGAAACGGCTGGCGGCATGGACGCCGAGGGCGTACTCGATCACGGTCTCGTCGGCGGTGTAGGTGGTGCGTTTGAGGACCACGACCGGCTCGCCGGGCGGCAGTTCCAGCTGCTCTATCTCGGCGGGGGTGGGCATGCGGGCCCGCAGTTCCTCGGTCATGTGGTCGGGTTCCAGGCCGAGCTCGTAGAACACGCGGAAGCCCCCGCCGGCCCCGGCCGGGCCGGGGGTGGGGTCGACCAGCCGGGTGCCCTCCACGTGGCTGGGCCGGTAGTAGCTGGTCAGCGTGTGGGTGGGTTGGCCTTTCTCCTTGACCAGGCGGGCGCGCTCAAAGACCTCCGAGCCCTCCGGGATGCCCAGGGCGGCAGCGATCTCGCGGGTGGCCGGCACCCGCCGGACCGTCTGGGTCTGGTCGGTGCGGTTGTACTCGCGGCCCGAGGCGACGCGATCGGCGATGAACGCCACCTCGTCGCTGTCGCGCCATTTCGCCTTGTCGTAGCGCTGGATCCCGAGCCGCTTCAGCGGCGGGCGGTCGCGGGCGTAGACGCCGCCGCCCTGCCTGCTGGTGACCAGTCCGGCGTTTTTCAGCCGGATGATCGCCTGGCGCACGGTCTCTCCCGTCACCTCATACTTCGCCACAAGCTCGCGCGTGGTCGGGAGCTTTTCTCCCGGCTCGATGGCGCCGGATTCGATCTCCGCTCTGAGATCGTCGGCGATCCGCTGCGCTCCGCGCGGCCTCGGGTCCTTTGCCGTCATGGGCTCAGAGTAGAGCACCTTCACTAGGCAAGTCACAAGCAGTTCACTAGTGAAGTCTTGACGAGGTTGCGGATCTCTGTCTACGGTCGATCTCACCAACTTCGCTAGTGAAGTTGGTGGGATGTTGGGGCTGTTTCGCCCTGCGTCCGTACAGCACTGCCTTGCCCGAAAACGCGCGAAGGACCCCCGATCTCCTTCCACCGATCTCAGGGGTCCTTGCGCGGAAAGCCCACCTGTTTCAAGGAGTGACTTCCGCATGCCCAAGCCTACGAGTGCGCCGGTTGCCACGACACGGCGTTCGCCCGGTTCGTTACTACGACTGCCGTTCGGGGCCTCCCCGGTGGACGCCGAGGGCCGGCCGCAGGCCGCCTGCATGGGCCTGGACACACAGATCTTCTTCGCTCGCCCCTCGGAGCTGGACCAGCAGCCCAACAAGGGCGAGCGGGCGGCGCTGGCCGTGTGCGCGGTGTGCCCGGCCGCTGTCCGGGCGGTGTGCCTGGAGCGGGACCTGGCCCAGTCGGAGCTCACACGCATCAACGGGGTCTTCGGCGGGGTGCGTCAGGAGGAGCGGCGGCAGATGTACCGGGCCCGCCAGCAGCTGCGGGGCGGGGGTGCGGCATGAGCGCGCACAACCGCGAACTGCCGCAGCGCACCCGCCTGTTGCCGGAGCCGGTGTTTCCGGAGCTGGCCGAGTACATGCGGATGGCGTGGAACGGCCTGGCCGCTGCGTCCCCGGCCGCGCGCCGGGTCGAGGCCGGGGAAAGCGCCCGCGATCTGCTGGCGGAGGCCATCGCGCTGCCGCTGAAGGAGATGGACTCCGACGCGCTGGTGATGGCGATCCTGCAGCTGCGGGCGGGCCTGGCCCGTCTGCTGGCCGCCACCATCCCGGCCGCCGTCCCGCCCGCGCCGTCCACCGGCGCTGTTCTGGACGACACCGACCTGGTCGCGCACCTGCTCGACCTGTTCAGCGACGCGGCCCCGCTGGACGCCGACGTGGCCGTCCACGTGGGCCGCCCCCTGCCCGCACGGCTGATCGACACCCTCGCCCAGGCCATCCACGCCCCCGGGCTGCGGCCCAGCGGCGACTACCTGGAGGCCCGTGGCATCTGCGGCAGCTCCACCATCCACATCACCGCCATGACGAGCGGGGGTGCGTGATGGCGTTCTTCGGGCTCATCGGCAACGACCGGCAGATGGCCGCCACGACCTATGCGGGCAAGGAGTCGGCCAGCCAGCGCAAGCAGCGCAAGGAAGCCCAGCGGTCTGTGCAACGCCGTGAGCGGCACCGCCGCAGCGCGACCAAGGCCGACCGCGACGGCTGGAAATGGGCCGACAAGGAGCGTGAGCGGCAGGAAGGCCGCGGCGGGCGGCGGGGGTGGATCTCGTGACCCGCGTGCGCTCCTGGCAGGCGGCCATCGGCCGGGCCGAGCAGGCCCGGCAAGCCGCCACCGACGCCGAGCAGACCACCGCCCGCATGAATCAGGCCCTGAGCAGGACGGATGCGGCCCTGGCCGCCGACCGTCTCGCCGCCACCTGGACACAGCAGGAAGAAGATCCCCGGTGATCGAGCACCACCGCGTACCGAACATCCCGGGCGCCCACCGCGCCCACATCATCGACACCCCGGCCCCGGAGCCGACGGCCGCCGACATCCTGGAGGCGGCCCACACCGAGGCGGCCGATCTGCTGGCCGGGGTCCGCCGCGAGGCCCAGACCCTGCGGCGGGAGGCGGCCACCGCCGCCGCCCAGGCCGAGGCCGACGCCGAGGGCGCCGAGGAGCGCAAACTCGTCGCCGACCTGCATGCCCAGCAGTCCCACCAGGCGGCCGAGAAGCAGATCGCCGCCGCACAGACGGTCCTGGCCCAGGCCCGCGAGGCAGCCGAGGAGATCCTCGCGGAGGCCCGCGCCACGGCCGCACACCTGCGGGAGGCCGGCCAGGACGAACTGCGTCGCATCGAGGAGCAGGCCGACGCCCGGGCCCGCCGTCGCGAGGAGACTGCCGAATCCTTCCGGCAGGCCACCGAGGCGGAGGCCGCCCGGATCCTGCAGGAGGCTCAGCGCCGGGCCGAGGCCCTGGTGACCGAAGCCCAGAAGCAGGCCGAGGACAGCGGCCGGAAGGCGGACACCGCCCTGGCCCAGGCCCGCCGGGAGAAGGAAGAGGCGGATGCGCTGCTGGAGCAGGCCCGCACCGAGGCCGAGCAGCGCCAAGAGCGCGGCGAGAAGCTGACAAAGAAGCTGCCGACCTTCGCGCTGTTCGCCGCAATCGGGCTGACCGCGTCGGGCGAGTGGCAGCTGGCCATGCTGGTCGGCTTCCCGGTTTGGGTGGCGCCCCTGCTGCCGATCGCGATCGACGTGTACGTGGTCGCCGCCTTCCGGCGCCACCGCGACGCCTTCACCGCCATCAGCCTGATGGTGATCGCGAACGTGCTGGTCCACCTCGCCGAGGCCGGGCTGTTCGGCGTCACCGGCACCGGTGACAACGTCAAGCCCACCTGGTGGCTGGTCGCCCTCGTCGTCTCCATAGGCCCGTTCGTGCTGTGGCGGGTTCACGCGCTGCGCGACCAGCCCGCCACCTCTACCGCACCGGCCGCACCCCCGGCACCGGCCGCCACGGCCGCCGTACCGCCCGCCCTGCCGCCCGGTACCGGCACCGGTAACCCGAGCGGCGAACACCCGGCAGTCGGCACCGGTAACCCAACCGGTGAAGGCCCGGCTACCGCTACCGGTGAGGGCCCGGCTACCGCCACCGGTAACCCGGGCGGTGAAGATCCGGCTACCGGTAGCGGTAACTCTGCACCGGCTACCGGCAGCGCGAGCGGTAACGGCAGCGGGGCCGACGCCGGGTCCGCCAGCGGTAAGACCGGTTCCGCCACCGGTGGCGCTCCCTCCGGCAAGCCCGGTGCGGCAGCCGGTAGCCGCAGGCGCCGTACCGAGCGCCGGGCCTCCCGGAATGCGGGTAGCCGTGCGGCGCGCGGTACCGGGCGCGATGAGCTGCGCGATGCGGTGCGGACACGGATCACCGCTTTGCTCGCCGACGACATGACGCCCTCGCCCACCGAACTCGGCCGCGAGTTCAACGCGGACCCCGAGTGGGTCCGCAACCAGATCCGCGCGGTGAAGAAGAACCTCCCGGCCCAGCCGGCCACCGTCCCCGCCCGCCCCGCCACGGAAGAAGGGAAAGCCTGATGTTCTTCCGCCGTCGTCCCCGCTCCGGCGTCCGGCTGATCTTGCCCCGCCGCCGGTCCCGCGCGCTGCCCGACGTGCTGCCGCTGCCCGAGGACGGGCGGCCCGAGCCGGTACCCGCTGCCGAGCCGGACGAGGACGAGATCAAGGTGCGCGAGCGGCTGCTGGTCCTGCTCGGGGAGGCCGTGCGATGGCCTCGCTGAACAACGGCACCAGCGCCAACGACTGGTGGGCTGGCGGTCAGGCGGCCGAGCCGACCCCCGCGGGCTGCTGCTCCGTCTGCCCGGTGGCCGCCAACTGCCCGCTGCGTTCCGACAGCGCGGTGCGCTGCGCGGTCACCGGCGACCAGCCGCCCCCGGCCCCGCCCGCCATGGCCCCGGACCTGGCCGAGGCCGTCAGCCATGACGTGGCGGTGGCCCTCGGCGAGGCGGTCAGCCTGGCTGAGGTCGCGGCGGCCGTCGCCGATCGCGCCCTCGCCGGCGACGACGGCAACGACGTGGACTGGGGACGGCTGCAGCCCGTCCGCAACCTGCTGTCCATCGCGGTGGCCACGTTCATGCCGGTCGGCGACACCACCGCCGCCGGCTGGGTCGCCGACAGCATCAGCCGCGGCGGGATCACCGCCCCCGTCTTCGCCCCGCTCGGTGCCGTGCTCGCCGGCACCGGCGCTGTCCTCCTCGGCCGCCTCGCCCCGGGCGTGATCGGCCTCGTGTGCGACCTGGCCTGGAAGGCGCTGGCCTGCACCGGCCGGGGCCTGGTGCGCCTGGTGCGCTCGCCCCGCGGCTGGATCATCACCCGCCCCGTGCTGTGGGCCGCCGGCATCGGCGTCCTGATCGTCTCCTGGCGCGCTGCCAACCACTTCCTGACTGGAGCCTGACCGTGTTCGACAACTCCCCCGCCAACGCCGGTTTCGGCGCCCTGGTCTTCGGCGCCATCGCCACCGTCGCGATCATCGCCGGGTTCAAGTACAAGCTGCTGCGCAACAAGAAGACGCTGATCCTGGTGGGCTTCTTCATGCTGCTGATCACCGTCAACTCCGGCGGATTCCTCGGCGAGATCGCAGGCGCCCTGCGCCACGGCATGAACGTCGCCGGGCAGGAAGCCGTGGACAAGACCGCCGGGGCCGCGGCCGCCGCCAACCCACCCCGCACCGCCGTCACCCCGGTCTCTGCCGGCGGCGCGGCCATCGGCCTGACCGGCATCACCTGGTACGTCATCAAGCTCATCGCGGCCCGCGGCAAGCCCAAGGACTGGAAGGAAATGGTCGGCGGCACCCTCGTGGCCATCTGCTACGGCACCAGCCTGGGCTTCATGGGCTGGATCGTCAGCGCCACCACCCTGACCGGCAACAACATCGGCCTGTACGTCTTCGGCGGCTGAACCCGCCGCTCTCTCGCGGCGCCTCCGCCGCCGGAACCCGCGCCCCTTTTCCTCGTTTTTCTTCCTGCCCCGCGCATTTCTGGAGCACCCCAGCCATGACCAGCCACGACCACGGCCCCCTCCTGCCCGAAGTCATCGTGTATGAAGGCGAGTTCGTCGACGATGACGCGGAGCCGCAGCCGGGCACCGGCCCGGCACCGGCCGCAGCGCGCCGACAGACGGCCCGGCGCATCGCCCACGCGGCGGCCACCGCCGCCCGCTTCATCACCGGCCGCACCCTGCCCGGCCTGCGCAACGCCTGGGCCCTGACCGTGCATTGGGCCGCGCTGCGCTACATGACCGGCGACGAGATCCGCCGCCGCATCGTCAAGAAGCAGCTCGACCACTACACCGAGCGCCGCGACGACGCCCGCACCGCCCGGGACACCACGCTCAAGCAGATGTCCAAACTGGTGGACAAGGCGGCCGACGACGGCCTAAGCGGCCCGGAGAAACACCGTTTGCGCGATCTGGGGGCCGAGGCCGATCGCCGCCGCAACGGGCTGGCCGTCCTGAACGCCCTGCCGTTCACGCCGACCCAGCCCACCGCCGAGCAGATCACCCGGTGGCGCGGGAGTCGCGGCGCCGTCCGCTTCACCTGCGTGGTGGTGCCCGCCCTGGGCGCCCTGGCCACCGTCACCGCCACCGCCCCCCTGTCCGCGCTGATCACCGGCCCGGCCCTGCTCGGCGGCGGCTGGTGGCTCACCCGCCACCCGATCCCGCTCACCACTCGGCCCATCCCCGCCGAGCTGCTCATCCCCGAACTCGACGCGCCCGCCGACTACCAGCTCGACGAACCCCGCACCGCACCGCAGCCTGAGGCCAACCAGGCCGAGCCCGCCGAACCGTCGGCCGCCCAGGGAGAGGAGGAGCAGGAGCCCGGCTCGCTCGCCGAGGCCCGCACGGGCGAGCAGGCCGCCGCCGTGCTCGCCACCGCGATCCGGGCCGAGGGCCGGGACCTCGCCGAGGTAGCCAAAGCGGTCGAGGAGCCGTGGGGCTGGTCGTTCTACGTGCGGTTCTCCACCGGCAGCCCGGACGAGCTGAACAAGGACGACGTCTACAAGGGCCTGATCACCCGCCTGAGGCTGCGCCGCAACGGGCTGCTCGTCGAGGGCGACCCCGAGGCCGGGGACAGCGCGTTCGTCCGCGCCCTGCTGCGCGATCCCTTCTCGCCGGAGGTCGTCGGCCCGCTGCCGTACCGGCCGCCGCTGTCGATGTCCATTTTGGACGCGGCCGACTTCGGCGTGGCCATGGACGGCACCCCGCTGGTGTTCTCCTTGGCCGGGCTGATGATGCTGATGGTCGCCGATTCCGGCGGCGGCAAGTCCGGCGTCATGCTCGCGCTCGCCGAAGCCGCCACTGCCTGCCGTGACGCCGTGGTGTTCAACATCGACCCGGTCGGCACCGGCGTCGGCGCCCTGGGCGAGGCGATCACGCTGTCGGCGTGCATGGACGACGAGCTGATCCAGGCTGTGCTGGACTTCCTGCTTCAGTGGTGTGCGGCCCGCGCCCGCCAGCGCGCCCGCTACGGCTGGGGCAACAAGTGGCGGGTCAGCGAAGAGCACCCGGCCGTCGTGGTGTACGTCGACGAGTGGCCGCAGCTGAGCGACGAGGCCAAGGCGAAGCTGGTGCGCGCGATGCTGCTCGGCCGCAAGGAAGCCCTGTGGTTCGAGGCCGACAGCCAGTTCGGCACCCGTGAGCACCTCGGCCAGGCCATCGGCCCCAAGCTGTCCACCCGCCTTCTGGGCGCCTGCCGCCGCGTGGACGTCACCGAACTCCTCGGCGGCGGCGCCATCGCCGAGGGCTACCGCGCGGACCTGTTGCAGGCCGCCACCCACACCGAGGTCAACGACGCCGGCCAGATCTACGCCCAGGGCCTGCCCGGCTTGCCCAACCGGCCCATCCGCTACAAGGTCCGCGAGGTCAGCGACGCCCAGGCCGCCCGGCTCGGCGCCGAACGCGCCGCCGCCGGACTGCCCGACCTGACCCACACCCTCACCGAGGCCGGGCTGTGGCAGACCTACCAGGATCTGCTCGCCCGCTGCCGCGCCGACACCACGCCGCCGCCCGCGCCGGCCATCCTGCTCACCGTGCGCGAAGCTTTCCGCGCCGAGCACGATCCCGACGCCCTGACCGTCGCCCAGCTCGCCGAGCACCTGCGCGCCGCCGACGCCGACCGGTGGGGCCGGTGGGACAACCGCGCCGACCGGCTCGCCATGATCGGCCGCCACCTGCGCAAGGCGCTCACCGACGCCGGGGTGGAACTGGCCTCCACCCGGCTGCGGCACCTGTCCGGCGAGCCCACCGGCTACCTCCTGGCCGACGTCAGGGCCGCGCTCACGGCGTTTTCGTGACCTGCCCGCGGCCTGCCGCCGCATTGCCGGTCCGGCAGGCCGGCGGCAGGCCGCCGTACAGGTTATGACCTGCGGCGACAGGTTCCGCAGGCCAATCCTGCCCACCCCCGCTTCCGGCCGGTTTCGCCGCTCCCGGACCCGCCTGTCCGGGCGCGCCGTGACCACCCGGCCGATCCCCTACCGCTTGTTGCGAGGAGACCGTGACCAACCCCGACACCCACACCGCGTACGAGCGGTGGAAGGCGCTGCAGCCGATCACCCGCCCCGGCGACGTGCCGATTACGACGCCGATCGCGTGGATGGAAAACCGCCGCGGCGACCATTTGCTGGCGCTGATGCTCAGCCGCAGTGATCCCGCCCGGCACGGCGCCACCGACGCGCTGGCCTGCCTCGCCCTGGGCGAGGCCATCCGCACCGAGCTGGGCCACTACCGCGGCTCGCTCGTCCACGACGCCCGCCGCCGCGGCGCCAGCTGGCAGCAGATCGCCGACGCGCTCGACACCGACGTGGACACCGCTCATCAGCTGCTGCGCGACTGGGCCGACGGCCAGCACCGCCTCTACCAGTCCACCCCCGCCGGCGGCCACCGCATCGGCCTGAGCACGGCCGACCACCAGGCCGTCCTGGACCTCATCCCTGACCACTGATCTTTAAGGAGAGCACCGTGACCTCCCGCACCCCGGCCGTCTCCGTCACCGCCGGCGGCGCCCAGCCCGTCAATGTCCGGCTGATGGGCGCCGACCGCGCCGTCCGCACGCTGGTCGCCGCCCTCCAGCAGGCCGCCGCCTGCGGCCCGGCCAGCTACCGGCCCATGCGCGACGGCAACGGCACCCGCGCCTAACTGTCGGTCACCGTCCCCGCCGAGACGGCACCGGGCCTGTGACCCACCGCCCGCTGACCGGCGCCGCCCATCCCGCCCGGCGACCTTGACCGGGCCTGTCACCTACCCGATCTGCGGCACTCCGCCGCCCTGCTGAAAGGCCTCCCATGCCTGAGAACACCCCCGGCCCCGTCGTCCGCTTCCGCCCGGCGGTCGGCCGTGAACGCACCTACGACTTCGCCCAGCTGCCCTGCCCGCCGCTGCACGCACCGCTGGCCGCCGCCCTGGAGGCCCGCCTGGCCCCGGCCAGCGGGATGCTCACCCTCGCCAGCGCGGACACCTACTTCGGGACCATCCGCCGCTTCCTGTCCTTCCTGAGCATGCAGGACAAGCCGCTTGCGTGCCTGGCCGATGTGGAGCCCGACCACCTGTACACCTACCGCGAACTCGAGGGGGCCACCCGCACGGCGGCGGGCATCGGGCGTGAACTCGCCCAGCTGTGCCGCCTGCTGCAGGACGCCCCGTACGGGTCCCTGCACCCCAAGGTGTGGGACCTGGTCAAGGCCCCCCGGAAGATCACCGGGCCGATGCCGCCCCGGACCCCGGTGCCGCTCTACTCCCAGCGCGAGTACACCGCGCTGCTCCAGACGGCCCGCACCGACGCGGCCCGGATCACCGCCCGCCTCACCGCGTCTGCGCAGCTCCTGGCCGCGTTCCGCGCCGCCCCGGACACGCTCGGCGAGGAGGAGCTGGCCACGGCCCGCCTGCTGGAGGTGATGGACCGCACCGGCCGTATCCCCCACGTCGAAGGCCGGCGCAAGCAGGACACGGCGCGGCTGCTCTTCCTCACCCTGGCCGACGCGGCCCCGCTGTTCGTGCTGTCCCTGGCCCTGGGCCGACTGCGGGTCACCGAGGCGGTCGACCTGCCTGCCCAGCACGTGGTGGCCAACGGCCACGTCGACGTCCGCTTCGACGACCGCAAGGTGGGCCCCGTGCAGTGCACGTGGGAGGTCCGGGGCGAGGGCCACGACCCGCTGGCCAGCGCGGGCGACTTCTACCTCCTGCTGCACCGGCTCACCGCGCGCAGCCGCCGATTCTCCGGCACACCGCAGCTGTGGAACCTGTGGACCGGCCGCAGCGCCAACCTCAGCGGCCACGCCCCGCTTTCGCGCAACTCCGTCTCGCCGCTGCTGCACACCTGGGCCCACCGGCACCACCTGACCGCCGACGACGGCCAGCCCCTCACCGTGCAGATGCCCCGGCTGCGGGCCACCGCCAAGGCCCTCGCCCGGGGCTGATCCGGCCATTCCCCCGGGCGGGCTGCCCGGCTCCTTCTCCACAGCAACACGACGACTGGAACCATGACCGAACTTCTCTGGCGGGTGTTCTACACCCGCCGCGACCTGCCCCGGCCGCAAACAGCGGACCCGCTGATCGACACCCTGTGGGATCTCGACGAGTGGCTGGACGACCACAAGATCCTCGACGGCACCCCCTACCTGATCAGCCCGGACGGCCGCTACGACACCCAGCTGAACGAGTACTTCACCACGGAGCTGGCCGGCTCCCCGGAGGACACCCAGCGCGCCCACGCCTCCGACCTGAAGCTGTGGCTGAACTTCCTTTGGCGCAGCCGGAACCGCACGGACTGGCGTCACGCCACGCCCCAGGACCGCGCCGCGTACAAGCAGTGGCGTACGGCGGACCCGCGCGGCCCGCACGTCGACTGGACCACCTGGGACCGGGAGGTGGCCTCGGTCAACTCCTTCTACAAGTGGGCCGTCAACCCGCGCCGGAAGTACGCGGCGGAGAATCCGATCGTGCAGCGCGAGAGCCGCGCCCGCCACGCCCATGGCCGCCGCGGCGGGGGCCAGACCCCGGCGGAGGCCTCCCACACCGGGCCGCGCAAGGAGGTCGTCTGGCTCACCCCTCGCATGTACCGCACGTGGCGGGACGTGGGCCTGCGCGGCCTGACCTGCGAGGGGCTGGCCGACCGCTCGTTCCGCGGCCGGTTCGCCGCCCGCAACGGCACCTATTGCGATCTGATGATCCGCACCGGTCTGCGGTTGTGCGAGCAGACCTCGCTGTCCGTCTTCGAGCTGCCCCACCCGGTGCCGGGCCAGCAGAACGTGCGGACCTGGCTGCCGTGGCGGATCGCGAAATGGGGCTCCGCGAGGTGGGTGTACCTGCCCGCCTCCTCGCTGAAGGCGGTGTGGGACTACGTCGAGATGGAGCGGGCCGAGCGATCGAGGACGCCCGCGACGCCGGCGTGTACGACCGCATCCGGGACCCGCTCATCATCACCGACCGCGCCAAGCCGTTCGTCATGGTCGACGGTGAGCGGCTGACCGTGGACCAGCTCGGGCATGCCGAGCGGCGACGGCTGCTGATCGACACCCCGGACGGGCTGGAGCCCGCCGCACTGTGGATCAACGAGAACGGCCTGCCCAGCAAGGGCTCGTGCTGGCAGGAAGTGTTCAAGACGGCCAACAAGCGCACCCGGCGGCTCCGCCTGGCGGTGAGGGCCCATCCGCATGCCCTGCGCCACTCCTACGCCGTCATCACCCTCGAACAGCTGTGGCGGGGCCACATCCAGGACCTCGCGGAGATGAACCCCGCTCAGCGGCGCACCCACCAGATGATCTTCGGCGATCCGCTCAACTGGGTGCGCCTTCGGCTCGGACACCGCAGCGTCACCACCACGCTCCGGTACCTGCATGCGCTGCAGGAGCTGGAGCTGGAGACCCGCCTCGCCCTGATTCCGAACGACTGGGAGCCCACCGGCGTCGACTCCGCCGAGTCGGAGCCCGGGGCCGACCACGACCTGGAGGTTTTCTCCCGATGACCGACACCATGGCCACCGCCGAGGCCTCCGACAACTCGCTCAGCCGCCGCGTCGCCGTGGCCGACGGTGCGGTCGTGTCCTTCGCGGAAGAGCGGTCCGGGGTGATCCGCCCCTACGACCTCGCCGCGCTGCCGATGCCGCACTGGCACGACGTACTGGCCCGTGCGTTCACCGACGTGCTCAACCTCGGCGCGATCCGGACGTTCAAGAGCGCCGATGCCGCGTTCTGGCCCATCGGCCGCTTCCTGTCGTATCTGGAGTCCCTGGAGCAGATCCCTCGCACTCTGGCCGACCTGACGCCGGGGCACCTGGACGGCTACTACCTGCACGAGCTGGGCCACAGCACGCAGAAGGCAGCGCGCGCGCAGATGTGGCAGATCGGGCGGCTGCTGCGGTACGTCGAGCCCGCCACCATGCTGTCCATCGACATGCGGGCCTACCTCGCCAAGGCCCGCCAGACACCGACGATCCCCGCTCAGGCGACCCTTCCCGGCAATCCGCTGGTGGTGCAGTTCACCGACCACGACGGCGTCATGTTCGACTTCGACTTCGCCACGCTGCCGTTCCCGGCCTGGCACGCCACGCTCGTCGACGCGTTCACGGCGATGCTTCAGGCCGCCCAGGGCACCTCGCGCCGGACCGCCCAACGGCCGTTCGACGCCCTGCGTCGCTTCCTGACCGGGCTGGAAGCTCTCCCCCAGCCGCCGGCTTCGCTCGGCGAGCTGACGGTGGAGCACCTGGAGGACTTCCACCAGCGGGTGCGGGCCGAACTCGCTCCCGGCGCCCAGCCGATCCATTTCACCAGCCTGCGGCGGCTGCTGATGCACATCTCGCCCTACGAGCAGCTGTCCACCGAGCTGCGGCACCGGCTGGAGCAGATCACCTACCAGCCCGAAGGCCCGGCAGAGGCCTCCCGGCCGGCGCGTCCGGGCACCGGACGCACCTCGGTCATGCCCGACGGCCCCTACGAAGCACCCGCACCGCCCGAGGAGGCGGCCCGGACGCTCAAGGTGCACTTCACCGGCGAGGACGGCCGCACCTTCGAGTACGACATCTCCAAGCTGCGCCACCCGCCCTTCCACCCCTACTTCGCCTCCGCGTTCGCCCACCGCACCGGCCCGACCGGCACCTTGCGCACCCGGGCCAGCGCGGATGGCGACTTCACCGCCATGCGGCAGTTCCTCGGCTTCATCGCCGCCCTGCCCAACCCGCCCAAGAGCATCGGCGAACTGTCCCCCCGCCATCTGGACCGCTTCCGGTTCGAGAAGCTGAGGACCACCACCGAGGCTGGCGTGCGCACCCAGATGGTGCTCATCCACGCCATCCTGCGGGCGATCACGCCCCGCGACGTGCTGTCGGAGGACCTGCGCGAGTACCTGGGACGCCGCAACCTGGTCAGCAAGCTCAAGACCGCCCCCGTCCCCGGCTACTCCGACCGCGAGTTCAAGGCCATCCTGACCGCCGCCCGCAGCGACGCCGTCGCCATCCGCGACCGCATCCGCGCAGGCGAGAAACTCCTGGCCACCTACCGCACCGCCCCGGACAGCCTCAGCGCGGACGACCAGGTGCTGGGCATGCATCTGGACGAGATGGACCGCACCGGCCGCGTCCCGCTTGCCCGGTCCACCGACCAGCTGTGGCAGAACGTGATGAAGGGCCGCCTCACCATGGCACGGCGCCTGTTCCTCACCGACCCCGACATCACCCCGCTCCTCGTTCTCGGCGCGTGCCTGACCGGCCGCAACGGCGAGACGCTCAAGGAACTGCCTCCCACCCACCGGCTGGTGGAAGACCGGGCCGTGGCCATCACCCTGACCAAGCGCCGCCGGGGCAAGAGCGACACCCGGGAGACCGTCTACTGGGAGACCGGCACCAGCGACAGCCGCCAACTGCACACCCCCGGCGGCTTCTACCTCCTGCTGCACCAGCTCACCGACCGCGGCCGGCGCTTCTCCGGCGGCAGGCGGATCTGGAGCATCTGGGCCGGGCTCTCCGGCGCCCGCGGCTACGACTGGGACTCCAAGGACGTCAACTTCGGCCACGTGGACCCCTTCGCCTCCAGCCTGGCCCGCGTGCTCAACCTCAGCGAGTGGGGCACCCGCCACGGCCTGACCAGCGACGACGGCAAGCCGCTGAAGATCACCATCAACCGGATCAAGACCACGGTCGAGGTGCGCACCACCAAGGCCATGGGCGGCCACCTGCCCTCCGCCTCCCGCACGAACACCCTGGACGTCTCCTTCCAGCACTACCTGCAGGGCGATCCCGTCGTACGGGCCTGGGCCGAGGACATCATGACCACGGCCCTGGAACAGGCCGAGAGCACCGCCCGCCAGTTCAAGCCCCGCATCCTGGACACGGCCACCGAGCAGGCCTTGCGCGACGGCAGCCGCACCGCCGACACCCTCGGCATCACCCCCCAAGTCCTCAGCGAGGCCCTGGACGGCAAGCGCGACACCCTCGCCAACGCCTGCCTGGACATCGAGCACGGCCCGTTCGACGAAGGACGCTGCGGCGTGTCGTTCCTGACCTGCCTGCGCTGCCCGAACGCGCTGATCACCCACCAGCACCTGCCCGCCCTGCTGGCGCTGGTCGAGGAACTGGAACACGCCCGCCAGCAGATGCCCCTGGACGCGTGGGTCACCGAGCACGGCCGGACCTGGCTCGCGCTCACCCGCCTGATCCTGCCGCAGTTCACCGACGCCGAGCGCGCCCAAGCCGCCAAGTCCAAGCCCGCCGAACTCGTCCTGGACCTCCTCGACGGCCCGAAGGAAAGCTGATGACCACCGCCGTACCCGCCGCCCTCGGCGGCATCCCCGACGACGCCCTGGTGCTGGCCAACCGGCCCCTGGCGCCGCACATCGACCTCGCCGCCACCTCACGTTTCGGCGACGACAAATGGGACCTGTCCCCATGCCAGCACCAGGCACACCAAAACGCGCTGACCATCAACTTCCTCACCCTGCCCGCCCAGTTCCGGCAGGCCGCCAAGGAACTGTGCTTCGCGATGCTGCGCAACGACCTCCCCGAAGGGGAAAAGGAGATGCGTGTCAGAACAATCCGCAGCATGGTCTCCGACCTGAAGGAGTTCCTCGACTGGGCCAATGAGCGCGGCATCCGAGCCCTGCGCGAGATCACCGCGGACGACATCGACGCCTACCGCCTGCGCGTAGAGGCCCGGCGTCACACAGCGAACACGGTCGGCCGCAAGCGCCGGGCCGTCTGCAACCTGTGGTACTTCCGCCGCAAGCTGCTCTCCGACGCACTCAGCATCGACCCCGTCAGCGCCTGGCCCGAGATCAAGGGCCCTCGCCGCCGCCCCGCAGCCGGACCCGAGAACACCACCGACCGCATCCCCGAACAGGTCCTGGCCCCGCTCCTGCTGTGGGCCCTGCGCTGGGTCGAGGAGTTCGCCGACGACGTCATCCGTGCCCAGGCCGACTGGCTCGCCCTGCGAGAGCGGAAAACCGGCTACATGGGAATCGTCGACGGCACCACCCCGCACGAGCGGGTCACCGCCCTCCTGCAGGAATACAGGGCCACCCGCCGCCCCCTGCCGCGAGGCAAGCCGCGCGGCGGGTACAAGCACCAGCGGCCCCCGGTCAACGTCATCCACCTGTGCCGCCAGGCGAACGTGGACACCACCACGCTCAACCGCGAACCGTTCTGGTCGATGATCACCGAGGCGATCGACGAACTCGGCCTGGACGACTCCACCTACATGACCACCGAGATCCGCGGCCGACTCGACGGCCAGCCCTGGCTGCGCGGTATCCGCTACGACGACGTCACCCGCTTCACCAACCGCCTCCAGATCGCCTGCTACATCGTGATCGCCTACCTGTCCGGCATGCGCGAGGCAGAGATCAAGCACATGAAGCGCGGCTGCCTGTCCGTCATGCGCGACGAGGACGGCCGCCCCGTGCGGTACAAAGTCACCAGCCAGGCATTCAAGGGCGAGGACACCCCGGCCGGCACCGAGGCCACCTGGGTCGTCAGCGCCTCCGTGGCCACCGCCGTCCGCGCTCTGGAGCGGCTGCAGCCGCCCAGCCAGGACATGCTGTTCGCCCATCCTCCTGCCAGTCGCAGCGGCGAAATGGGCTCCAGCCCCAACTCCGTCATGGGCGTCAACGCCACCATCGAGGGCATGGCCAGGCTCGTGAAGTGGATCAACGAATACTGCGCCGAGCACGGACGAGACGACGCCATCCCGCAGGTCAATGGCAAGGACTGGCGCCTGGTCACCAAGCAGTTCCGCCGTACCCTGGCGTGGACGATCGCCCGGCAGCCCGGCGGCACCATCGCCGGAGCCATCCAGTACCGCCACCACTCGGTGCAAATGTTCGAGGGATACGCCGGCACCTCGGCCTCCGGATTCCGGCACGAGGTAGAGGCCGAGCAGGCCATCGCCCGCGGCGAACAGCTGGGCGACATCATCCTCAACCCCGCCCCGCAGCGACTGACCGGCCCCGCCGCCGAAGAGGCCGAAGCCCGTCTCGCCGCACTCGAAAACGAGGTCCAGTTCGCTGGGAAAGTCATCACCGACCGCAAGCGCCTGGCACGGTTCATGCAGCGGCACGACCCCCGCATCTACCCCGGCCAGTTCGTCACCTGCGTCTACAACCCCGACAAGGCCCTGTGCCGTCGACGAGACGGCGCCGACGGCCCGTCCTTGCCGGACTGCCAACCGCTCAAGTGCCGCAACGTCGCCATCACCGCCGACAACGCCCAGACGTTCCTCGCCTGGCTCCAGCGCCTCGAACGCGCGCTCGCCAACGGCTCCGTCCTCGCGCCGTACGTCCGCGACCGCATGGAACAGCGCCGCACCGAACTCACCGAGTTCCTCGCAGCCAACAACATCCCCACCAGCATGACCAAGGAGACCGTACGGTGACCCGGCCGACCCTCACCGACGACGAAGTCCAGCTCGCCATGGACCTGGTGTTCCGTGAGGCTCAGGAAGCCGGTCGGTACCCGACCATCACGGCCGTGGAGAAACGCCTGGACATCAAGCACGCCACCTTCTACCGGAACTACCCCCATCTGATCGCCACGTTCAAGGAGCGGGCTGACGCCCTGCGCAACGCCCCCTGCGAGCCAGCCTCGGACTCCGAGCAGAAGAAGACCTCGGAGGACACCATCGCCGGCCTCCGGCGCGAGGTCACTCAGCTCCGCCGCACCGTCGCCATCTACGCCGAGGCCCTTCGCCAGCTCACCCTCGATTACGAGGAAATGCGATGCCGAGTCCAGCAATCTTCACAGGTAACAGACCTCTCGGCTCACCGTAGCCGTCGGCATTAAATGTCGAGTTCAAGACCAACAGCGCGGAGGCGCCGCCCATCCGTTGGGCGGCGCCTCCGCGCAGTACAGATCAGTGGATCATCACCCAAGACCTGGCCCAGGCAGCAGAGCCGCGCCCTGCCCGAGCAATGAGTGTCACGACGACTCCCCGGAGGCCTGGGCGGCTTGGTCGATCCATTCCTGAGGGATGAGCTTCTCGCCGTGGCGCCAGTTGTGGACCACGGAGTCCTGGAACCAGTCCTCGGCAAGGTTGGCGTGGTCACAGATGATTACCTGCAGGTCAGGGGCGAGCTCGCGCACCACGTCGTAGATGAGGCGGAACAGTCGGCTCACGGCCTCGCGGTCGCTATCGCTGCGCGGTTCACCCGAGCGTTGATCGACCTCAGAGCGATACCAGGCCTGTGTAGGTTGGTCGAGCATCAAGATCCGCGGAACGGGCCTGTGCTGGCGGACGAAGTAGCGGTGCAGCGCAAGGTGGGCGACGAGGTGGTAGCCGACCCAGTTCTCGCCGCTTCCGATGCGAAAGAGCGGTGCCGGCCCTTGTTCGGTGTCAGCAACGACAGTGAGGCGGCTCAGGTCCAGGCGCACGCTGCTCCCGCCGTGCTCGAGCTGGAGCCGGTTCGCCCACGCAGTCATGTCCTGGCTGACCGCCACCAGCCGGGAGGTAACCTGCTCGCGTTCCTCCGCAGGGTCGAGTTCGGCCTCCAAAGCGCTGACTCGCCCCTGCGCGAACTCCAGCAGTTGCCTCAGCCGCTGGAGCTCCGTGTCCGAGGCCGCAGGCAGGGACGCGAGGGTGGCGTGGATGCGCCCTCGCATGAAATTGCGCGCTGCGTCTTGGGGCAGTTGGTCGGCGGCGGAAGTCGCTGCGGTGAGCTGGCGCAGGGCCGCCTCGACGCTGCGTAGCTGGCCGCGAAGGTCGTCGGTCCGTTCGTCCAGAGCCGTCAGCGCGGCGCGGCGAGCCGGGCGGGCCGCCTCAATTCCGTTCATCTGATCGCTCAGTCGGCGCAGGTGCTGGTCCAGATCGGCGACCGATGGATCGGGATTGGTCATGGTGCTGCCGCACAGCGCGCAGGTTGTGAGAGGGCTGCTGCTGTCAGGGGTTAGGCCCAGCAGGTGCAGGCTGGCCAGCCTGGCGGTCTGGGTGCGCACAGCGCCCTCGAAGCCGACCTCGGTCGATTCCTGCTGTAGCAGGATCTCCCGCTCGGCTGCGACACCGCGCAGTTGGTTGCGCAGGCTGTCGCGTGTCTGCAGCAACTGCTCCCTGCGTGTGGCGATCTCCCCGTCGGTCGCGGGGGCTGGCCCGGAATCTACGGGAGCGATTGACGCCTGCAGTTCGGCGACGGCAGCGGCACGCTCGGGCTCTTCGAGGGTTGCCACCATGCCGAGTGCGTACGCTTCCTGCCACAACGCTGACAGGGTTGCTCCGGCAAGCTGGGCAGTCTCCTGGGCTCTGCGGTAGGCAGCCTCGGCAGTTTTGAGGTCGCGTTTTGCTGCGGAGAGTTGAGCGCGCCGCAGTGCCTGGTCGCGGGGAACAGCGCCAAGGAAGTAGGGGATCGTGTCCTTCAGGGTCTGAGCCATGCCCTGCTCACCCTGCCGGTGGAAAAGGAAGTTCGGGTCGGCGATCTCGCTCTGCCGTTGCAGGCAGAGCAACGTGGCATGGCCGAGATGAGCTTCGACATTCTGGCGGGCGGACCCGGGCGGAGGTTCGTGGAGGTTCTCCTCGATACCGATCCTGCGCCCAAGCTGCTCGCGGACCGCGTTGGAGTCCACGTCGGCTTCCAGCTCCTCGAACCCGAGCGCCTCCAGGTCGGTGCCGAACCGCAGCATGGCACGCTGCGTCGAACTCCTGCCGGGTAGGGGAGCCGGGCGGGCGACGAATGCCCGGCCGCCGCCCAGGTCGAGCAGCGCCGCGTACCAGGCGACGGTCTGGGTGATCGGCCCGATGGGCATCTGGAGACTGTCGCGTCCGAGGCAGTACTCCAGGATGTCCAGCAGGGCGCTCTTACCGGTCTTGGACTCGCCGGTGACGACGTTCATCGCCCCTGGCTCAAACTCCAGGATCCGCCGGTCGCCGGTGTTGTTGTAGAGGATGATCGCGAGCAGCTGCACCGGTTCAGGGTGCCACGCCCAGCAGCGCAAGGACAGTTGCCGGACTGTCGGTCTTCGCTAGCCACCGGCCCACGAGGTTGGCCTTGCGCAGGATCTCGTTGAGCTGAGGCGGAGGGCGCACTCCGCGCGGCCGCTTGCGCGGGACGGCGGACAGGCGGTCCCGGTCGAGGCTGAGCACGTCATGGGCCAGTCCGAAGCGAAGGCCAGCCCGGACCGGTTCCACGAGACTGACCGCGCGCTGTGGGAGCCCTGCGCGCAACACGGGGTTTCGTGACACCCAGGTTGCCAGGTGCGTGGCTGTGGATGCCGGGAGGGCTTCGCGAGTGCCCCGGTGCAGCACAAGCGGGGCGGCGACGAACGACAGCACCACAGGAACGCCTTGGCTGGTTTCCTTGGCGTGTCCCTCGGCAGTACTTGCCAGCAGTGCGGCGATCAGTGCTGGATTGAGCATTGCCGCGACGACGGAGGGTTGCTTACTCCACCCGGTCATCCGCTCTTCCCCCTGATCGTTCGCATGCACGGCTCAGGCGTGCACGTGCAGCAGCTGCTCGATGCGTTCCTCAAAATCAGGATGCCATCCGACCTTGCCGGCGTCAGCCAGTGCATGGCGGTGGCCGCGAGCGAAGAATGGGTCGTTGTAGCGGGAGCGGACGGTGATGCCCGTCTGCCCCAGCAAGGTGCGTAGCAGACTCCGGCCTGCTGCCTGTCTGGCCTTCTCGTCCGCGTCCTCAGCGAGTCCCTCCGTCATCCATTCGAACTCGCGCTCCCACTCGTCGATCAACTCGGCTTCGAAGCGTTCCAGTTCTGCAATACCGATGAGGTCCTCATCCACCCACTGCGCCGCCTGGGTGTAGGCCCGGTAGTAATCGACGATCGCTTTCTGCAGGTTACGGGGCGGGTAAGCTACCCACTCCATTTGCTGCACGAACGGACGGGTACGGTGCTGCTCACCGATCTCGTCCTCGTTGACATCCAGCAGGTGCACCAGCGTGGGCAGGTTTTCGCTGGTGAACTGATCCCGGATCTCTGCGATCGCGGCCTGGGCAGATCCCACGTCCAAGCTGGTCAGGCGGCCCTGCAGCAGAGCCAATGCTTGGCCATCCCACCACTTCCATACCATGGCCATGAAGAGTTCCTCGTGGCCGGTAGGCAGCGTCCACTGCAGAGCAGTCCGGGCCGCGGCATGCACCTCCTCGGCGCGCGGAGAACCGTCGGTCACACGGATGCGGTGTACGAACGTGCGCCGTACCGAGGGGCCGAGCTCAAGGAACTGGCGACGCGTGTCACGCGTTTCACCCGATCCCTCCTCGGCGGCGACTGCTTCCAGAAGCTTCAGAGCGGCCGTCTCATCCCGATCCTGGACCCGAAGAAAAGCCATAGCACTTCCCGGTGCCGCCGTCTGCGTGGTCACCAGGACCAGAGATGGGCCGCTGGCGTCGCCAGGCGAAGACTCATCCATCCATACCTGGATGGTCTTCCACACGTCCACCGCCCGGTCGGTCAGCCGCCGGGTCTTCCCCTTGTGGTGTTTGACCTGCAGCAACTCAGTGGGCGTCCCCGACACGTCCCAAGCGATGTCGTCGTACATCTCCAGCGTGAGGGAGGAATCCGGACGCTCGGGTCCAGCACGCAGCAACTCCACCAGCGCCCACCAGGTCTGATGCTGGTAACCAACCGCGCTGTGAGCGGCATCGTGTGATCCCTGGGCCATGTCCCTGAGTCTCCAACAGCGCGAAGCGCCAAGTCCAGACGACAAACTGGACATCAGCGGAATGTTCGATCCATTCGAAAATGATAGACGCTCAACAAGCCACTCGGTTCCACGGGCAGCAGATAGCCCGCCCCGAGGACGTCAGGGCCGACACCAGTCCGCCACCCAGCAGCAGGGCGCCGCTCCCGCCCCGCTCGCTCTCCGGCCCACTGCAAGGAATTCACAGACAGTAACCACTGCGAGCACACCGGATCAGGCAAGCTGCCGGATCCCACCGTGCACACGGATCACGCGAAGATCCTTATCCGCTCGGTTGGACATGTCCGCACCCGCATAAGCGAGCACCATCAGGAACTTGGCCGGAAAACGCACCACACCGGCGCTGCGCGCGATCACCACGTGCCCGGCCTCCAGCGGCTGGCGCAGGGCGTCCAGTGCCTGGCTGTTGAACTCGGGCGTCTCGTCCAGGAAGAGCACCCCCCGGTGGGACAGCGACACGGCGCCGGGCCGCGCGATGCCCGGACCGCCGCCGACCAGGGCCTGCATGGTGGCCGAGTGGTGCGGGGCACAGTAGGGGGCCACGTCGATCAGGGGCTTGCCGGGCGGCAGCAGTCCCGCCACCGAGTGCACGGCCGTGACCTCGAGGGACTCCTGCCGGGTGAGGCGCGGCAGGATGGTCGGCAGCCGCTCCGCGAGCATGGTCTTGCCCGCCCCGGGCGGCCCCTCCAGGAACAGGTGATGCCCGCCCGCCGCGGCGACCTCCACCGCCGTGCGCGCCGAGATCTGGCCCACCACGTCCGCGAGGTCGTGCCCGTGGTCGTGCTGGGCCGCGCCGATGCTGTGCATGCCGGTGGCCGCGCCCGTGCCGGGTACCCGCAGGCCGGCCAGGAGCGGGTCCGGACGTCCCTGCTCGTCCGGCTCCTCGTCGGGCACGGGCTCGTCGGCGAGGACCGCGATGAGCTGGCGCAGGCTGCGCACGCCCAGTACGGACACCCCGGGCACCAGGGAGGCCTCGGCGGCGGCGCACTCCGGCACCACGACCTGCTCGTAGCCCGCGTCCGCCGCCGCGAGCACCGCCGGCAGGACTCCTCGCACGGGCCGTACCCGTCCGTCCAGGCCGAGCTCCCCGATCATCACGATGTCGGCGAGCACCCGGGGGTCGATGCGCTCGGCCGCGCCGAGGACCGCCGCGGCGACGGCGAGGTCGAAGCCGCTGCCGCTCTTGGGGACGGAGGCCGGGCTCAGGCCCACGGTGAGTTTCTTCTGGGGCCAGGCGGCCCCGGAGTTCACCACGGCGGCGCGTACCCGGTCGCGGCTCTCCGTCAGGCTCTTGTCGGGCAGGCCGACCAGCGTGAACGCGGCGACCCCGGGTTCCAGGTCGGCCTGGACCTCTACTACCACTCCCTCGACGCCTACGAGCGCCACCGAACACGTACGGGCGAACGCCATCTCAGGCCACCCCCCGTGCGTGCTCGACCTGCGGCGCGCCGCGGGCCGGCAGGAGGACCCCGACGAGGTCGATGCGTACTCCGCCGGGCGGGGCTCCTCCGTGGGTCTGGATCCAGCGCTCGGCGAGATCGCGCAGGCGCTCCGCCTTCTGCGGGGTCACCGCGGCCATCGGATGCTGGAAGGCTCCGGACCTGCGGGTCTTCACCTCGCAGACCACCAGGACGTCCCCGTCCCTGGCCAGGATGTCGATCTCGCCGGTCCTCCCGCAGCGCCAGTTGCGCTCCAGGACCGTCATCCCGGCCTCCGTCAGCCGCCGCGCGGCCAGCGTCTCGCCGTACCTGCCGAGGGCATTTCGTGCGTTCATGTCGGCACCACCTCCGGCGCCAACGATCACGCACCCGCCTCCCCCGAGTGGATCTTGGTGGACAACTCAGGGGCTGTGGACAACTCCCTCACCCGGGTGGGTGAAAGGGACTCCCCGTCACCCGCTCGGGAGCTCCAGATCGCTCTTGTTCAGCTCCTCGATGTTCACGTCCTTGAACGTGAGTACCCGGACCTGCTTCACGAAGCGCGCCGGCCGGTACATGTCCCACACCCAGGCGTCCGCCATGGACACCTCGAAAAACACCTCGCCCTGGACCGAGTGCACCTGCATCTCGTAGTCGTTGGTCAGGTAGAAGCGCCGCTCGGTCTCGATCACGTATTTGAACAGACCGACGACATCGCGGTACTCCCGGTAGAGCTTGAGCTCCATCTCGGTCTCGTACTTCTCGAGGTCCTCGGCGCTCATGGCATGTTCCCCTTCAGCCGTGCGTCCCACCATTGTGCGCCAGTCCCTGCGGCCCTAGACGATTTCGGTGTCCAGGGTCAGGGGCCTGGCGGGGGGACCTTCGTCGAGCAGCGTGCGCAGCAGCTCGGCGAGTCTGGTCGGATACACCGTCTCATGTGACCGGCTCAGTTCCCGGCACGTCCACCAGCGCGCTCCGGCGACACTGCGCCGCTCCAGCTCGGTCAGGGCCGTGGCCGCGGTCGCCGTGTGCTGCGTACGGGCCAGGTAGTACCACTCGTCCTGGTTCCAGCGGCGGCCCGCGAACGGGAAGGAGCATCTGCGCTGCCACAGCACCGGGCCCAGCTCGACCTGAGTGATGCCGGTCTCCTCGGCGAGTTCCCGCAGGGCGGCCTGTTCACGGGTCTCATCGCCCTCGACACCGCCGCCGGGGGTGAACCACCAGTCGTCGGCCGGATCGTCCGGCTCGTGGCCGTGCAGCAGCAGGATGCGGTCCTGCGGGTCGAGCAGCACCACCCGGGCGACCCTGCGCACCCCGTCGTCGTACGGGTCCGCTCCCGTGGGGGCGGTCTCAGCGGACACCGGCGGACTCCGCGCTCAACCGGGCCCGGGCCGCGTCCCTGCGCTTGGCGACGGGTCCGTACGCGGCCCCGCCCAGCACGAGCACGGCGCCCGCGATCACCAGCGCGACGATCGTCCGCAGCGGGCCGGGCGAGGACAGGGCGCCGAGCGGCTGGAAGCCGGTGGGCCGCTCGAGCATGCCGTTCATGGGCCACACGACGGCGTCGACCCGCGCCTCGATGGCGCCACGGGAGACGGTGCCGCTGGCGGCGTCGGTGAGGTGGGCGGTGGAGTCCACGGAGTTGCCGCGCTCGTCACCCAGCAGGAACAGGCGGCCCTCGGGGACCGTCACGGTGGGGAAGTTACTGGGCTCGGCGGCCTCGCCCTCGGGGAGATACGGTTCGTCGATCTCCTTGCCGTTGACCTTGAGCTTGCCGTCCTGGCAGCAGGAGACGGTGTCGCCGCCGACCGCGACCACCCGCTTGACCATCGGCATGTTGGCCCAGGTGGTGTCCTTGAAGACGACGACGTCACCGCGGCGTACCGCACCGCCGTCGATGCGCTGTGCCAGCACCCGGTCGCCGGCCGCGATCGTCGGGGACATCGAGCTGGTGGGCACGGTGTACGGCCGGTAGACCACCGCTCCCCAGGCGAACCCGCCGAGGAAGAGGACCAGGCCCAGCGCCACGGCCAGTCCGGACAGTCGTTGCCCGGTCCGGCTGCCCGCCGGGCCACTGCTCGCGCCGCCGCGCGGAGCCGTACGCGTCGTGCTCTCGACACCCATGGGTCCGCACCCTACCCGGCGGTACCTGCGGCCCGCGAGAGCCCTCAGCGAACCGCCGGCGTCCCGCTCCGCCTGCGGCGCCACAGCACCACCGGTACGACTCCGAGGAGAGCGACCGCGTCGGGGCCGGCGGTCAGGGCGGCGGCCTGGGCGCTGAGGCCCGGCTGGTCGAAGGTGTCCGGAACCGGCAGGGTGCTCCAGCGGTTGATCGGCCAGGCGACGACGATGGCACGGCCGACGACGTCCTTCACCGGGACCATTCCGTGGTACTTGTCCGACTGGTTGTACCGGGAGTCGCTCGAGTTCTGCCGGTGGTCGCCCATGACCCAGATGTAGCCCTTGGGCACCTTGACCTTGAACTGGCCGCCCCCGTCGTCGACGGTGCACGGGGTGTTGCCGGGGTAGACGTACGGCTCGTTGAGCGCCTTGCCGTTGACCGTGAGCGGGCCGGTGCCCTTGCACTCGACCGTGTCGCCGCCGACCCCGATGACGCGCTTGATGAGGTCCTTCTCCTCTGCGGACGGCATGAGGCCGATCCAGCTGAGGACCTTCTGCATCGCGTTCGGGTCGGGGGTGGGCTCGCCCGCCAGCCACCTGCTGGGGTCGTGGAAGACGACGACCTCGCCCCGCTCGGGCTCGGAGCCGAACCAGGGGGTGAGCTTGTCGACCAGCACCCGGTCACCCTGCTGGAGGGTGTTCTGCATCGAGTCGGAGGGGATCGAGAACGCCTGCACCAGGAAGGTCTTGATCAGCAGCGCCAGGACCAGCGCGATGCCGATCAGGATGGGCAGCTCCTTCCAGAAGGAGCGCTGCGGCTTCTTCGGCTTGGGCGTGCCGCCCGCGCCGCGGTCGTCGGTGCCCTCTGTCCTCGGTTTCTCGTCCGTCACCCTGTCGTCCTCGGCTGCCCCGGAGTCACTCCCGGGGGTCACGGCGCTGTCCGCGGCCGGGACGGCCGATTCCGCGGAGCTCCCGCGGTGTTCCTCGCCGCCGTGCCCGGACCGTGCGCCAACCGCCACATCCCCCACGCCAACTCCTTACTCTGTGCCGCCGCCTGGCCCTCACACGGCGCAGGCCCACCACTCCCATAACGAGCGGGAGTTCCGCAGGGCTCGGGAGCTGGATCATTCCGTTCGGATTCTCGGGGGCAACCCTATGCGACAGACGTGGAGCAGCGATCGACCCGGTGGTCGCGTCGGACACGGAGGCGTAGGTCCGTGGTTCCTCCAGGGTGCTCCAGTGGCCCAGCGGCCAGGCGATGACCATGGCACGGCCGACCACCTCGTCCTCGGAGACCGTGCCGCCGTAGTCGGTGTCCTGGTGGGACCGGGAGTCGGCCGAGTTGTCCCGGTGGTCGCCCATCACCCACAGCCGGCCCGGCGGGACGGTGACGTCGAACGGCTGGTTGGACGGGGCGTTGCCCGGATACAGGTAGTCCTCGTTCAGCGGAATGCCGTTGACCGTGACCCGCCCCTGCACGTCACAGCACTTGACCCGGTCGCCGCCGACACCGACGACCCGTTTGATCAGGTCCTTCTCGTTGTCGGACGGCAGCAGACCGATGAAGGTCAGCCCTTCCTTGATCTGCTTGACGACGACGGGGTCGTTCTTCTTGGTGGTGGGCTGTTCGTCCTGGAGCCAGCCGCCGGGGTCCTTGAAGACGACGACATCCCCGCGCTGCGGCTTGGAGCCGAACCACGGGGTGAGCTTGTCGACCAGGACGCGGTCGCCGATCCGGATCGTCTGCTCCATGGAGCCGGAGGGGATGACGAAGGCCTGGACGAGGAACGTCTTCAGCACGAGCGCGATGAGGACGGCGACGCCGACCAGGAGCGGTATCTCCTTGACCGCGCTGCGCCTGCGCTTGCGCTTGACCTTGCGCTGGAGCTTGCGCCGCTCGGCCCGCGTACGGCCGGAGGCCGGACCGCCGGCGCGCCGGGCCCCGGTGGGCAGCAGGTTCTCGGCGGGGCTCGCGGGCACTCCGCGCGGCTTGCCGCGGCTACCCATCGGCGCCCTCCGCGATCCCACAGGTGCCCTGCGTGACCTGACCGGTGCCCTGTACGACGGCACGCCCGGTGGTCCCCCGGCCGCCCTGCCCGATCCCTCCGGCGCCCTGCACGACGGCACGCTCCGCGGTCCCGCAGGTGCCCTGCCCGATCCCACCGCTGCCCCGCACGTCGGTACGCCCCGCGGTCCCCCGGCCGCCCTGCCCGGTCCCACCGGCGCCCCGCACGTCGGCACGCCCCGCCGCCCCCCGGGCTCCCTGCCGGACCCCACCGGCGCCCCGCACGACGGCACTCCCCGCCGCCCCCCGGGCCTCCTGCCGGATCCCACCGGCGGTCAGTGCGACGGCACTCCCCGCCCGTCCCGGGGCGCTCGGCCCGGCCCCACCGGCGGCCAGCACGACGGCACTCCCCGCCCGCCCCCGGCCGATCCGCCCGACCCCACCGGCGCCCAGCACAACGGCAGCACTCCCCGCCATCCCCCAGGCGGCCGGCCCGACCCCCCCGGCGCCCTGCGCGGCGGTCAGGACCCCGTCCGCGGTTTGCGCAGTGCCCTCCGCATTCCGAGAGGCCAGCACAGGGGACCGCCCGAGGGCGGGCCCTGCGGCGGGCACGCGCGCGTAGGCGTCCGAGCGGTGCAGGCGGGTGGCGTGGGAGAAGGGCCAGACGATCCAGTCGGCGCGGCCGATGACCCGGCGCACCGGGACCATGCCGCCGCCCGGCGAGCCGAGGTGGTCACGGGAGTCGCTGGAGGCGCTGCGGTGGTCACCGAGGACGAACAGGCGGCCCTCGGGAACGACGACGTCGAAGCGCACGGTGGACGGGCTGTCACCGGGATACAGGAAGGTCGACTCGTCGACCGACCGGCCGTTCACCTGGAGCCTCCCCTCCTTGTCACAGCAGACCACATGGTCTCCCCCCACACCGACAACGCGTTTGATGTAGTCGGCGTCCCCGAAATACCCGGTGCCGTCGAACACAATCACGTCGCCGCGCTGCGGCTGAGCACCGAAACGGTACGCCAACTTGTTTACGAGAACGCGGTCCCCGACCCTCAATCCCTGCTCCATGGATCCGCTGGGGATCTCGAACGGCCGCAGGACGAAGGTGCTCAGCAACAGCAGAAACAGCAGGCAGGCGAAGAGGGTCAGGGTGATCCGCCCACCCGGGATCTCGTCAGTGATCCGCGACACCAACGCGAAACGCGACCGTTCCCCCGGCCTCTCGGCCTCCGGGGTGTCGCCGGAGTCGGAAGGGCGGGAGGAGCGGTCGCGCTCCGTCGGCTGTGCTGCGGTGTCCATCGGGGCCAGATGCTATCCGGCCCCGCTGGGCACCCGGGAAAGCGCTCAGTTCTCGCGCTTCTCCTTGATCTTCGCCGCCTTGCCGCGCAGCTCACGCAGGTAGTACAGCTTGGCGCGACGCACGTCACCCTTGGTGACGACCTCGATCTTCTCCACGATCGGGGTGTGCACCGGGAAGGTGCGCTCGACGCCGACGGAGAAGGAGACCTTGCGGACCGTGAAGGTCTCGCGCACGCCGGAACCCTGGCGGCGGATGACCACGCCCTTGAACTGCTGCACACGGGAGCGGTTGCCCTCGATGACGCGCACGTGGACGTTGACGGTGTCGCCGGGACGGAAGTCCGGGACGTCGCTGCGCAGCGACGCGGCGTCGACGGAGTCGAGCAGGTGAGACATTTCGTCTGCTTTCTTCGCTGATGCCGCAGGTCATCAACGGCAACTAGAGGTACGGATCGCAGCTGTGCGGGTCGGGGCGGGCGTCGTGTCCCCCTGCGGCAGGGGCGCACGCCGGACGGCGCACAACAGCGGTCTATTCTTCCACGCCCGCCACCCTGCGCCAAAATCGGCCGAACGGCTCCCCCGCCGGGTCCGGTTCCCAGCCCAGGATGGACAGCATCTCGCGGTCCTTCTTGTCGAAGGCCTTGGGGTCGCAGCGCTCGATCAGGTCGGGCCGGTGGGCCGTGGTGCGCCGCAGGGCCTCGTCGCGCCGCCAGCGGGCGATCTTCCCGTGGTGGCCGCTGAGCAGGACCTCGGGGATGTCCCGGCCGCGCCACAGGGGCGGCTTGGTGTAGACGGGGCCCTCCAGGAGGTTGGCCATGGCGCCGGGCGCGAAGGAGTCGTCCCGGTGCGACTCGGCGTTGCCGAGCACACCCGGCAGCAGCCGGGCCACGGCCTCGGTGATGACCAGGACGGCCGCCTCGCCGCCGGCCAGGACGTAGTCGCCGATGGAGACCTCGTACACCGGCATCCGGGTCGCGTACTCGTCGATGACGCGCCGGTCGATGCCCTCGTAGCGGGCGGGCGTGAAGATCAGCCACGGCCGTTCGGAGAGGTGGACGGCCAGCTCCTGGGTGAAGGGACGGCCACTGGGGGTCGGCACGATCAGGGCCGGCTCGTGGGAGCCGGTCTCGTAGCCGTCGGCCAGGACGGAGTCCAGGGCGTCGCCCCAGGGCTCGGTCTTCATGACCATGCCGGGGCCGCCGCCGTAGGGCGTGTCGTCGACGGTGTGGTGGCGGTCGTACGTCCAGGCACGCAGATCGTGCACGTGGACGTTCAGCTGTCCCCGCGCGCGTGCCTTGCCGACGAGGGAGACGTTCAGCGGCTCGAGGTACTCGGGGAAGATCGTGACGACGTCGAGGCGCATCACGCCTCGTCCCGGCTGGAGGCGATCTCGGCGCGGTCGTCGATCAGGCCCGGCGGCGGGTCGATGACGGCCTTCTGCTCTGCCAGGTCGATGTCGGTGACGATCTCCTCGACGAACGGGATCATCACCTCGGTGCCGTCGGGGCGCTGGACGACGAACAGGTCCTGCGAGGGCAGGTGGGCGATCTCGGTGATGCGGCCGACCTCCAGGCCCTCCTCGGTGACCACGTCGAGGTCGATCAGCTGGTGGTCGTAGTACTCGGCCTCGCCCTCGGGCAGTTCGTCGGGGTCGACCTCGGCGATCAGGAGGGTGTTGCGCAGCGCCTCGGCGGCGGTGCGGTCCCGTACGCCCTCGAAGCGCAGCAGCAGGCGGCCGCTGTGCACGCGGCCGCTCGCGATGGTGAGCGGGCCGGCGGAGGCGGGGTCGGTGGCCAGGACGGCCCCGGGCGCGAGCCGGAGCTCCGGCTCGTCGGTACGGACCTCCACGGTGACCTCGCCCTTGATGCCGTGGGCACGGCCGATCCGTGCGACTACCAGCTGCACTGTGCTTGGTTCTCCTGTCGGAAAGACGCGAGCCGATGGCGGCTCATACGGCGACGGGCCGGGGACGGCCCAGTGGCCCTCCCCGGCCCGAGCCGGTGCTGCGAAGCGTCAGCGGACGTTGTCCACGTCGACGAGGTCGACCCGGACGCCGCGGCCGCCGATGGCGCCCACGACGGTGCGCAGAGCGCGTGCGGTACGGCCGTTGCGACCGATCACCTTGCCGAGATCGTCGGGGTGGACCCGGACCTCGAGCACACGTCCACGGCGCAGGTTGCGCGAGGCCACCTGCACATCGTCAGGGTTGTCGACGATGCCCTTCACGAGGTGCTCGAGAGCCTCCTCGAGCATGCTCAGGCCTCGGTCGACTCAGACGAGGACGACTCCGCGTTGGCCTCGTCCTTCTTCTCAGCCTTCTTCTTCTGGGTGATCGCCTCACCCTTGCCCTCGTCCTCGCCGCTGATCGCCTCGAACGACGGACGCGCGGGCTTCTCGGCCGGCTGGAGCAGCGGAGCCGGGGCGGGCTCGCCCTTGAACTTCTGCCAGTCGCCGGTCTTCTTCAGGATGGCGAGCACCGGCTCGGTCGGCTGAGCGCCGACGGAGAGCCAGTACGCCACGCGCTCGCTGTCGACCTCGATCACCGACGGGTTGTACGTCGGGTGGTACTTGCCGATCTCCTCGATGGCCCGGCCGTCACGGCGGGTACGGGAGTCGGCGACGACGATGCGGTAGTGAGGCGAACGGATCTTGCCCAGACGCTTCAGCTTGATCTTGACTGCCACGGGAGTGGGATCTCCTGGATTTGACGTGGTGGGGCACGGCGAGATGGCCGCGTGGGGTTGCGGTACCCGAGTGCCCGATGGACGCGTCAGCCGGAGGAGAGAGGGGTCCTGTGCGGCTGTCGAGTACAGCTAGCCATTGTGCCATACCCCGCGGGCCGCCCTGGGCCGGGGGTGCTCCGGGCAGGCGTGACCCGCACCCGGCGCCGGGGGGACGCGCCGGGTGCGGTCTCCGGCGGGGCTGGGCCGTCCGGCACCCACGAGATGCCGGGCGGCTGTCAGCTCGCCACCGCGCCCGCTCCCACGACCTCCGGGATGCGGAACGGCTTGCCGCAGCCGCCGCAGACGATCGGGGCCTGGGCCAGGACCGACGGGACGACCCGGACGTTGCGGCCGCAGTCGCAGACCGCCTTCACCCGGACCCCGCCGCCGGAGGAGCCGTGCCGGGCGGCCGGGCCGCGGAAGGTGCGGGCCGTGTCGGCGGCGGTCGCCGCCGAGTGGGCCTTCAGGGCGCGCTGCAGTCGCTCGATCGTCGGGCGGTAGCGGCGCTTCGCCTCGGGGGTGAGCGTGACCAGGGAGAAGCCGCTGCTGGGGTGCGGTTCCTCGGGGTGGTCCAGGCCCAGCTCCTCGGCGATCGCGAGGAATCTGCGGTTGTGGTACCGGCCGGCACGGGAGGTGTCGCGTACTCCGCGCGCGGCGGCGATGCCGTGGACTGCCTCATGGAGCAGTCGCTCGAAGGAGAGTTCGTGACCGCAGGCGGACGACGACTCTCCGATCAGTGACTCGGGCGCGGCAAGATCGGGCAGCTCGGGGTGGTACCGCTGAATGTCGGCCCACGCCTGCGCCAGCTCTGCGGCGAGAACAGGTGGTGTCGTGCTCACGTAATGACAACGAGCCGGGGTGCCGCTGTGTTCCTATTCCGGGGCATCCCAAATAATTTGCACGTACCCGTCAGTTGCCTCTGATGCGTCCCGACGAGGGCGGGTGCGCTGATCTGCGGAGAAGCTTCCCAGCTCCTACCAAGCTGGTGCGTAGTTCGCCCTACGCCCCGGCGCGTACCCGGTCTGCGCGCGCCGGGGTGGGTGTGCTCGGCGGCTGCGCAAGGGGCGATTCGGCCGCGGTTGCGCGCCCCGTGCGCCCCTCGCGTATCTCAGTAAGCGCGGGCGACGACGGCGACGTTACCCGGCGCGTCGTCGGCGTCCGGCACCGACCCGTCCTCGGTGACCAGACACCGTACGGTCACCGCGTGCTCGCCCAGCTTGGCCTCGCCCTCCTCGCCGAGGACCGCCCAGGGGATGCGCGCCCAGCCGCCGGCGGTGGCCGCCTCGACGGCCTCCTCGATCGTCGACACGTCCGAGGTGCGGGACTCGCGGCGCTCGCGCGACTGGCGCAGCAGCAGGGCCTGGTCCTCCTCCAGGACGGTGGGGAGCAGTCCGGCCAGCGCGTCCAGGGCCACCGGCTCCTTGCCCCCCGGGATGCGGCGGGCCAGCATCGCGGTGCCGTTCTCCAGGTCGCGGGGGCCCACCTCGACGCGTACGGGGACGCCCTTGAGTTCCCAGTCGACGGCCCGGCGGCCGAAGGGCGTGTCGGTGCGGTCGTCGACGTGGACCCGGATGCCCGCCGCCCGGAGCCGGTCGCCGAGTTCGCGGACTTTGGCCAGAACCGCCTCCTCGCCCTTGATGGCGAGGACGACCGCCTGGACGGGAGCGAGGCGCGGCGGTACGCGCATCCCGTCGTCGTCGCCGTGCATCATCACCAGGGCGCCGATCATGCGGGTGGTCGAGCCCCAGGAGGTCTGCCAGACCAGCTCCTGCCTGCCCTCCTTCGACAGGTACCGGGTGTCGAAGGCCTTGGCGAAGTTCTGGCCCAGCTCGTGGCTGGTGGCCATCTGCAGGGCCTTGCCGTCGCCCATCATCCCTTCGAGGGTGAGCGTGTTGATGGCCCCCGCGAAGCGCTCACTTGCGGTTTTGCGGCCGGGGACGACGTCCATCGCAAGAACGTTCACCACGAAGTCCTCGTAGACCTTCCGGTGAATATGCGCGGCGAAGTCGCGGGCCTCCTCGTACGTGGCGTGCGCGGTGTGTCCCTCCTGCCACAGGAATTCCGTCGTCCGCAGGAACAGGCGGGGCCTGAGTTCCCACCGCACGACGTTCGCCCACTGGTTGATGAGCAGCGGCAGGTCGCGGTAGCTCTGCACCCACTTCGAGAAGTAGTCGTTGATGATCATCTCGGAGGTGGGGCGCACCACTGCGGGCTCCTCCAGCTCCTTTCCCCCGCCGTGGGTGACCACGGCCAGCTCCGGCGCGAACCCCTCGACGTGGTCGGCCTCCCTGACCAGGTACGACTGCGGGATCAGCAGGGGGAAGTAGGCGTTCTGGGTGCCGGTCGCCTTGATCCGGGCGTCCATCTCCTGCTGCATCCGCTCCCACAGCCCGTACCCGTACGGCCGGATGACCATGGTGCCGCGCACCGGGCCGTTGTCGGCGAGTTCGGCCTTGTTGATCAGATCCTGGTACCAGCGCGGGAAATCGTCCGACCGGGGCGTGAGAACGGGTGCCTTTGCCATGGCGCGATCGTACGGGCCCAGGTTGCCGGAATGTGAAATCTCGCCATAGGCACATGCAACTCTCAAGCGGGAGCCGCTTTCCACTGGACGCCGGGACGAGGGCGGAGTTTCCTGGCATACGGGGAGTGCGAGAGCGCACTGCACGGGGGCCAAGGAATGGGCAAGCGGCAACTCTCGTCGGATTGGGGCGCTTACTTATGACACCTACGCTCGTGCGGCAGCATCAGCCTCACGCGGGGACGGCACCCCGCGTGGACCTGCGTGCACGCGCGCGTGACTGGTCGGAGATCCAGGAGCGGATGCTCGTACCGCTCTACGAGGCCGTCTACGAGCGACTGGAAGTGGGCCCTGCGACGCGGCTGCTCGGCCTCGGCTGCGGTTCCGGGCTCGCCCTGCTGATGGCCGCCTCCCGGGGCGCGGCCGTCACGGGTGTCGACTCCTCCTCGGAACGGCTGGCGCTCGCCCGGCAGCGGCTGCTGCCGGAGGCGTGGGGCACGCGCGCGCGTGCGCAGACCCGGCTGGTGGACGGCTCCCCGTCGGACGCCGACGCCCCGCACGCGCGGGCGTACACCCTCGTGACGGCCTTCGAGCCGATCGGGTGCCTGGCGGGCGACGCGGAGGGACTGCGTGAGCTGCTCGCGGAGGCGACCCCGCTCGCCGAGCGCGGTGCGGCCGTGGTGCTGGCCGGCTGGGGACCGCCGGAGCGCTGTGCCACGACGTCCGTGCTGCGGGTGGCCACCAAGCTCGCCGAGCCGATGCGCAGCGCGGGCAGCTGGCGCCCCGCCCTGCGGGACGACCTGGAGGAGGTGGCCCAGGAGGCCGGGCTGCGGCCGGACGGGTCCGGGCGGGTGGCGTGCCCCTTCGGGTACGCCGACGTGCCCAGCGCGGTACGCGGCCTGAAGTCGACGGGGCTGTTCGACGCGGCGATCACGGCGACCGACCAGGTGCAGGTCGACAAGGAGCTCACCGAGGCGCTGCATCCCTACCAGCGGCAGGACGGGACCGTCTGGATGCCGAACGTGTTCCGGTATCTGATCGCCCGGATCCGGTGACGACCGGGCCGGCCGGGCTCCCGCACGACGAAGGCGCCCCTCGGCAACGAGGGGCGCCTCGGGTGTCGTAGCACCAGGCCGCCCGTCAGCCCATGAACTTCTTGAACTCGTCGGGGAGTTCGAAGTCCTGGCCGCCCTGCTGCGGCAGGCCGAAGGCGTTGCCCCCCTGCGCGGCGGCGGCGCGGCGGGCCGCGGCCTCCTGCTCCTGCTGCTTGCGCTTCATCGGGTTGCCGGAGCGCTGCTTGCCCTTGGCCTGCTTCTGCTTCTTCTTCGCCCGGCCGGGACCGCCGCCCATGCCCGGGATCCCCGGCATGCCCGGCATCCCGGGCATGCCGCCCTGGGCCATGCGGGACATCATCTTGCGGGCCTCGAAGAAGCGCTCCACGAGGTTCTTCACGGCGCTGACCTCGACACCGGAACCCTTGGCGATACGGGCGCGCCGGGAGCCGTTGATGATCGTCGGGTCCTGGCGTTCGGCCGGGGTCATCGACTTGATGATGGCGGCCGTGCGGTCGACGTCGCGCTCGTCGAGGTTCTGGATCTGGTCCTTGATCTGGCCCATGCCCGGGAGCATGCCGAGCAGCTTGGAGATGGAGCCCATCTTGCGGACCTGCTCCATCTGGGCCAGGAAGTCGTCCAGGGTGAAGTCCTGGCCCTTCTTCGACGCCAGCTTGGAGGCCATCCGCTCGGCCTCTTCCTGGCTGAACGTCTTCTCCGCCTGCTCGATCAGGGTGAGCAGGTCACCCATGTCGAGGATGCGGGAGGCCATCCGGTCCGGGTGGAAGGCGTCGAAGTCCTCGAGCTTCTCACCGTTCGACGCGAACATGATCGGCTTGCCGGTGATCTGCCGGATCGACAGGGCGGCACCACCGCGGGCGTCACCGTCGAGCTTGGAGAGCACCACGCCGTCGAAGCCGACGCCGTCGCGGAAGGCCTCGGCGGTGTTGACGGCGTCCTGGCCGATCATCGCGTCGACGACGAACAGGATCTCGTCCGGCGAGACCGCGTCCCGGATGTCGGCGGCCTGCTGCATCATCTCCTGGTCGATGCCGAGCCGGCCGGCGGTGTCGACGATGACGATGTCGTGGACCTTGGACCTGGCGTGGTCGATCGAGTCCTTGGCGACCTTGACCGGGTCACCGACGCCGTTGCCCGGCTCCGGCGCGTACACCGCGACGCCGGCGCGCTCGGCGACGACGCTCAGCTGGTTGACGGCGTTCGGCCGCTGGAGGTCACAGGCGACCAGCAGCGGCGAGTGGCCCTGCTCCTTGAGCCACTTGCCGAGCTTGCCCGCGAGGGTGGTCTTGCCGGCACCCTGGAGACCGGCCAGCATGATCACGGTCGGCGGCTGCTTGGCGAAGCGCAGCCGCCGGGTCTCGCCGCCGAGGATGGTGATCAGTTCCTCGTTGACGATCTTCAGGACCTGCTGGGCCGGGTTCAGCGCGCGGGAGACCTCCGCGCCCAGGGCGCGCTCCTTGACGTTCTTGATGAACGCCCGGACGACCGGCAGCGCCACGTCGGCCTCGAGGAGCGCGATACGGATCTCGCGCGCCGTGGCGTCGATGTCCGCCTCGGAGAGCCGTCCCTTGCCGCGCAGGTTCCTGAAAGTCGCTGACAGGCGATCGGAGAGAGTGTCGAACACGGCGCTCGCGGTCCTCGGGGTCGGTGACAGGCTGGTGAATCGCCCTCCAGGGTATCCCGGCGGGACAAGTCGCCGGGCGGTCTCACCCCGGCAGGTTCTCCTGGAGCTTGCGTGCCACCGCCGCCGCCTCGTCCCCGGGCAGGGGCGCGCCCTGCGGGCCGGTGACGTAGAAGGCGTCGACGGCGTTGGCGCCCAGGGTCGACACATGCGCGCTGCGCACCCGTACGCCCGCGTCCTCCAGGGCCCGGCCGATCCGGAACAGCAGGCCCGGGGCGTCCTGGGCGCGCACCTCGATCACGGTGGCCAGGCGGGACGCGGCCGGGTGGACCGTCACCCTGGGGGGCGGCGGGACCACGCCCCGGCGGCGCGGATAGGCGGCGTCGCGTTCGGCCAAGCGGCCGGCGATGTCCAGCGAACCGTCCAGCGCCCGGACGAGGTCGGCGCGCAGGCGGGCGGCCTGCGGCAGGGAGCCGTACTCGGCGGCGACCCGCCAGTCCAGCAGCAGGACCGAGCCCTCGACGCCGTCCGGGAGGTCCAGGGAGCGCAGTTCGGCGGTCCGTACCGTCAGCCGGTGCATGGCCAGCACGCCCGCCACCGCGGGCAGCACGCCCGGCTGGTCCGGCACGGCGATCAGCAGTTCCACTCCCAGCGGCTCGGGCTCGCCGGGGGCCTCCCCGGCCTCCTGGGCGGGTTCCGTCTGCGCCCGCAGGGACAGCACCGGGCCGCCCGTCGCCACGGCCTCGATGGCGAGCCGCTCCTGCTCGGCCGTGGGCGCCGCGGCCTGGGGATCCTCCACCGGGTCCCCGGCCAGCACCGCCGAGACCCGCTTGACCAGGTCGGCGACGAGCGAGGCGCGCCAGGACGACCAGGCGGCCGGTCCGGTGGCCAGGGCGTCGGCCTCGGTGAGGGCGTGCAGCAGCTCCAGGGTGCCCTGGGAGCCGACGGCGTCGGCGACCAGGCGCACGGTGGCCGGGTCCTCCAGGTCGCGCCGGGTGGCGGTCTCGACGAGCAGCAGGTGGTGGCGTACGAGGGCGGAGACGACGGTGACGTCGTGCCGGTCGAAGCCGATGCGGGCGGCCACGTCCCGGGCGATGATCTCCCCGGCGACGGAGTGGTCGCCGGGCCAGCCCTTGCCGATGTCGTGCAGCAGCGCGGCGACGAGCAGCAGGTCGGGCCGGCTGACGCGGCGGGTGAACGCGGAGGCGCGGACGGCGGTTTCGATCAGGTGGCGGTCGACGGTCCACACGTGCACGGCGTTGCGCTGCGGGCGGCAGCGCACCCGCTCCCAGTCGGGGAGCAGCCGGGTGATCAGGCCCTCGGCCTCCAGCGCCTCCCACACCTCGATGGTCGGGCGGCCGGAGCCGAGCAGGGTGACCAGTTGCTCACGCGCCTCGGCGGGCCAGGGCGTGGGCAGGGGGCGCACGGTGGCCGCCATGCGCCGTACGGCATGCAGGGAGAGCGGGAGCCCGGCCTGCGCGGCGGCGGCCGCGGCACGCAGGGGGAGGACGGGGTCGCGTTCGGGGCGCGCGGCGCGGGCGAGCACCACCTCGCCGTCCTGCTCCACGACGCCCTCGGCGAGCGGGGAGCGCTCAGCGGTCGGTTTCCCGCCGCCCAGCATGGCGCGCAGCCGCGGCCGCACGGCACGCGACCGCAGTACGCGCCCCACCTCGCGCCAGGTGACGTCACTGGCGTACGAGATGACCCGCGCGGCCTCGTAGACCTGCCGCAGGAGGGTGTCGGCGTCCAGCAGGCCCAGCTCGGCGGCCACCTGGTCCTGCTCCTGCAGGGCGAGCCGGTCGGTGGCCCGGCCCGTCGCCAGGTGCAGCGCGTCGCGGACGTCGAGGAGCCGGCGCCGGGCGTCGGCGAGACCCTCGCGGGGGGCGTCGGCCAGCCAGGAGGCGGCGACCGCGCGCAGGGCGGTGGCATCCCGCAGCCCGCCGCGCGCCTCCTTCAGATCCGGCTCCAGCAGGTACTGCAACTCGCCCTGCCGCTCGGCGCGTTCGGCGCACAGTTCCTGCAGTTCGGGAAGGCGTTTGGGGGCCTGGTTGCGCCAGTCGGCGAGCACCGCGGTGCGCAGCCCGGCCGTGAGGCCGAGGTCGCCGGCGAGGTGCCGGGCGTCCAGCAGGCCGAGCTGGACCTTGAGGTCCTCACCGGCGGTCCTGCGTGCCTCGGCGGGCGTGCGCACGGAGTGGTCGAGGGCGAGGCCGAGGTCCCAGACGGGATACCAGAGCCGGTCGGCGAGGGCGGCCACCGCCTTGGGGTCGCTGCCGTCGTGCAGCAGCAGCAGGTCGAGGTCGCTGCGCGGGGACAGTTCGCCGCGGCCGTAGCCGCCGACGGCGACCAGGGAGACCCCGCGCGCTTCCTCGGCGCCCGCCGCGAACAGTCCGGCGAGCCACTCGTCGGTCAGGCCGGACAGGGCCGAACGGCGCGGCGGCCCGGGCTGCGCCTCCTCCCCGAGGAGGCGCAGCCGGGCCGCCGCGTAGCCGCTGGGTCCCGTGTCCTCTGCTTCGTTCGGTACGTCCGCACGCGTCACCCAGCGACTCCTGTTCTCTTGAGCGGTCAGAGCGCGTCCGGGCCGCGCTCGCCGGTCCGGACCCGCACGGCGGTCTCGACCGGGATGGACCAGACCTTGCCGTCACCGATCTTGCCGGTGCGGGCGGCCTTGACGACGACGTCGATCAGCTGCTCCGCGTCGTCGTCCTCGACCAGCACCTCGATGCGGATCTTGGGGACCAGGTCCACGGTGTACTCGGCGCCGCGGTAGACCTCGGTGTGGCCCCTCTGACGACCGTAACCGCTCGCCTCGGTGACCGTCAGGCCGTGCACTCCGAAGGCCTGGAGGGCTTCCTTGATCTCGTCGAGCCGGTGCGGCTTCACGACGGCGGTGATGAGCTTCATGCGTCCACCTTCTTGCTCGCGGCGGCGACGGGGGCGGGAACGGCGGTCGTCCGGGCGGCACCGCCGCCGGCGCCGCTGAAGTCGTATGCGGTCTCGGCGTGCTCGGCCTGGTCGATGCCGGCGACCTCCTCGTCCTCGGAGACCCGCATGCCGAGGGTCTTGTCGAGGACGAAGGCGAGGATCGCGGAGACCACCAGGGAGTAGGCGAGGACCGCGAAGACGCCCGCGCACTGCTTCCAGAACTGGGTCAGGCCGCCGCCGTAGAACAGACCCGCGACGTCCGACTGGCCCTTGCCGCTGGCGAAGAAGCCGATCAGCAGGGAGCCGATGACACCGCCGACCATGTGGACGCCCACGACGTCCAGGGAGTCGTCGTAGCCGAACTTGTACTTCAGGCCGACGGCCATGGCGCACACCGCACCGGCGATGGCGCCGACGGCGATCGCGCCCATCGGGGTGACCGCGCCGCCGGAGGGAGTGATGGCGACCAGACCGGCCACCGCGCCGGAGGCGGCGCCCAGCGTGGTGAACGCGCCGTGGCGGATCTTCTCGTAGGCGAGCCAGGCCAGCATGGCGGCACCCGTGGCGACCTGCGTGTTGACGAACATCAGCGAGCCGACGCCGTCGTCGTTGCCGAGCCACGAGCCGGCGTTGAAGCCGAACCAGCCGAACCACAGCAGACCGGCGCCCAGCATGACCAGCGGCAGGCTGTGCGGACGCATCGGGTCCTTCTTGAAGCCGACCCGCTTGCCGATGACCAGGATCACGCCGAGCGCGGCGGCACCGGCGTTGATGTGGACCGCCGTACCACCGGCGAAGTCGATCACGCCCATGTCGAAGGCCCAGCCGCCCTCGCCCCAGACCCAGTGGGCGACCGGGAAGTAGACCACGATGGCCCACAGCGTGATGAACAGCGCCCACGCCGAGAACTTCACGCGGTCCGCGAGGGCACCGCTGATCAGGGCGGGCGTGATGATGGCGAACATCAGCTGGAAGACCATGAAGACGAGCAGCGGGATGTTGTACGTACCCCACAGCTCGGCCTTGTCGACTCCGCTGAGGCCGAGCCAGTCGGACGTCCAGCCGATCACGTGGCCGTGGTCGGTGCCGAACGCCATGGAGAAGCCGAACAGCACCCACAGGATGGTGACGATCCCCAGGCTGATGAAGCTCATCATCAGCATGTTCAGGGTGCTCTTGACGCGGACCATGCCTCCGTAGAAGAAGGCCAGGCCGGGCGTCATGAGCATCACCAGTGCGGAACAGATGAGCATGAACCCTGTGTTGGCGGCAGACAGCTTGGGTGCCTCTGCGGCAAGGGTGATGGCTGGTGCCATCGGCGTCTCCTCGTCGTTGGTACGGCCCCGTGCGGGCGAAGCCTTGAGCGGAATGAGGGGTGGGCCGGTTATGCGCCACGAGATTGACGCAGCGCGGTTTCGGTGGAAGCCCCTCGTTGTTTCGCGGCCGTGACGAAGGCGCCGTGCGTGTTACGGGTGGATGAACTGCGAGATGTCCCTCCGCAGGATCGTTATCGTGGCGCAACCTTCCGCGGGAGGGCACGGACCGGCCGCGGCCGGCCTTCCGATGACCTGGCATGGGGGAGCCGAGTCGGGCTGTTCGGGAGGGCCGGCCGCGGCCGGGGTTCGGGGGTGGCGCCCCGGGGCTGCCCGGGGGATGCCCCGGGGCGCTAGACCGCCTCGGCGGTCTCGGGCAGTTCGGCGGCGAGCCGCTCGGTGAGGTCGAGGACGTCGGCGACGTCACCGAAGTCGCGTACGGCCGTGCCGACCGTCTTCCGGATCCGCGTGTTCACCCGCTCGGAGCGGATCTTCTTGGCGATCCGCAGGGCGTCCTTGGCGAAGACGGCGCCCTGCTCGGGCTCACGCTGGAGCAGGTGCACGGTGGCCATGCCGATCAGGTTGAGCGCGTACGACCGCTGGTGCTCGGTGTCCTGTGCGAAGAGCTCCACCGCCCGCCGCATCCGCGGCTCGGCCAGGGAGGCGTAGGTGGGGCTGCGCCCGGCGACGTAGGCGAGGTCGCGGAAGGCGTGCGAGTTCTCGGCGTGCAGTTCGGCCTCCGAGAAGAAGCGGATCCAGTCGGGGTCCGGCTCGTCCCACTCGCCCGCGTCGGCGAAGGTGTCCTCGGCCATCCGCACGGCCCGCTTGCACTTGCCGGGCTGCCCCATGTTGGCGTAGGCGCGGGCCTCCATCGCATACAGCATCGACTGGGTGCGCGGGCTCGCGCAGTCCCGGCTGCCGTACTGCGCGAGGTGGATCAGCTCCAGGGCGTCGTCGGGCCGGCCCAGGTGGATCATCTGCCGGCTCATGTTGGACAGGATGTACGAGCCGAGCGGCCGGTCACCGGCCTCCTTGGCGGCGTGCAGCGCGAGGACGAAGTACTTCTGCGCGGTGGGCTGCAGCCCGACGTCGTACGACATCCAGCCGGCCAGCTCGGCGAGCTCGGCGGCGACCTTGAACAGGCGGCGGGCGGTGGCCTCGGGCTGGGGCTCCTGGAGGAGGTCGGTCACCTCGTGCAGCTGGCCGACGACCGCCTTGCGGCGCAGACCGCCGCCGCACTGGGCGTCCCACTGGCGGAACATCTCGGTGGTGGACTCCAGCAGTTCCAGCTCGGCCTGGGACAGCCGGCCGCGGGCTCGTGAGGAGGCCGTGTGCTCGGGCTCGGGCGCCGGGCGCGGGGCCGGGGGCGAGGGGACGAGCCAGCGCTGCATGGGCTCGATGAGGGCCGGGCCCGCAGACAGGGCCAGCGAGCTCCCGAGGAAGCCGCGCCGCGCCAGCATCAGGTCGCTGCGCGAGAACTCGCTGAGCAGGGCCACGGTCTGCGGGCCCGTCCAGGGCAGGTCGACTCCGGTCGCGGAGGGTGCCTGGCGGGCGGTGCGCAGCCCCAGGTCCTCCACGGAGACGACGACGCCGAAACGCTCGGAGAAAAGCTCGGACAGGATCCGGGGGATGGGCTCGCGCGGGTTCTCGCCGTCCAGCCAGCGGCGCACCCGGGAGGTGTCCGTGGAGATGTGGTGGGCGCCCAGCTGGCGTGCCCTGCGGTTGACCTGACGGGCGAGTTCGCCCTTGGACCAGCCGCTGCGCACGAACCACGAGGTGAGCAGCTCGTTCGGGCGCTTGTCAGCGTGCGTGGCGCCGCCGTCGCCCGGTCCGCTTCCGCCGTTGCCGCTCACTGGAACGCCCCCATCCCTGAGACCACTTGTCGCTGAGTGCGCCAAGCCCTATCAGAATGCCGGTTCTTGGCGCCTTCGTCCGGCGGTTGTCACCCGCCGAACGGAAAGCCGAGTTGCCTCCGGCATACCCACGAGTGCATGTGCCCCCAGGACTCGTGCACACACGGTAATCCTACGATCACCCGTCCAGCCACGACCGTTCCAGAATCGCCACCATTCGCCACCCCTTCGAATGAACTCACGACGGGCTTCCCGCGATTCACTTGACACAGTCACCCGGAACGGAAGCAGGGCTGCACTCGGCAGCGCGTGTCGCGGCCCGCACCACCCCACGCACCTCCGGGCGCCGCCTGAGCCGTGCGGTACGGGGAACCGGGAAGGTGAGAACAGAGAGTCACGTTCCGCGTCCGCTGCGTAACCGCAGTCGTGTCGGACCCGTTGGAGGGGGCATGGGCTTCACGATCGGCATCAGTCGGGGCATCCGCGACATCCGGCCCGGCTCACGCCGCCGGGGCCGCTCCTCTGACGTCACCACCGTGGCCGAGTACACCGGCCTGTGGGGCTGGGACGTGGTGCCGGGTGCGCGCGCCACGGCCGGCGCCTGCTCCTGCGGCCGCCGCGACTGCCGGGCGCCGGGAGCGCATCCGCTGGACTTCGCGCCCGAGATCCCGGCCGGCGCGACCCTGGACGAGGTGAGCGAGGCCTGGGCCGGCTTCCCGGGCGCCGCGGTGATGCTGCCGGCCGGCCGGACCTTCGACGTGATCGAGGTGGCCGAGTCCGCCGGGCGTCTCGCCCTGGCCCGGCTGGAGCGCATGGGCCTGCCGGTCGGCCCGGTGGCCGTCACCCCGGACGGCCGCGCCCACTTCTTCGTCGCCCCCGGCGCCGCCGCCGACCTGCCCACGCTCCTGTACCGGCTGGGCTGGGACGACCCGACCTCCCTGGACCTGCGCGGCCTGGGCCCGGGTGCCTGCATCACGGCACCGCCGTCCGACCGGGGCGGCCTCGGGCCGGTGCGCTGGGTGCGCTCCCCCGCCCTGGACTCGGCGTCCACCCCGCCGGCGGCCCGGCTGCTGCTCGGGACGCTGGCGTACGTCGCCCACCGGTCGCGGGCCTAGGTCCTGCCGTTCGACGACATATCCGGCCGCCCACAGCGAAGCGCCCGTCCCCTACCGCACCTGGGGGCGGGCGCTTGCCATCCGCACCTGCGGAAGTCCGCGGGTGCTCACTCTCCGATCAGGGCGTCGACGAACGCCTCCGGCTCGAACGGCGCGAGATCGTCCGCGCCCTCGCCGAGCCCGACGAGCTTGACCGGCACGCCCAGCTCGCGCTGGACGGCGACCACGATGCCGCCCTTGGCCGTGCCGTCCAGTTTGGTGAGCACGATGCCGGTGATGTCGACGACCTCGGCGAAGACGCGGGCCTGGACCAGACCGTTCTGCCCGGTCGTGGCGTCGAGCACGAGCAGGACCTCGTCCAGCGGGGCGTGCTTCTCCACCACGCGCTTGACCTTGCCGAGCTCGTCCATGAGACCGGTCTTGGTGTGCAGACGGCCGGCGGTGTCGATGAGCACCACGTCGGCGCCCATCTCCTTGCCCTCCTTGACCGCGTCGAAGGCGACGGAGGCGGGGTCGCCGCCCTCCGGGCCGCGCACGGTGTGGGCGCCGACCCGCTCGCCCCAGGTCTGGAGCTGGTCGGCGGCGGCGGCGCGGAAGGTGTCGGCGGCGCCCAGGACGACGGTGTTGCCGTCGGCCACCAGGACACGGGCGAGCTTGCCGGTGGTGGTGGTCTTGCCGGTGCCGTTGACGCCGACGACCATGACGATGCCGGGCTTGCGGCCCTCCGGCTCGGTCGTGACCGTGCGGTCCATCTCGGGGCCGATCAGCGTGATCAGCTCCTCGCGCAGCAGTCCGCGCAGTTCCTCGGTGGTGCGGGTGCCGAGCACCTTCACGCGCTGGCGGAGCCGTTCGACCAGCTCCTGGGTGGGCTGCACGCCGACGTCGGCGGTGAGCAGGGTGTCCTCGATCTCCTCCCAGGTGTCCTCGTCGAGGTGCTCGCGCGACAGCAGGGTGAGCAGGCCCTTGCCGAGCGCGTTCTGCGAGCGGGACAGACGGGCGCGCAGGCGTACCAGACGCCCCGCGGTGGGCTCCGGGATCTCGATCCCGGGAGCTTCGACGGTGGGCGGCTCCTCCACCACGACGGGGGCCGTGCCCCCGCCCGGGAGGTCCACCTCCTCGATAGTGCGCCGGGGTTCGTCCCGCGGCGTCTCGGCCTCGTCGCCGACGTGCGGCTCGGCCGGTGGGGCGGTGATGTCGGGCGCGGCAGGGAGCGGCGGAGGCAGCTGCTTCTTGCGCCGGCTGCCGACGATGAGCCCGCCGAGCGCGCCGAGCACGACCACGGCGATGACTACAGCAAGGATGACGATGTCCATAACCCGTCCAGTATCAGCCATCGGGTCCGCCGACACTCCTCTGGCTGTCTGACGCGCCGTCAGCCGAGGCCGCGGGGAGCGGGTGCCGCCAGGAGATGTCCGCCCCGTTCAGGAAACGTGCCGCGGCGCGGCCGGCTCCGGGACGGGCCCGGGTGCCGCTGCCCGGCCGGGTCCGCCCGGCCCGGACGTACGCCTCGACGGGCGATGGCCGTTGGGCGGTGCGGGAGCAGTACGGCGTGCGGAGCGGGACCGCGTCGTGACCCCGGGGAGCGGGCTGACACCCGTCGATATCCGGTGGTCCGCCGCGCTCCCCCGGTGATCCACTGGCGCCATGAGTCTGTCTGTCGATGTGTTCGTCCGCGGCCCGGACGGGCAGCGGCGCGTTCTCGACGTGCCCGAGGGACGCGACGACTCGGCCGGATTCGAGTCCTGGCGCACCACCGTGTGGGGATCGGAGCCGGTACGCGCGCTGGGCGCCCGGTTCCTTCCGGTACTGGCCGACGGGGACCTGGAGGTCGAGGCGGAGGACGTCGCTCAGTTCCTGGGCGAGGTGGCGCTGCTGCGGGAGCATCTCGACGCGATCGCGCAGAGCACGCAGCGCCCGCGGGGGCTCGCGGAGCACCGGGAGGGACTGGTGAGACGGCTGCGCAACCTGGAGATCGCGGCCCTGCACGCCCGGATGATCGAGGGCGGTGTGCTCGTGTGGTGACGTACGACGCCGCCGCCCCGGTCCGGGCAGTGGCCGGGCCGGGGCGGCGGCGGGGGTTACGGGGAGAGGGGCAGCGGGGACTTGGCCCTTCTCCCCGAGTGTGTGGACGGGCTCAGCCCATCTCCTCCAGCGCCTTGCCCTTGGTCTCCGTCACGAACTTCAGGACGAACGGGATGGAGAGGGCGGCGAAGGCCGTGTAGATCACGTAGGTGACGGACAGGTTCCAGTCGGCCAGCGACGGGAAGCTCGCGGTGATGGCCCAGTTGGCGATCCACTGCGCGGCGGCGGCCACGCCCAGGGCGGCGGCGCGGATCCGGTTGGGGAACATCTCGCCGAGCATGACCCAGACGACCACGCCCCAGGACAGGGCGAAGAAGAGGACGAAGACGTGCGCGGCGATCAGGGCGACCCAGCCCTGGGTGGCCGGCAGCTTGCCGTCGACGAGGTCGTAGGAGAACGCCCAGGCTTCCAGCGCCAGGCCGATCACCATGCCGACCGAGCCGATGATCGCGAGCGGCTTGCGGCCGATGCGGTCCACGAAGATCATCGCGATGACGGTGCCGACGATGTTGATGATCGACGTGGTGAAGGAGTAGAAGAACGAGTCCGTCGGGTCGACGCCGACCGACTGCCACAGCGTCGAGGAGTAGTAGAACGCGACGTTGATGCCGACGAACTGCTGGAAGACCGACAGGCCGATACCGACCCAGACGATCGGCTTGAAGAAGAAGGAGCCGCCGAGCAGGTCGCGGAAGCTGGACTTCTCCTCGCGCCTCATGGCCGACTCGATCTCGTTGACGCGGGCGTCCAGGTCGACGTCCTGTCCTTCGACCTCGGCGAGGATCTCGCGGGCCCGCTCGTGCTTGCCGACGGAGATCAGGAAGCGGGGGGACTCGGGGATGGCGAAGGAGAGCAGGCCGTACAGGACGGCCGGGACGACCATCACGCCGAGCATGACCTGCCAGGCCTCCAGGCCCATCAGCTCACCGCGCTGGTTGCCGCCGGCGGCGTTCAGCAGGCCCCAGTTGACCAGCTGCGACACGGCGATGCCGACGACGATCGCGGCCTGCTGGAAGGAGCCGAGCCGGCCGCGGTAGGCGGGCGGGGCGACCTCGGCGATGTAGGCCGGGCCGATCACGGAGGCCATGCCGATGGCGAAGCCGCCGACGACACGCCAGAAGGCGAGGTCGTACAGCGCGAAGGGCAGCGCGGAGCCCACGGAGCTGACGGTGAACAGGACGGCGGCGATCTGCATGCACCGGATGCGGCCGATGCGGTCGGCTATGCGGCCGGCGGTCGCGGCGCCGACGGCGCAGCCGATCAGGGCGATGGCGATGACCTGGGCGAGGGCCGCCGAGCCCACGTCGTAGCGGTCACGGATGGCCTCGACGGCGCCGTTGATGACGGAGCTGTCGTAGCCGAAGAGGAAGCCGCCCATCGCGGCCGCCGCCGCGATGAAGATGACGTGCCCGAGATGATCGGGATGAGCCGTCCTGGCTCCTGACTGGGGTGCCTGCGCTGTGCTGGTCACGTGTACTCCTCGGGCCACCGGCAACGCTGCCGGATGGGGTCAGCGCCTCCAGATACCCCGGTACCTGAAGGTAAAAGCAACGTTGCCGAGACTATGTCTTCAAGTTTCGAAGTCAAGGGGCGGGGTGTTGTGAGGTTGGAGACGCAGATGATGGGTTTGCGTTCATCATCTGAAGGTAAGGCGCAGGTATTGCGCCTCAGCGCAGGCGCTGGCTGATGACCTTGGAGACACCGTCGCCCTGCATGGAGACGCCGTACAGCGCGTCGGCGACCTCCATCGTGCGCTTCTGGTGCGTGATCACGATCAGCTGGGAGGTCTCCTGCAGCTCCTGCATGATCCGGATGAGCCGCTGGAGGTTGGTGTCGTCGAGGGCGGCCTCGACCTCGTCCATGACGTAGAACGGGCTGGGCCGCGCCTTGAAGATCGACACGAGCAGCGCGACGGCGGTCAGCGACCGCTCCCCGCCCGAGAGCAGCGACAGCCGCTTGACCTTCTTGCCCGGCGGACGCGCCTCGACGTCCACGCCCGTGGTGAGCATGTTGTCGGGGTCGGTCAGCACCAGGCGTCCCTCACCCCCGGGGAACAGGCGGCTGAAGACGCCCTCGAACTCCCGGGCGGTGTCCCGGTAGGCCTCGGTGAAGACCTGCTCGACGCGCTCGTCGACCTCCTTGACCACCTGCAGCAGGTCGGCCCGCGTCTTCTTCAGGTCCTCGAGCTGCTCACTGAGGAACTGGTGGCGCTCCTCCAGCGCCGCGAACTCCTCCAGGGCCAGCGGGTTGACCTTGCCGAGCTGCTGGTAGGCCCGCTCGGCCGCCTTCAGCCGCTTCTCCTGCTCGGCGCGCACGAAGGGCCTGGGCCGGTTGCGCGGGTGCTCCGGATCCTCCGGCAGCTGTTCGCCCTCGGCGGGGGGCGAGGGGGGCACGAGCTGGTGGGGGCCGTACTCCTCGACGAGTCCCGCCGGTTCGACACCCAGCTCCTCCAGCGCCCTGGTCTCCAGCTGCTCGATCCGCAGCCGCTTCTCGGCGCCGAGTACCTCGCCCCGGTGGACTGAATCCGTCAACTTGTCCAGTTCGGCCTTGAGATCGCGTCCCTCGGCGCGGGCCTGGGCGAGGTCCTGCTCGCGGCGGGCCTTGGCGGCCTCCGCGGCGGTGCGCTCCTGCTCGGCCCGGGCGAGGGAGACCTCGACGTGCGCGAGCAACTGACGGGCACCGGAGGCGACGGCCTCGGCGACGGCCGCCTCGTGCCGCAGCCGGGCACGGCGCTGCTCGGCACGCGCGCGTGCCTCGCGTTCCGCCCGGGCGGCCCGGTCGAGTGAGTCAGCCCGCCCGGCCAGGCCCTTGACGCGTTCCTCGTGGGTGCGGACCTGCAGGCGGGCCTCCATCTCGGTCTGCCGGGCGTTGGCGCCGTCGGCCGCGAGCCGGTCCCGTACGGAGGTGTCGGGCTCCTCCTCGATCGGCATCTCCTCGGCGACGGCGAGCCGTTCGGCGAGTTCCTCGACCTCCTCAAGGGCCTTGTCGAGGGCCTCCTGGGCGCGGGCGGCGGCGGCCGCTGACCGCTCGGCCTCCCCCGCCGCGCCGCGCGCCTGCCCGGCGAGCCGGCCCAGCTGCTGGGCGACGGCCGACTTCTCCCGGTCGGCGGACCGGCGCCGCTCCCCCAGCTCCTCGACGAGCGCGGCGCACCGCTCGCGCCGTTCGGCGGCGGTGTGCTGCGCCTCGGTGAGTTCCTCGCAGCGCACCGCGAGCTCCTCCAGCTCGGCGGCGGCCTCGTCGACGGAGGCCTGGACCTCCAGCAGGCTGGGCGCCCCGGCCGAGCCGCCGTGCGCGAAGTGCGCCCCGAGGACGTCGCCCTCGGCGGTGACGGCGGTCAGGTCGGGCCGCGCGTACACCAGGTCCTCGGCGTCCTCCAGGGTGCTCACCACGACGATCCCGCGCAGCAGCCGCCGTACGGCGGGCATCAGCTCGGCCGGGCCGCACACCAGGTCGGCCGCGTACGGCGGACCGTCGGCGGGCGCCGCGGCCGGTACGTCGTCCGGGGCGCCGCTGACCAGCAGGGCGGCCCGGCCCGCGTCCTGCTTGCGCAGCAGGCGGATGGCATCGGCGGCGGCGGAGGGGGTGGTCACGGCGAGGGCGTCGGCGGCGGCGCCGAAGGCGGCGGCCAGGGCGGCTTCGTAGCCGGGGGTGACGGTCAGCAGCTCGGCGGCCGGGCCGAGCAGCCCGGTCAGACGGTCCCGCGCCGTCAGCAGCGCGCCGGTGCCGTCCTTGCGGCGCAGGCCCATGGCCAGGGCGTCGTGGCGGGCCTGGGTGGCGGCCCGCCTGCGCTCAGCGGCGGTGACGGCCTCGCGAGCGGTGGTCAGGGCGGCCTCGGCCTCGGAGAGCTGCCGCTTGGCCGCCTCGTGCTGCTCGGCGAGTTCCTGGTCACCGGCGTCGAGGCCGTCGACCTCGGCCTGGAGGGCCTCGTACTCCTCCTGCGCGGCGACGGCCCGTTCCTGCGCCTCGTCGCGGGCGGCGGCCAGGCGCTCGATCTCGGCCTGCGCGGCAGCGGCCCGGGACCTGGCCGCCCCGACCTGGCCTTTCAGCCGGGCCAGTCCTTCACGGCGGTCGGCGATCGCGCGGGCCGCGTCCCTCAGGCGCCGCTCCTCCTGGGCGAGCTCGCGCTCCAGTTCGGCGCGGTGCGCGACGGTGTCGTCCAGGGCGCGCTGGGCCGCTTCCAGGGCGGCCTCCAGCTCGGCCTCCTGTTCGCGGATGCGGGCGGCCTCGCGCTCCAGGTCCTCCGGGTCACGGCCGCGGCGTTCGTCCACCGGCGCGGAGGTGGCGCTCTTCACGCGCGCGTCGGCCAGCGAGATCGTGCCGCGGACCCGCTCGGCGAGCTGGGACAGCTCGTACCAGGTCTGCTGGGCGCGCTGCAGGCGCGGGGTGAGCTGCCGGACCTCGTCCTCCAGCAGGGCCTCGCGCTGGAGCGCCTTCTTCAGCTCCTGCTCGGCGGCTTCCTTGCGGGCCTTGAGGGCGGCCTCGTCGGCGATCTCGGCCTGGAGGGCTTCGCGGAGCCGTACGAGATCGTCGGCGAGCAGCCGCAGCCGTGCGTCGCGCAGGTCGGCCTGGATGACGGCGGCCCGCCGGGCCACCGCCGCCTGCCGGCCCAGTGGCTTGAGCTGGCGCCGCAGCTCGTCGGTCAGGTCCTGCACGCGCGCGAGGTTGGCCTGCATCGCGTCGAGCTTCCTGAGGGCCTTCTCCTTGCGCTTGCGGTGCTTGAGCACACCCGCGGCCTCCTCGATGAAGGCCCGGCGGCCCATCGGGTCGGCGTGCAGCACGGAGTCGAGCTGGCCCTGGCCGACGATGACGTGCATCTCGCGGCCGATGCCGGAGTCGGAGAGCAGTTCCTGGATGTCCAGCAGGCGGCAGGTGTCGCCGTTGATCTGGTACTCGCTGCCGCCGTTGCGGAACATGATCCGCGTGATGGTGACCTCGGCGTACTCGATGGGCAGCGCCCCGTCGGAGTTGTCGATGGTCAGCGACACCTCGGCGCGGCCCAGCGGCGGGCGGCCGGTGGTGCCGGCGAAGATGACGTCCTCCATCTTGCCGCCGCGCAGCGACTTGGCGCCCTGCTCGCCCATGACCCAGCTGAGCGCGTCCACGACGTTGGACTTGCCCGAGCCGTTCGGTCCGACGACGCACGTGATCCCCGGCTCGAACCGGAGCGTCGTGGCCGAGGCGAACGACTTGAAACCGCGCAGGGTCAGGGCCTTGAGGTGCACGCCGCTGGACTTTACTCCGCGGGGATGTCTCACTCCATGAACGCGCGGTTTCGCCGGTGAACGCGCAGGGCAGACCAGACGTTAAAGACGGTGAAAGGATGCGCGGGGCAAGCGCGGGGGCAAGAAAGAAGGGACGCCGAGGCGTCCCTTGCACTTCTGAGATAGCGGTTGTGACGGGCGGGCCCAACCACTGCTGTGCTGTTGTGGAGCGGTGCAGTGATCAGGTGAGCGCAGGCTCCGCCTCGTGTGCGTCAACGCTCTCCATGATCCTGTCGTGAGAAGCGGCAGCCTGCAGAGCGTCGTTCTCCGCCTGGATCCGTACGAGCTCGGATTCCAGGTCCTGGACGCGCTGCTGGAGCCGTCGCATCTCGGCGAGGAGTCGAGGGTCGGAGCCGCCGACGTAACCGAGAAGCGCCTTTGCCATGATGGATGGTCCTCCACACTGAGTGACCGACCGAAGCGGTGTGGGTCGTGAGGGATTCGCACCCGCGGTGCTTGGCAGGCCTGGAGTTGTGCTGCCGTTCAGCCATGCCAAACAGCTAGGTGCGCGGGGTGCTTTCAGCGTCTCACCAAAAAGTTTGACGGTCAACACGATCACGCCCGTATTGGCGGGCAACCCGGCGGCACGCGGCCGGAAACGGCGGCGCGGCGGCTTTCGCGGGGCCCTCGGGGCGTGGCGATCATCCTGGCGTGTGGAGCCTGCCACGGCAAGCGGTTCTTGGCAATCACCAGGAGGTTTCCGTTCCGCGAGACCGACCGGGGGCGGTGCGGGGGCGGCCGCCGAGGCGGCCCGCGGGTGCGGGCTCAGCGGATGGCGAAGCCGTCGTAGCCGCCGCGAGGTGTGTCCCAGATCTCGGTGACGCCGTCCACGCGCCCCGGCGTGTCGTCGCCCCGGAGCCACTCCAGCAGACCCTCGCAGCCCTTTCGCGGGCCCTCCGCGACGACCTGGACCCGTCCGTCGTCCAAATTGAGAGCAAAACCACTCAGGCCGCCGATCTCGAGGGCCTTGGCCCGGGTGAACCAGCGAAAACCCACACCTTGGACGCGTCCCCGCACCCAGGCGACCAGTCGCACATCCTCGCTCATGACGGCAACCTAACCGGCCAAAGCCTCTCCGGACACATCCTCCCCGGGTGGCATGCGGTACCGTCCCCACCCATGAATCTCATATGAAACTCACTCGATCGTGTGGGTTTCATGATGATCGTGAGGACACAGTCGACCGCAAGGACGAGGAAGGCCAGGACATGGGACGCCACCGACGCGACGCCGCCGGCCGCGCCGCCACGGGCCGCGCCACGGGGGTCACGCACACCGACGCTCCCTCCTACGGGAGCCGGGACCCGCTGGGCTCGTACGCCGAGGAGCGTCCCACCATGGGCATCGCGCCCTACCTGAACCCCGAGGCGTACGCGCAGACGTACGCCCGCAGTGAGGCCTACCTCTTCGAGGCCGACGACGCCGCCTGGGGCGACGGGGCGCGGGACGGCCTCGAAGCGGGCGAGCGCTACGCCGACCCGGCCGAGACCGCGCTGTTCCCGACCGGCGGCTTCGCGGACGACGGCGGTCCGGGCGACGGCTTCACGCCCGACGGGGGTGCCCGGCGGGCGGGCGCGCACCGGCGCCGCAAGAAGAAGGCCACGACCCCGGTACGCACCGGGCTGCTCGGGGTGTCCGCCGCGGTCGCCCTGGGCACGGTCGCCGTCGCCACGGGCGCGGTGCCCGGCCTGGACAACTACAAGCTGGGCGGTGGCAGCAGCAGCGGCGGCGACGTGCAGGCCGCCGACTCGCCGACCAACGCGCCGGCCGAGCTGGGCGGCACGTCCGGCAGCGCCGACGGCCGTTACCAGCCGCCGACCAGCCGGGGCGCCGAACGCTCCACCTCGGCCGCCCCTTCGCCGTCCGCTCCGGCCTCCTCGGCGTCGCCGTCGAAGACACCGGAGAAGACCGCGCAGAAGGCTCCGGAGAAGAAGAAGCCGACGGCGACCCCCAGCAAGAAGCCGGCGACCACACCGGCGCACAAGTCCGTACCCGCCCCGAGGAAGCCCAGCTCCGCCGTCACCGTCTCCACGGAGTCGGCCGCCGCGGCCCAGGTGCTCAAGCTCGTGAACGAGGAGCGGGCCAAGGTCGGGTGCAGCCCGGTGGCCGCGAACAGCGCGCTGACCCGGCTGGCGCAGGCGTTCAGCGAGGACATGGCGAAGCGGGGCTTCTTCGACCACACCGACCCCGACGGCGCGACGCCCTGGGACCGGGCCGGCAAGGCCGGCATCACCGACCTCGGTGGCGAGAACATAGCCCGCGGCCAGGCGGACGCCGAGGCCGTCATGGAGGCCTGGATGAACAGCCCCGGGCACCGGGCCAACATCCTGAACTGCGACTTCAAGACGCTGGGCGTCGGCGTCCAGTTCGGGCCGGGCGGCCCGTGGTGGACGCAGGACTTCGGGTACTGACCCGCCCAGGACGATCCCCAAGGGCACTAACCTGCAGTTAGTGCATTCTGTCGGTTAGCGCTCTCTTGACGTACCCTTGGAGTATGACCACGACGCCGGAGCGCACCGACCAGCGGGACCTCCCGTACAACGTGTTCGCCAAGGCCTGCCCCTCACGGGGCACGCTGGAGCACGTCACGGGCCGCTGGGGCTCGCTCACGCTCGGCGCGCTGTACGAGGGCTCCCTGCGGTTCAACGAGCTGCGCCGCCGCGTCGACGGGGTGAGCGAGAAGATGCTCTCCCAGACGCTGCACGCGCTGGAGCGCGACGGTCTGGTGCACCGCGAGGCCCAGCCGACCAACCCGCCCCGCGTGGACTACGAACTGACCCCGCTGGGCCGTGAGGTGGCCGAGCGGCTGCTGGCTCTCATCCACTTCGTCGAGGGCAGCATGGACGAGGTGCTGGCGGCGCGCGAGCGCTACGACGCCCGCCGGGCGGCCCGGCAGATCAAGGGCTGATGCGCGGCGGGCGCTGGCACGTCGGGCAGAAGTAGCTGGAGCGGTTCATCCAGGGCCGGCGCCGCAGGGGCGTGCCGCAGCGCCGGCACGGCAGCCCCTCGCGGCCGTAGGCGTCCAGCGACCGGTCGAAGTAGCCCGACTCCCCGTTGACGTTGACGTAGAGGCTGTCGAAGCTGGTGCCGCCCACGGCGAGGGCGGCGTTCATCACGTCCCGGACATGCCCGAGGAGCGCGAAGGTGCGCGGGCGGGTGAAGGTGGAGGTCGGGCGCTCGTAGTGCAGCCGGGACCGCCACAGGGCCTCGTCCGCGTAGATGTTGCCGACGCCGCTGATCAGCGACTGGTCGAGCAGGGCCCGTTTGATGGTGCTGCGCCTGCGGCGCAGGGCCTGGTGGAAGGCCTCGTCGTCGAAGAGGGGGTCGAGCGGGTCGCGGGCGATGTGCGCGATGACGTCGGGCAGGCCCTCGGGCGTGGTGTCGTGCAGCGACAGGCCGCCGAAAGTGCGCTGGTCGACGAAGCGGAGCTCGGTGCCCAGGTCGTCCGCGAAGCGCACCCGGACCCTCAGGTGCTTCTCGTCGGGCGCGTCGTGCGGCTGGACCAGGAGCTGGCCGCTCATCCCCAGGTGCGCCAGGACCGCCTGGCCGGAGTCCTCCAGGGGCAGCCACAGGTACTTGCCGCGGCGGCTGGGCGTGCCGACGCGGTGGCCCTTGAGGCGCTGCGCGAAGTCGTCGGCACCAGCCAGGTGACGGCGTACCGCGCGCGGGTGCAGCACCTCGGCCTCGGCGACGGTCCGGTGGGCGACCCACCGCTCCAGACCGCGCCGGACGACCTCCACCTCGGGCAACTCGGGCATGTGCTCCCCCACCGGATACGTGCCGAGCGCCCGCCCCCGGGCAGGGGCGGGCGCTCGGGTGCGCTGTACGTGTGTGTCAGGCGGAAGCCGACTGGCTGCCGGCGCTTCCGTCGGCGGGCTCGACGGAGGCGACCTCGGTCGCCGCCGCCTTGGCGCGCTCGTCCGCCGCGGCCCGGATGGACCGCCACGCGGACTCGGCGGCCTGCTGCTCCGCCTCCTTCTTGCTGCGGCCGGTGCCGGTGCCGTACGAGACGCCTCCGACGCGGGCGGCAGCAGTGAAGGTCTTCTCGTGGTCGGGGCCGGTCTCCGTGACCAGGTACTCGGGGACGCCGAGCCCTTCGGTCGCGGTGAGCTCCTGGAGGGACGTCTTCCAGTCCAGGCCGGCTCCGAGGTTGGAGGACTTCTCGATCAGCGGGTCGAACAGGCGGTGCACCAGTTCGGAGGCCGCGTCGAGGCCCTGGTCGAGATAGACCGCGCCGATCACCGCTTCCAGGGTGTCGGCGAGGATGGATGCCTTGTCCCGGCCGCCCGTGCCCTCTTCACCACGGCCGAGCCGGATGAAGGAACCCAGGTCGAGCGAGCGCCCCACCTCCGCCAGCGCACGCGAGTTGACCACCGCGGCCCGCAGCTTGGCCAGCTGGCCCTCGGGCAGGTCGGGGTGGGTCCGGTAGAGGGTGTCGGTGACGACGAGGCCGAGCACGGAGTCCCCGAGGAACTCCAGCCGCTCGTTCGTCGGCAGTCCGCCGTTCTCGTACGCGTACGACCGGTGGGTGAGTGCTCGCACCAGAAGGGCGGACTCGACCTTGTAGCCGAGCCGCCCTTCCAGAAGCGTGTGGGACGAGGCCTGGTTGTCCGCCGACTGCTTCTTGGGCGTGGACACAGTGCCTCTCACCAGCCGCTCAGACCTCGAGGACCTGGCGCTTGTTGTAGGTGCCGCACGACGGGCACGCGATGTGCTGCAGCTTGGGCTCGTGGCAGCGCTCGCACGCAACCAGGGTGGGGACCGCAGCCTTCCACTGCGACCGGCGGTGGCGCGTGTTGCTGCGCGACATCTTCCGCTTCGGAACAGCCACGGCTACTTCTCCTGCTTCTCGGCGGCGCGTGCTGATCCAGATGCGTCGCCGCTCGTGTCGTCCTTGTCGCCGGCCTTCATGGTGTCGGCGAATCCCTGCAAAGCCGCCCAACGGATGTCGACGGCGTCGTGGTGGTGGTCCGGGTCGTCCGCCAGCCGTGCGCCGCACTCGGCGCACAGACCAGGGCAGTCTTCCTGGCACACCGGCTGCATCGGCAGTGCGAGCACCACCGCATCGCGCAGCACTGGTTCGAGGTCGAACAGGCCGTCCTCGATGAAGAGCCTGTCCTCGTCTTCCTCGGCGTCGTCGGCCGGTTCCGCCTTGGGGCGGCCCCGGTCGTCGGCGTCAGGGTACGAGAACATCTCCTGGAAGTCCGCCTCGACATCGAGCTGAAGCGGCTCCAGACACCTTACGCACTCCCCCTCGGCCGCGGCACGGGCGGTGCCTGTGACGAGCACCCCTTCCATGACCGACTCGAGCCGCAGCTCGAGCTCCACCGGAGCGCCTTCCGGCACTCCGATGACCCCCTGGATACCGAAGTCGCCAGGAGCGTCGACCGTGCGGGTCAGGCGCTGCAGCGCACCAGGCCGCCGGCCCAGCTCGTGCGTGTCGAACACGAAGGGGTTGCGGTGGTCGAGGCGGGCGTTCAGAGCCATTCCTGCTTTCGGTCTTTCCGAGAGGGGGGACGCCGCCCTTCGGTGTTCCCGGGCAGCGGTGATCGCGGACGTACGCGCGACCGAAGAGCCAGGATACTGGACCTTTCGCCGAGGGCCCAATCCGGCCGGTGGGGCTCCTGCCCGCGCTGCTGTCCGCTACTGTCCGCGGCCCTGTTCGTAGGCGCGCAGCTGCTCCGCGCTGATCATGCTCGTGTCGAAGAGGCTGGTCTCGTCGAGGGCGTAGCCCTGCTGCTGGTGGTCCTGCTGGGACTGCTGCGGCTGGGGGGCCTGGTTCGGGTCGTAGCCGGCCTGGTGGGTGTCGTAGCCCTGGTAGGCGTACGGGTCGGCCTGCTGGTAGCCGTAGGGGTCCTGCTGTCCGCCGTACTGCTGCGGGTAGCCGCCGCCGTACGGGTCCGGCTGCTGCTGGTAGCCGTAGGCCGGCTGCGGGTCGTACGACGGCTGCGGGGGCTGCTGCTCGGCGGGCTGGTCGGCGATGGCCGCGAGGTCGGCGAGGTAGTCGGCGTCGCTGGAGTGCTGGACGGTGCTGGTGTCGGCGGCGAGGGCGCCGAGGTCGTCGGTGGCGATCCGGCCGTGCAGCTTCTGCCGGCCGCGGCCGACCGCCTCCAGGGTCTTGGCGAGGACCGCCTCGAAGGCGCCGAGCTTGGCGTCGACGTACTCGTCGGCGGTGCGGCGCAGGGTCTCGGGGTCGTGGCTGCGCTCGGGGGCGTCCTCGTCCTCGTAGCCGTTCTCGTCGGTGCCGGGGCCGGTGCCGAGGAGCTTCTCGCGGCCGCGGCCGACCGAGCCCAGGGTCTTGGTGAGGACGACCTCGAAGTTGGCGAGCTTGGAGTCGACGTACTCGTCGGCCTCGGCACGGATCTCCTCGGCCTCCTTGCGGGCCTCGGCGAGAATGCGGTCGGCCTCGGCCTGGGAGCGGCGGGCGATCTCGGTGTCGGAGATCAGCGAGCCGCGCTCGGCGTGCGCGCTCTCGATGATCCGCTGGGCTTCCTGGCGGGCCTGCTCGACCAGCTGCTCGCGGTCGCCGATCAGTTCCTGGGCCTGGGCGAGGGAGTCGGGCAGCGCGGTCCGCAGCTCCTGAAGCATCGAGAGCAGTTCCGCGCGGTTGACCACGCACGAGGCCGACATGGGCATGGCCCGGGCCCCGGAGACCATCGTGACGATCTCGTCGAGCTTCTTCTGCACGTCCACCGTGTGCTCGCCACTCTCTACAGCCGGGTGTTGGAGACGGACGGGACGACTGTACGGCCCTGGGATGCCCGGGGGACACCGGGTGACGGTTTGTCAGCCCACCGGGGGCGCGCGGGGCCGGCTCAGTCCTTCCGGAGCTTCCCGGCCAGGGCCTCCAGCACCGCCGGCGGCACCAGGTGGGAGACGTCGCCGCCCCAGTTGGCGACCTCCTTCACCAGGGAGGACGACAGGAAGCTGTAGGTGGGGTTGGTGGGGATGAAGAGCGTCTCCACGCCCGACAGACCGTTGTTCATCTGGGCCATCTGCAGCTCGTAGTCGAAGTCGCTGACCGCGCGCAGGCCCTTGACGATGGCGGGGATGTCCCGCTGCTTGCAGAAATCGACGAGCAGGCCGTGGAAGGACTCCACGCGCACGTTCCCGTACTCGGCGGTGACCTGGCGGATCAGGTCGATCCGCTCGTCGATCTCGAACAGGCCCTTCTTGGACTGGTTGATCATCACCGCCACGTAGACCTCGTCGTACAGCCTGGAGGCGCGGGCGATGATGTCGAGGTGTCCGTTGGTGATCGGGTCGAACGACCCAGGACAGACGGCGCGGCGCACTTGTGATCCCTCGCTCTCCGGTCCGGTCATCGTGCGTCTTCGCACGTAGAGGCGGCGCGACCGTACCAAAACGTTCCCTCGCCGTAGCGACGGGCCCGGATCGCCTCGAAGCCCTCCGGCCACCGGAATTCACCGCCTCTGGTGCTGCGCTCCACGGTGACGAGGGCTTCCGGCGCGAGCCAGCCCTCCGTGCGGAGTGTGAGCAGGATCTCCCGAAGATCGTCGTCGCAGACGGCGTAGGGAGGGTCGAGGAAGGCGAGGTCGTAGGGCTGGTCCGGTGGGGCCGTACGGATGATCTGTTCCGCTTTGCCCGACCTGACCTCGGCGCCGGGCAGGCCGAGGTTCCTGACGTTCTCGCGGATCGTGCGGGCCGCGCGGGCGTCGGCCTCGACGAGCAGGGCGTGCCCGGCGCCGCGCGAGAGGGCTTCCAGGCCCACCGCGCCGGAGCCGGCGTACAGGTCGAGGACGCGTTCGCCGTCCAGGGGGCCGCCGAGCAGGGACTGCCAGGTGGAGAACAGGCCCTCGCGGGCGCGGTCGGAGGTGGGGCGCGTGCCGTGCCCTGGCGGGACGGCCAGGCGGCGTCCGCCGGCCGCGCCGGCGATCACGCGGGTCATGTGGGGTCCTTGTCCGGGGTCGGTTACGGATTCAGTGTGGCAGGAGGTCCGCCGGGGCTGCTCGCGCAGTCTCCCGCGCCCCTGCGGCCGGTGCGCCTCACCCCTTCTCCAGGTACTGCTCCCGCTCCTCGTCCAGCAGGGCGTCCAGGGCGGTGCGCAGGGCGGGGAGGCCGGTCAGCTCCGGGTCGGCGGCGACGACCCGGGTGGCCTCCTCGCGGGCCTCGGCGATGATCTCCTCGTCGTCGATGACCGCGAGCATCCGGAGGCTGGAGCGGGTGCCGGACTGGGCCTGGCCGAGGACGTCGCCCTCGCGGCGCTGCTCCAGGTCGATACGGGAGAGTTCGAATCCGTCGAGGGTGGCGGCGACGGCGTTCAGGCGCTGGCGGGCCGGGCTCGCCTCGGGCATCTCGGTGACCAGCAGGCACAGGCCCGGGGCGGAGCCGCGGCCGACCCGGCCGCGCAGCTGGTGCAGCTGGGAGACGCCGAAGCGGTCGGCGTCCATGATCACCATGACGGTGGCGTTGGGGACGTTGACGCCGACCTCGATGACGGTCGTGGCGACCAGGACGTCGGTCTCGCCGGCGGCGAAGCGGCGCATGACGGCGTCCTTGTCGTCGGGCTGCATCCTGCCGTGCAGGACCTCGACAGCGAGCCCCTTGAGGGGCCCGCTCGCGAGCTGGTCGGCCACGTCCAGGACGGCGAGCGGGGGGCGCTTGTCGGCCTCTTCCCCGGCCGGCTTCCTCTGGCCGCTCTTCTTGGGGTCGTCCTCCTCGTCGCCGATCCGGGGGCAGACCACGTACGCCTGGTGACCGGCGGCGGCCTCCTCCCGGACCCGCTCCCAGGCCCGGGACAGGAAGTGCGGCTTGTCCGCGGCCGGGACGACGTGGCTGGCGATCGGGGAACGCCCGGCCGGGAGCTGGTCGAGGACGGAGGTCTCCAGGTCGCCGAAGACCGTCATGGCGACCGTGCGCGGGATGGGCGTGGCCGTCATGACGAGCAGGTGCGGCGGCTGTTTGCCCTTGCCGCGCAGCGCGTCGCGCTGCTCGACGCCGAAGCGGTGCTGTTCGTCCACGACGACCAGGCCGAGGTCGTGGAACTGCACCTTGTCCTCGATCAGCGCGTGCGTGCCGATGACGATGCCGGCCTCGCCGGTGGCCAGGTCCAGCAGGGCCTGGCGGCGGGCGGCGGCGCCCATGGAGCCGGTGAGCAGCACGACCTTGGTGGCGTTGTCGGCGCCGCCGAGCATGCCGCCCTCGGCGAGCTCGCCCATCATCTCGACGACCGACCGGTGGTGCTGCTGGGCCAGGACCTCGGTGGGCGCGAGCAGGGCGGCCTGCCCGCCGGCGTCGACCACGGCGAGCATGGCGCGCAGGGCGACCAGCGTCTTGCCGCTGCCGACCTCTCCCTGCAGGAGGCGGTGCATGGGGTGCTCCGTCGCCAGGTCCTCGAAGATCTCCCGGGAGACCTTCTGCTGGCCCTCGGTGAGGGTGAAGGGGAGCCGGGCGTCGAAAGCGGTGAGCAGGCCGTCGGGGCGGGGCCTGCGAGGGACGGCCGGGAGCTGGGCGTCGGTGTGGCGGCGGCGGGCCAGGGCGACCTGGAGGACGAAGGCCTCGTCCCACTTCAGGCGGGCCCGGGCGTCGGCGATGTCGGCCTTGGTGTGCGGGCGGTGGATCTTGAGCAGGGCCTCCGGGAGGGGCACCAGGCCGCGGCCCTCGCGCAGGGCGGGCGGGAGCGGGTCGAGCGCCTCCTGGGCGCTGGGCAGCACCGTCTGGACGGCCTTGCCGATCTTCCAGGACTCCAGTTTGGCGGTCGCGGGGTAGATGGGGATCAGGGCTCCGGCCCAGGTCTCCACCGTCTCCTCGGCGTCCCCGTGCAGCAACTCGTAGGCCGGGTGGGCCAGTTGCAGTCGGCGGTTGAAGACGGAGACCTTGCCCGCGAACATCGCGCGTGTGCCCGGCAGCAGTTCCTTGTGGGGCTTGTGCACGCCCTTGCCGAAGAAGACCAGTTGGAGCCGCCCGCTGCCGTCCGTGATGGTGACCTCCAGGCGCTGGCCCCTGCCGCCGGGGGCCTTGGAGGAGGCGAAGGTGTGCAGGCGGGCGTCGGCGACCTGGGCGACCACCGTGACGTGCTCGTCCATGGGCAGGTCGGCGAGGTGGGTGAGCTGGCCGCGCTCCTCGTACCGGCGCGGGTAGTGGTGGAGGAGGTCGCCGACGGTGTGCAGGCCGAGATGCTCGGCCATCACCTTCGCGGTGGCGGGGCCGAGCACCTTCTTGAGCGGTTGTTCCAGTGCGGGCACGAGATCCATTGCACACCACGGCACTGACAATCGCCGCGCAAGGTGCGCCGGTCTCACCGGATACGTCCCGGAAACCCCTGGTCAGACGGCTGGTTCGGGCTTTAGGATGACGCGCTCCGGCCATCCCCCGCGGTCACCGCCTCACCGGGACCGCCCGACCCCGCGCCGCCGACCCTCCCCCCACCGGCGCAGCGACGATGGACTCCCAGACCTCACAGGCATCCCAGCCACCTCAGTCATCCCCGTCACCTCACACCTTCCAGGTCGACCTGCGCGGTCTGGTCGACCTGCTCTCCCACCACCTGTACTCCAGTCCGAAGGTGTATCTGCGCGAGCTGCTGCAGAACGCCGTGGACGCGATCACCGCCCGGCGCGCCGAAGAGCCCGGCGCGCCGGCGCGGGTGCGGCTGCACGCCGAGGGCGGCACCCTGCGGGTGGAGGACACCGGCATCGGGCTCACCGAGGCGGACGTGCACAGCCTGCTCGCCACCATCGGCCGCAGCTCCAAGCGCGCGGAGGGCCTGCAGGAGGCCCGCTCGGACTTCCTCGGGCAGTTCGGCATCGGCCTGCTGGCCTGTTTCGTGGTGGCCGAGCGGATCCGGGTCGTCAGCCGCAGTGCCCGCACGCCCGAGGCACCGCCGGTGGAGTGGACGGCCCGGGACGACGGCTCGTACACCGTGCGGACGCTGCCGGACGCCGAGCGGCCCGAGCCGGGCACCACCGTGCACCTGGTGGCGCGCGCGGGCGCCGCCGAGTGGCTGGACGGCACGCGCGTGCTGGCGCTGGCGCGGGACTTCGGCGCCCTGCTGCCCTACGACGTCCGGGTGGGCGAGGAGGCGGTCACCGACCTGCCCGCGCCCTGGGACCGCGCGTATCCGAGCCCGGCGGCCCGCCGGGTGGCCCTCGCCCGGCACTGCCACGACCTGTTCGGCTTCACCCCGCTGGACACGATCGACCTGAACGTTCCCCTGGCCGGCATACGCGGCGTGGCCTACGTCCTGCCGTCGGCGGTCAGCCCGGCGCAGCGCGCGGGGCACCGCGTGCACCTGAAGGGCATGCTGCTGACCGAGCGGGCCGAACAGCTGCTGCCCGACTGGGCGTTCTTCGTGCGCTGCGTGCTCGACACCGACAGCCTGCGGCCGACGGCCTCCCGTGAGTCGCTGTACGAGGACGAGACCCTGGCCGCCGTGCGGGAAGCCCTGGGCGAGCGGATCCGCGCGTGGCTGACCGCTCTGGCGGCGGGCGATCCGGAGCGGCTGGCGGCCTTCCTGGCCGTGCACCACCTGGGCGTGAAGTCGCTGGCGCGGCACGATGCGGAGATGCTGCGCACGATGCTGCCGTGGCTGCCGTTCGAGACGACCGACGGGCGGCTGTCGCTGGAGGAGTTCGCGCAGCGGCACCCGGTGGTGCACTTCACGCGCACCGTGGAGGAGTACCGGCAGGTCGCGCCGATCGCGTCCGCGCAGGGCATCGGGGTGGTCAACGGCGGTTACACGTACGACAGCGAGCTGGTCGAGGCGCTGCCCTCGGTGCGTCCGGGGACGGTGGTCGCCGAGTTGGACGCCGACACGGTGACCGCGCACCTGGACGCGGTCGACCCGGCCGAGGAGCTGGCCCTGTCGGGCTTCCTGGCGGCCGCGCGGGCCAAGCTGGACCCGCTGGGCTGTGACGTGGTGCTGCGGGCCTTCCATCCGCTGTCCGTGCCGGCGCTGCACCTGGACGACCGCCAGACCCGGCACGAGCAGGCCCGGGCCGATGCCGAGGCGCAGGCCGACGACCTGTGGGCGGGCATTCTCGGTTCGCTGCGCGGCAGCGCTCCCCGCGCGCGCCTGGTGCTCAACCACCTCAACCCGCTGGTCCGGCGGATCAGCGCGCTCGGCGACCCGGAGCTGATCGGCACCGCCACGGAGTCCTTGTACGGGCAGGCCCTGCTGATGGCGCAGCGCCCGCTCAGGCCCGCGGACTCGGCGCTGCTGAACCGGGCGTTCATCGGTCTGCTGGAGTGGGCCACCCACGGGGAGGACGGTCAGTGATGGCACCGATCGCGGACATCGACGCGCTGCGCCGGGCGCTGGCGGAGAACGCCGAGCAGCCGGAGGGACCGGCCCGCAACGCGCGCGCGGAACACCTCCTCGCCGAGGCCGAGAAGCTGAACGAGCCGCTCGCCGTGATCGAGGCGCTGCGCCACCAGCTGACGGTCTACAACTACAGCTCCGAGAAGGACAAGATGTTCGTCCCCTTCGCGCGCCTGCTGCGCATGTGGGACGAACGCCCCGAGGACTTCGACGAGTACGAGGTCCACTCGCTGCACTGGGTCTTCAAATGGATGTCGGCCGGCATGCTCGGCCAGCCGCACATCCCGCTGGCCTCCATCGAGAAGTGGCTCGGCGAGATGGAGCACCGCTACCGTCTCGCCGGGCACTCCGAACGGGCCGTGCGCGGCGCCGAGTTCAGCGTGGCCGCGCATGTCGGGGACATCGGGCGGGCGGAGCGGGCGTACGCCGCGTGGCTCGCGGCGGACCGGGACAGCATGGCCGACTGTCACGCGTGCGAGCTGAACGGGCAGGGCTGGTGGCAGGCCGAGCGCGGCCGGGACGCCGAGGCCCTGGAGCTGTGGCGGCCCGTCCTGGAGGGCGAGTTCTCCTGCGCCCACGAGCCGCACGCCGCGCTGGCCTCGTCCCTGCTGCCGCTGCTGCGGCTGGGCCGCCCGGACGAGGCGCGCGCCAACCACTTGCGGGGTTTCCGGCTGGTGCGGGCCATGGAGAGCATGCGGGGCGCGTACGCGGCCCACGTGGAGTTCTGCGCGCTGACCGGCAACGAGGCGCGCGGCCTGGAGCTGCTCGCCGAGCGGCCCGGGTACTTCACCGACGACGGGCATCCGCGCAGCAAGCTGGACTTCCTGTGCGTGGTGGCCCTGCTCATGGACCGGCTGACCGGGCTGGGGCTGGGCGAGCGGCAGGTGCCCGGCCCGGCCGGACGGACCTGGACGGCCCGGGAACTGGCCACGCACGCGCGTGCGGAGGCCCTGGCCCTCGCGGCCCGCTTCGACGAGCGCAACGGCACCTCGTACGTCAGCGAGCGGGCACGCGCGCGCATGGCGCAGGAACCGCTCGTGGAACGGCTGCCCCTGGGGGTGCGGCCGGCGCGTCCGGTCAGTGCGGTGCCTGTGGCTCAGGCGGTGCCGGCCGAACCGGCCCGGGAGAAGGACCTGCCCGCGCTGCTCGCCGAGGCGCGGCGGCTGTCGGACACCCTCCAGCCGCACGCCGTGGAGGCATGGGCGGCGGTCGCCCGGGCCGCCGACGGCGCCGAGCTGGACGCGCGCGACCGGGCGGAGATAGCCGACCACGAGGCGATGAGCCTCGGCCCCGAGGGCGCCAGGCTCTTCGAACGGGCCGCCGAGCTGTACGCGGAGGCGGGCGACCCCGGGGAGGCGCTGGCGGCACGGGCGCGTGCGGCCTACGTCCGCGCGCTCGGCGGGGCGGTGGACGAGGCGCTCGCGGCGGTCGCCGAGCCCTGTGATGCGGTCCGCGCGCTGCACGCGCGGGGCGGCACGGGGATACGGCAGACGGCGTCGGTGCTGATCGGCCGGGCACGGATCCTGATGCGGCGGGTGTACGAGGCCGAGGGGCCGGTACGGCAAGAAGTCCTGGCCGAGGCGGAAGCCGCCGCGCGCGAGGTGCTCGCGCTCGTCGAGGAGCACACCGGCGAGGACGTACGGCTCGCCTCCCGGGCCGCCGAGGCGCAGGCGATGCTCGCGGAGCTGGCGGGCCGGACCGGGGACCTTCAGACGGCCGCGGAGCTGTTCCGGCGGGCCGTGGCCGGCTACGTCGGCGCCGGGCTGCCGTGGTACGCGGTGGAGTACGAGGCCCGGCTGGCCTCCCTCGCCCATCACCTCGGAGACACGGCCGGGGCGGAGCGGGCGCTGCGTGCGGCCCTGGAGCACGGCGGGCCGCACGTGGAGCCGGCCGGGCGGGCCCAGCTGCACCTGCAGCTCGCCGAGGTGCTCGGCGGGCGGGGCGAGGTGCGGGAGGCCGCCGAGCACGCCTTGGAGGCGGCGCACTGGGCCGACGAGGCCGGGGAGAGCGCGACACTGGGCGCCTGGGCGCGACACCAGCTCGGCGGGTTCCTGCTGCGGCAGGGCCGGTGGGCGGAGGCCGCGGAGGTGCTGGAGTCGCTCCTGCCCGACCTGTCGGCCGAGACGCACGGCGACGGCGCGATCGTCCAGACGCAGTGGTGGCTCGGCGACTGCCTGAGCGAGCTCGGCGAGCACCGCGCGGCCGCCGAGCGGCGCCTTCAGGCCGCCGAGATCGCCCGGCACTGGCCCGAGCAGCAGGACCACGCGACGCTCGCCCACCTCGCCGCGAGCAGCCTGGAGATGGCCGACCTGCCCGACGAGGCGGACCGCACCTACGCGCGTGCCGGCGAGCTGTGGCGCTCGGTCGGCGACGCCCACGGCCTGGTCCGTGCCCTGCGTGCCCGCGCGTGGCTGGCGCTGCGCACCCGGGCGGGGCGGGAGCGGGCGTGTGAGCTGATGACGAGCGCGGTCCAGGAGTGCGAGGCGGCGCTCGAGGCCGCACCGGAGGGCGAGGCGCGGCTGCGGCTCACCGCCGAACTGGGCCACACCCACAAGCAGTTCGCCGACCTGCTCGCCCGTACCACGCCCGGGGACGCGGAGGAGGCCGGGTTCGGTGAGGTGCTGTCCCGGCTGGACCGGGCGATCGCCGCCTTCGCCCTGGCCGGGCCGGCGGCGCTGCACGACCGGGCCGAGGCACAGCTCATGGCGGGACGGCTGTTGGCGGACCGGGGCCGGTACGCCGAGGCGGCGGCACGCGCGCGTGAGGTGCTGGCGGCCTGCGACAGCGAGGACGACGACGGGGAGGGTCTGGTACCGCCCCTGCGGGCGGAGGCGGAGCGGTTGCTGCGGCTGACGGAGGCAGAGCCGGCCTCCGGGGGGCTCACTCCACCCCGATGAGCAGCAGCGCTCCCTGCCGCCCGCCCCGGTAGACCACTGTGTCGACGGCGAGGTATCCCTCGCGGACCCGGGCCTCGAGGCGCTCGGCGACGTCCTCGGGTGCCTCGTCGCCGAGGACCAGGGTGACCATCTCGCCCCCGGCCGCGAGCATGCGGTCCAGAACGGTCTCGGCGGTGGCGGTGACGTCCGAGCCGATGACGGCCACGTCGCCGTCGATCAGGCCGAGCACGTCACCGGCCTGGCAGATGCCGGCCATGGTCCAGGACTGGCGTTCGGCGATGGTGACCTCGGCGTAGCGGGTGGCGCCGGCCGCCGAGGTCATCGACACGACGTCCTCGTCGAAGCGGCGCTCCGGCTCGTGCACGGCCAGCGCCGCGATGCCCTGCACCGCCGAGCGGGTCGGGATGAGGGCCACCCGGACGCCCTCGGCACGGGCCTGCTCGGCCGCCGCGGCGGCCGTGTGGCGCAGCTCCGCGTCATTGGGCAGCAGCACGACCTCGCGCGCGTGGGCCCGCCGTACGGCCTGTACGAGCTCGCCGCTGGCGGGCGGCTCCCCGGGCCGGGCGAGCACGGTGGTCGCGCCGGCCTCGGTGTACAGCCCGGCCAGGCCCTCGCCGGGCACGACGGCCACCACGGCCCGCTGAGCGGGCTCCCGGGCAGGCCGCCCCGCCCCGGTGGTGTGCACGTCTCCGGCGCCGAAGTGCGTGATGCGGATCCGGTAGGGCCGGCCGGCCTCGACACCGGCCTCCACGGCGGCGCCCGCGTCGTCGACGTGCACATGGACGTTCCACAGCCCGTCCCCGCCGACCACCACCAGGGAGTCCCCCAGGGCGTCCAGCCGCTCCCGCAGCCGCGCCACCGCCGTGTCGTCGGCCTCCAGCAGGTAGATCACCTCGAAGGCGGGGCCGCCGCGCTCCGGGGCCGCCGGGGCGTCGGCGCACCCGCCGGAGCCGGGGACCGCAGGTGCCGGGTCCGGGACGGCCCCGGGGGCCGCAGGAGCCGACCCCGGGACGCACGCCACGCACGCGTGCGCCGCCACCGCCGCGGAGGCCTCTGCGGGGGTCCGCCCCTCGGGGAGGTCCGCACCCGCCGCCTCCCCCCGCCCCACACGCGCGTGCGGCACGGAACCAGCCGACGCCCCCGCTCTGGGCCTCTCCCCCGTCAACGTCTCCACCAGGGCCGCGAGCACCGTCACCAGGCCCCGACCGCCGGCGTCGACCACACCGGCGCGTTCCAGGGCGGCCAGCTGGCCCGGGGTCGCGGCGAGGGCCGCACGGGCCGCCTCGTAGGCCGCCCGGGCCACCGTCCCGCAGTCGCCGTCGGTGTCAGCAGCCGCGTCGGCGGCGGCCGCGGCGACCGTGAGGACCGTGCCCTCGACGGGGTGGGCGACGGCCTGGCGGGCGGAGTCGGCCGCGTGCCGCAGCGCGAGCCGCAGCCCCCGGCCGTCGGCGTGCGCGGGTTGCTCGCCGGCGGCGAGCACCTGGGCCATGCCGCGCAGCAGCTGCGCCAGGATCGTCCCGGAGTTCCCGCGCGCCCCGATCAGCGCGCCGTGTGCCATCGCCCGCACGGCGTCGGCGAGGGACGGCTCCCCCGGCTTCCGCGGCTCCCCCGGCTCACCGCGGCCCGCCTCGTGCCCCGCGAACACCGCCTCCACCGCCGCGACCGCCGACTCCACGGTCAGATACAGGTTCGTGCCGGTGTCCCCGTCGGCCACGGGATAGACGTTGATCGCGTCGATCTCCTCACGGGCCCGGCCCAGGGCCTCAAGGGCGAGAGTGCACCAGGTGCGCACCGCGAGAGCATCGAAGAACGTCTGCGGCACCTGCGCCACCTGCGCCTCCCTGAGCTGCTGGACGTGGCTCGCAGCGTAGACCCCGGGTGGGTGCCGACCGGAAGAGGGCCGGGCGCGGGCCCCTGAGCTGCCATGGTAGTTTCGCTGTACGGGTGCAGCCGTTGTATGCTGCTCCGGTTGCCCGATCCTGGTCGGGCCATTCCCCTGGCAGCGCCACTCAGATCTCGTACGGCTCCTGGAGCCCTGGGATCTCGATCCCGGCATGCCGGGATTAACCGTAAGTGCATCTGAAGTCTTTGGAGTGACCCGTGGCTGCCAACTGCGACGTCTGCGGCAAGGGGCCGGGCTTCGGCAACAACATCTCGCACTCGCACCGCCGTACGTCCCGTCGCTGGAACCCCAACATCCAGCGTGTGCGTACCGTGGTGGGCGGGACGCCGAAGCGCGTGAACGCTTGCACCTCGTGCATCAAGGCCGGCAAGGTCTCGCGCTGACGCTCAGCTAGCGCGCGGCCACTGCCTGGTTCGCTGCACAAAGCCGGTCCACCTGAGGTGGACCGGCTTTTTGCCGTGCCGGCCGGCATGGGTGCCCGTCTTCGGGGCCAGGCGGCGGGTCCCGCGCTCCCGGCTCGGCTTCCCCTGCGCGGGCCGGGAGACCGAACCGGCCCGGATCAAGCTCCGGCGCAGCCGGCTCGCCGCGGCGGTGCCGGTGGCCGCCCCCGTACGGCGCTGCCGACCGATGCCCCGGCCACCGCCCTCACCGGCCCGCAGTGCCCCTGCCCAGGGCCCAGCCGTGGTCGACGGGACCGATGCCCCCGCCGAGCGCGAAGCCGGCCGCGATCGCCCCGGTGACGTACTCCTTGGCCGCGGTCACCGCCTCCGGCACGCTCTGCCCCTTGGCCAGCCCGCAGGCGATGGCCGAGGCGAGGGTGCAGCCCGTGCCGTGGGTGTGCCGGTTGTCGTGCCGGGGCGCGCGCAGCCAGTGCTCCTCACAGCCGTCGGTGAGCAGGTCCACGGCCTCCCCGGACAGGTGCCCGCCCTTGATCACCACCCAGCGCGGCCCGTACCCGAGCACGGCCGCGGCGGCCTGGCGCATCTGGGCCTCCGTCTCGACCCGCACACCCGTGAGTTGGGCGACCTCGTCGAGGTTCGGCGTGGCGACGGTCGCGACCGGCAGCAGCTTGCGCCGTACGGAGTCCAGCGCGGAGGCGGCCAGCAGAGGATCTCCGTGCTTGGACACGCCCACCGGGTCCACGACCGCCGGGGCGTCGGTGCCCGCGAGCAACTCGGCGACCGCCTCGACGAGTTCGGCGCAGGCCAGCATCCCGGTCTTGACCGCCTGGACGCCGATGTCGTCCACGACGCTGCGGTACTGGGCCCGCACCGCCTCCACCGGCAGCTCCCAAGCGCCCTGCACCCCCAGGGAGTTCTGCGCGGTCACCGCCGTGACGACGCTCATGCCGTGCGTGCCGAGCGCGAGCATCGTCTTCAGGTCGGCCTGGAGGCCGGCGCCCCCGCCGGAGTCGGAGCCCGCGACCGTGAGAACCCTGGGGATCATGACTCCATGTCCCCGAAGTGGTCCCAGCCGCCCTGGCTCGTCCACGGCGCCCCGTCCACGGTCACCTGGGGCAGCGCCGAGGGGTTGAGGACCTCGCCGATGACCTTCCAGCGGGCGGGCAGCTTCACGTCCGGCGGGAAGGTCGCCACGATCGCGTGGTCCTCTCCGCCGGTCAGCACCCACTGCATCGGGTCGACGCCGACGGCCTGCCCGATGTCGTTCATCTGGGTCGGGATGTCGATGGCGCCCGAGCGGATGTCGATGCGCACCTTGCTGGCCTCCGCGATGTGGCCGAGGTCCGCGATCAGCCCGTCGCTCACGTCGCACATCGCGGTCGCGCCGAGCGCGGCGGCGGCCGGGCCGGCGTGGTAGGGCGGCTCGGGGCGGCGGTGCGCCTCGACGAAGGCGCGCGGCGAGCGGAAGCCGCGGGAGAGCACCGCGTACCCGGCCGCGGACCAGCCCAGCCAGCCGGTGACGGCGACGAGGTCGCCGGGCTGCGCGCCGGCCCGGGTCACGGGCTCCTGGTTGCGCAGATCGCCCAGCGCGGTGATGGACACCGTGATCGTGTCGCCGCGCACCACGTCCCCGCCGACCACGGCGGCACCGGCCACCTGGCACTCGTCGCGCAGGCCGTCCATCAGTTCGGTCGGCCAGGTCACCGGCAGCTCGGCGGGCACCACCAGCCCGAGCAGCAGCGCGGTCGGCACGGCCCCCATGGCGGCGATGTCGGCCAGGTTCTGCGCGGCCGCCTTGCGCCCCACGTCGTAGGCGGTGGACCAGTCGCGGCGGAAGTGCCGGCCCTCCACCAGGATGTCGGTGCTGGCCACCACCCTGCGGTCGGGCGCGGCGACCACCGCGGCGTCGTCGCCGGGGCCGACCCGGACCGCCGGGGTGGTGGTCAGACGGGAGGTGAGCTCCCTGATGAGCCCGAACTCCCCGAGCTCACCAACAGTGCCCTTCATTGCCCTTTCTCCCCTTCTGTCCCTGTCCGTGCCCGGTCGCGCGTCATCTCGGTCCTCGCTACGGTCGACATGACCGTCCACTTCCGCCGTGCCCGCACCCCGGCACGCAACCGCCGGTCCGCTCGGGTCTCCCCGTGGCGAGCGGCGACGCGATACCGTGGCGTTCCTTTTCCCCACATGATCCTCGTGGCCGCCCTGGAGGTTCCGTGGTACAGGCGTACATCCTGATCCAGACGGAGGTCGGCAAGGCGTCGACCGTCGCCGAGACGATCAGCAAGATCCCTGGAGTCATCCAGGCCGAGGACGTGACAGGACCGTACGACGTGATCGTGCGGGCCCAGGCCGACACCGTCGACGACCTGGGACGCATGGTGGTCGCCAAAGTCCAGCAGGTGGACGGCATCACCCGCACCCTGACCTGCCCGGTGGTCCATCTGTAGCCCCCGTCTACCCTGTGCCGGTGAACTCTTCTCGTCACCGGCACCGCTCTGTCGCCGCCCTGCCCGCGCTCGCCCTGCTGATCACCGTCGCGGGCTGCTCCTCAGCAGACGACAGTGCGTCGGCGGCGGTTCCCCGTCCGAACGCGCGGACCGCGAAACTGTGCCGGAACCTGGACAAGGTACTGCCGGCGACGGTGGACGGTGAACGCCGTGAGGACCCCCAGCCCGCCTCCGCGCTGACCGCGGGCTGGGGCAGCCCGGCGATCATACTGCGGTGCGGGGTGCCGCGGCCTGCTCAGATGAACGATCCGGAGGCCGACGGCGCCGAGGTGAACGGGGTGGGGTGGCTGCTGCACAAGCGCGACGACGGCTCGTTCGCCTTCACGACGACCCTGCGCGAGGCGTACGTGGAGGTGACGATCCCGAAGGACCGCACGGCGAACGGCATGGCGCCGCTGGTGGACCTGGCCCCGGCCGTCAGGAAGGCGATCCCCAAGGGGATCGCCGACTGAGGCGCCACGGGCGCGAAGGGGTCAGCGCAGGCCCGTGGACCGGCGCAGCGCGGCCTGCACCAGGCGGTCCACCAGCTCCGGGTAGCTCACACCGCTGGCCTGCCACATCTGCGGGTACATCGAGATCGGCGTGAAGCCGGGCATGGTGTTGATCTCGTTGATCACGAACTCCCCGTCCTCGGTGAGGAAGAAGTCCGCGCGGACCAGCCCCTCGCAGGAGGCGGCCTCGAACGCCTCCACCGCGAGCCGCCGCACCTCGGCGGTCTGCTCCTCGGTCAGCGGGGCGGGCACGATGCCGGGCGTGGAGTCGATGTACTTGGCCTCGAAGTCGTAGTACGCGTGGCTCTGCGGCGGCGGGATCTCGGCCGGGACGGAGGCCCGCGGGCCGTCCTCGAACTCCAGCACGCCGCACTCGATCTCGCGGCCCCGTACGGCCGCCTCCACCAGGATCTTCGGGTCGTGCCGCCGCGCCTCGGCGACGGCCTCGTCGATCCCGGAGAGGTCGTCGACCTTGGTGATGCCGATGGACGAGCCCGCGCGCGCGGGCTTCACGAACAGCGGCCAGCCGTGCTCACCGGCGAAGTCGACGATCTTCCTGCGGGCGGCTGCCTCGTCGCGCTCCCACTCGCGCGGCCGGATCACCAGGTACGGGCCCGCCTTCAGCCCGAACGAGGCGAACACCCGCTTCATGTACTCCTTGTCCTGGCCCACGGCCGAGGCGAGCACCCCGGAGCCCACGTACGGCACACCGGACAGCTCCAGCAGGCCCTGGAGCGTGCCGTCCTCGCCGTACGGGCCGTGCAGCACCGGGAAGACCACGTCGACCTCGCCGAGCGCCTTGGGCACCGATCCCGGCTCGCTGTAGACCACTTCGCGGTTGGCGGGGTCGACGGGGAGCACCACGCCGCCCTCGGCCGACTCGGCGAGCTGGTCGACGCTGGGCTGCGTCCGGTCGACGATGGCCATGCGCTCGGGCTCGTCGGCGGTGAGCGCCCAGCGGCCGTCCCGGGTGATGCCGATCGGCAGGACGTCGTACTTCGTCCGGTCGATGGCCTTCAGGACGGCGCCGGCGGTGACCACGGAGATGCCGTGTTCGGAACTGCGTCCGCCGAACACGACGGCCACACGCGGTTTGCGAGACGGCTGCTCGGCGCTCTGGGGGAGGTTCTCGGTGCTCATATCGCGATGAGAGTACCCGTTGGTAGGGCGGGGAGACAGCGTCCGCCCCGCCGACGGACCGGGCGTTAGCTCAGCGTCGCTCGGGCTTCGCGCTGCGCGACATCAGCTCCTTGAGCGCCACCACGGGCGGCTTGCCCTCGTGCACGATGCCCACGACCGTCTCGGTGATCGGCATGTCGACGCCGTGCCGACGGGCCAGATCCAGCACCGACTCGCAGGACTTGACGCCCTCGGCGGTCTGCCGGGTGACCGCGATGGTTTCCTCCAGGGTCATGCCCTTGCCGAGGTTGGTGCCGAAGGTGTGGTTGCGCGACAGCGGCGAGGAGCAGGTGGCCACCAGGTCGCCCAGGCCCGCCAGTCCGGAGAACGTCAGCGGGTCGGCGCCGAGCGCGACACCGAGCCGGGTGGTCTCGGCGAGCCCGCGGGTGATGAGCGAGCCCTTGGCGTTGTCGCCGAGCCCCATGCCGTCCGCGATGCCGACGGCCAGCCCGATGACGTTCTTGACCGCGCCGCCCAGTTCGCAGCCCACCACGTCGGTGTTGGTGTACGGGCGGAAGTACGGCGTGTGGCAGACGGCCTGGAGCCGCTGGGCGACGGCCTCGTCGGTGCAGGCGACCACGGCCGCGGCGGGCATGCGGGCGGCGATCTCACGGGCCAGGTTGGGCCCGGTGACCACGGCGATCCGGTCCTGGCCGACCTTGGCGACGTCGTCGATGACCTCGCTCATCCGCATGGCGGAGCCGAGTTCGATGCCCTTCATCAGCGACACCAGGACCGTGTCGGGGGCGAGCAGCGGCGTCCACTCGGCGAGGTTGCCGCGCAGGGTCTGCGAGGGCACCGACAGCACGGTGAAGTCGGCGTCCGCGGCGGCCTCGGCGGGGTCCGTGGTGGCCCGCACGCCCTCCGGCAGCTCGACGCCCGGGAAGTAGTCGGGATTGGCCCGGGTGGAGTTGATCGCCTCGGCGACCTCCGGGCGGCGCGCCCACAGGGTGACCTCGCAGCCCGCGTCGGCGAGCACGATGCCGAACGCCGTGCCCCACGAACCGGCGCTGAAGACCGCCGCCTTGACCGGCTTGCTCACTTGCCCAGCTCCTCTTCCTGCACGCGGCCGCCCCGGGTCTGCGCCTGCGTCCGGCGCCGCTGCTCGATCCGCTCCCGGCGCGGGTCGTAGGGCGTCTCGGGCGCCTTCTCGCCGCGGATCTCCTCCAGGTGGCGGGTGATGGCCGCCATGATGGCCTCCGTCGCCTCCTTCAGCAGCTCCGGGGTCATCTCCTTGTCGTAGAAGCGGGAGAGGTCCACCGGCGGGCCCGCCAGGACGTGGTGGGTCTTGCGCGGGAAGAGGCTGGGCTTCTTCGCGTACGGCGGCAGCACGTGGTTGGCGCCCCACTGGGCGACGGGGATCACCGGGCACTTGGTCTGCAGGGCGACGCGCGCGGCACCGGTCTTGCCGGTCATGGGCCAGCCCTCGGGGTCGCGGGTGAGGGTGCCCTCCGGGTAGAAGACGACGCATTCACCGCGCCGCACGGCGTCGACGGCGGCCCGGAACGCGCTGAGGGCGTCGGTGCTCTCCCGGTAGACGGGGATCTGCCCGGTGCCGCGCATCGCGGCGCCGACGAATCCCTTCTTGAAAAGCCCGCTCTTCGCGAGGAATCGCGGGACGCGCCCGGTGTTGTACTGGAAATGCGCGTACGCGAAGGGATCGATGTGCGAATTGTGGTTCACCGCGGTGATAAATCCACCCTCGGCCGGAATGTGCTCCATTCCGCGCCAGTCCCGCTTGAGCAGAACCACCAGCGGCGGTTTGCAGATCACCGCGGCGAAGCGGTACCAGAAGCCGATTCTGCGGCGGGGCACGCGGACACCTTCCTCTAGGACCTGGATCGGGGGGCAGGGGGGCCGCACAAGTGTCGCCCCAGGCCGCCGGTCTGTCGAGAACACCGTACGCCCCGACCCCGCGCCTCCCCGAGGACCCGGGTGACAATGACCGCGACAAGAGAGGGACGGAACGCTCGTGCTGTGGACGCTGGTCGTACCCCTGAAGCCCCTGGAGCGGGCCAAGAGCAGGCTCGCGGACACCGCGGACGACGGCCTGCGGCCCGGCCTGGCGCTCGCCTTCGCCCAGGACACGGTGGCGGCCGCGCTGGCGTGCCCGGCGGTGAAGGATGTGGCGGTCGTCACGAATGACGGCCTGGCCGGCCGGGAGCTCGGCGCGCTGGGCGCGCGGATCGTGCCCGACGAACCGGCCGGCGGCCTCAACGCCGCCTTGGCGCACGCGACGGCGGTCGTGCGGGCCACCCGGCCAGAAAGCCCGGTGGCGGCCCTGAACGCCGACCTTCCGGCGCTGCGCCCGCTGGAATTGTCCCGGGTCCTTCAGGCGGCCGCGGAATTCCCCCGCGCTTTTCTCCCGGACGCCGCCGGCGTCGGCACGACCCTGCTGGCCGCGCGGCCCGGCACGGAATTGCGCCCGGCGTTCGGCACGGATTCCCGCGCCCGGCACCGCGCTTCGGGGGCCGTGGAACTGCGCCCCGCCGGCGTGGACTCGGTACGCCAGGACGTGGACACCGGCGAGGACCTGCGGGCCGCGCTCGCGCTGGGCGTGGGCCCGCACACGGCCGCGGCCGCCGCGCGCCTGCTGATACCCGGGCAGTAGGCTGCCTGGCATGCAGGCGACCGCGTACACGTACGACCCCGACAGCCGCAGCGGGCAGGTGCTGCTGGACGACGGCACACCGGTGCCCTTCGACGCGGCGGCGTTCGACGCGGGGGGTCTGCGGCTGTTGCGCCCGGGGCAGCGGGTGCGCATCGAGACCGAAGGGGACGGCGAGGCGCGCCGGATCACCCTGGTGACCTTGCAGACCTTCTGACCGGACCGCCCGGTCACCTTCCCGGCACGCCGCGGGCCGGACTCCCCGAGGGAGTCCGGCCCGGCGTGTGAGGTGCCCCTGCGGCCTGCGTTACTTCTTGCGGGCCGTGGTCTTCTTGGCGGCCGTGCTGCGCGCCGTGGACTTCTTGGCGGGAGCCTTGGTGGCCGTCGCCTTCTTGGCCGGGGCCTTCTTGGCGGTGGTCTTCTTGGCCGCGGCGGTCTTGGCGGTCGCCGTGGTCTTGGCGGGCGCCTTCTTCGCCGTGGTCTTCTTGGCGGCGGCGGTCTTGCCGGCCGCCGTCTTGGTGGTGGCCTTCTTGGCCGTCGTCTTCTTCGCCGTCGTCGTCTTCGCCGCACCCGTCGTCTTCTTCGCCGCGGCCTTCTTGCCCGCGGACTTGGCGATGGTGGGCGGCGGGCCGGACAGGCTGCCCTTGGGCGCCTTCTTGACGGCGATGTCACCCTTCGGCAGCTTCTTCGAGCCGCTCACCAGGTCCTTGAAGCCCTGACCTGCGCGGAAGCGCGGGACGGAGGTCTTCTTGACCCGAACCCGCTCGCCCGTCTGGGGGTTACGGGCGTAGCGGGCCGGACGGTCGACCTTCTCGAACGAACCGAAGCCGGTGACCGAGACCCGCTCCCCCGCGACCACCGCGCGGACGATGGCGTCCAGGACATGGTCGACAGCATCGGCGGCCTGCTGGCGGCCGCCCATCTTGTCGGCAATCGCTTCTACGAGCTGCGCCTTGTTCACGTCTTCCCCTTCGGAGACATCGCCAGAACGAAAGTGTTCAAGCTTTTTCGCACGTTAGGCAGATATATACCGCAAATCAAACACGAAACGGGCTAATCACCCGTGCGCCGCAACGAACTCGACGGTCCCGACTGGTTCAGCGTTCCTCGACGGGGAAACGTCCCTCGTCCAGGTCCGCGGCGAACCGCTCCAGACGCCTTGCCGCATCGGCGAGATCGTGCTTGGCCACGGCCGTAATGACCAGCAGCTTCCGGGTCAGCGCCATCCGTACGCCCTCCGGGACTTGCAGTGCGCGCACCCGGGAGTGCGCTTCCTTGAGCAGGACCGCGACCGCCGCATAGAGCTCGAGTTGGCCGTCGTGTTCCATGCACAGATTGTGCCATCTGGGGCGAGTTGTCGCCTGCGCAGGGTGCAACTGCCGCCTGGGACAGCATGTCCGGACACCGGTGGAAGCCCCGGCTGTACACCTCGCGTACCCCAACAACCACCCCGTTAACGTGGGAAGTTGGCGAGCAGCGTCACACCCGGCGGGGCCTTCCGGGTCCGGACACGGCTGTACCCCCGATCGGGCTGACCGGGGGTACAGAGGGGATCTTCAGGTGGCCGAAACTCGCCTTGCCCTGCGGGCGATGATCACACCTGCAGCGTGCGCGGCTTGAACGACGGGCGCTTCTCCTCGTACGCGGCGATGTCCGCCTCGTTCTGGAGGGTGATCGAGATGTCGTCGAGGCCGTTCAGCAGCCGCCAGCGGGAGTTCTCGTCCAGCTCGAAGGAGGCGGTGATGCCCTCGGCCCGCACCTCACGCGCCACAAGGTCCACAGTGACCTCTGCGGTGGGGTCCTTCTCGGTGAGCTCCCACAGCGCGTCCACGATCTTCTGCTCCAGCACGACCGTGAGCAGGCCGTTCTTGAGCGAGTTGCCGCGGAAGATGTCGGCGAAGCGGCTGGAGATCACGGCCTTGAAGCCGTAGTTCTGCAGCGCCCACACGGCGTGCTCCCGCGAGGAGCCGGTGCCGAAGTCGGGTCCGGCGACCAGGACGGTCGCGCCCTGCCGCTCGGGCCGGTTGAGGACGAACTCGGGGTCCTTGCGCCAGGCCTCGAACAGCCCGTCCTCGAACCCGTCGCGCGTGACCTTCTTGAGCCAGTGGGCGGGGATGATCTGGTCGGTGTCGACGTTGCTGCGGCGCAGCGGGACGGCCCGGCCGGTGTGCGTGGTGAATGCTTCCATGACTGATCAGACTCCAGCGGGCGTACGGTCGTCGGCGGACAGGTCGGCCGGGGAGGCCAGGTGGCCCAGCACGGCGGTCGCGGCCGCGACCTGCGGCGACACCAGGTGGGTACGGCCGCCCTTGCCCTGCCGGCCCTCGAAGTTGCGGTTGGAGGTGGACGCGGAGCGCTCGCCGGGGGCCAGCTGGTCGGGGTTCATGCCCAGACACATCGAGCAGCCCGCGTGCCGCCACTCGGCGCCGGCCTCCTTGAAGACCACGTCCAGGCCCTCGGAGACGGCCTGCAGCCCGACCCGCGCGGAGCCCGGCACGACCAGCATCCGTACGCCGTCGGCGACTTTGCGGCCCTTGAGGATCTCGGCGGCGGCGCGCAGGTCCTCGATGCGGCCGTTGGTGCAGGAGCCTACGAAGACGGTGTCCACCTTGATGGAGCGCAGCGGCTGCCCGGCCTCCAACCCCATGTACTCCAGGGCCTTCTCAGCGGCGAGGCGCTCCGATGCGTCTTCGTACGAAGCCGGGTCGGGGACCGAGGAGGAAAGCGGCGCACCCTGCCCCGGGTTGGTGCCCCAGGTGACGAACGGCGACAGCTCGGCGGCCTCGATGACGACCTCGGCGTCGAACTCGGCGTCGTCGTCGGTCCGCAGCGTCTTCCAGTACGCGACGGCGGCGTCCCAGTCGGCGCCCTCGGGGGCGTGCGGGCGGCCCTTGAGGTACGCGAAGGTGGTCTCGTCCGGGGCGATCATGCCCGCCCGGGCGCCGGCCTCGATCGACATGTTGCAGATGGTCATGCGGGCCTCCATCGAGAGCTTCTCGATGGCCTCGCCGCGGTACTCCAGGACGTAGCCCTGGCCGCCGCCCGTGCCGATCTTCGCGATGATCGCCAGGATCAGGTCCTTGGCCGTGACGCCGTCGGGCAGTTCGCCGTTGACGGTGATCGCCATGGTCTTCGGGCGGGCCATCGGCAGCGTCTGGGTGGCCAGCACGTGCTCGACCTGGGAGGTGCCGATACCGAACGCCAGCGCGCCGAAGGCGCCGTGCGTGGAGGTGTGGGAGTCACCGCAGACGACGGTCATGCCGGGCTGGGTCAGACCCAGCTGCGGGCCGACGACGTGCACGACGCCCTGCTCGACGTCGCCCAGCGGGTGCAGCCGCACGCCGAACTCGGCGGCGTTCTTGCGCAGCGTCTCCAGCTGGACGCGGGAGACCGGGTCGGCGATCGGCTTGTCGATGTCGAGGGTCGGGGTGTTGTGGTCCTCGGTCGCGATGGTGAGGTCGAGGCGGCGGACCTTGCGGCCGCTCTTGCGGAGGCCGTCGAAGGCCTGCGGGCTGGTCACCTCGTGCAGCAGGTGGAGATCGATGTAGAGGAGGTCGGGCTCGCCCTCGGCGCGCCGGACGACATGGTCGTCCCAGACTTTCTCCGCGAGTGTCCTACCCATCGCTGTTCCCTCCGGCCGGCAAGCGTCCACCGGCCCAACTAGAGATCTTGAGGAGGCGGCGTCGCCCGCACCCCTGATTCCGGGCGTCCGCCACCAGGCCCTTACGTCACGGGCCGTTGTGACTTCGTGTTCTCCAGAGTGGCGCGTTCCACGGAAAATTGAACTTGCGTTTCACAGAGTGAGACGCGAGTATCGTTGCATGGACAACAGTAGCGGCGTCGGCGTTCTGGACAAGGCGGCCCTCGTCCTGAGCGCTCTGGAGTCCGGTCCGGCCACCCTCGCGGGCCTGGTCGGCGCCACCGGACTGGCACGACCCACGGCCCACCGCCTGGCCGTGGCCCTGGAACACCACCGCATGGTGGCGCGCGACATGCAGGGCCGGTTCATCCTCGGCCCCCGCCTGGCAGAACTGGCCGCGGCCGCGGGTGAGGACCGTCTCCTCGCCACCGCCGGCCCCGTCCTCACCCACCTGCGCGACGTCACGGGCGAGAGCGCGCAGCTCTACCGCCGCCAGGGCGACATGCGGATCTGTGTCGCCGCGGCGGAGCGTCTGTCCGGCCTGCGGGACACGGTCCCGGTCGGCTCGACGCTGACGATGAAGGCCGGCTCCTCGGCGCAGATCCTGCTGGCCTGGGAGGAGCCGGAGCGGCTGCACCGCGGCCTGCAGGGCGCCCGCTTCACGGCGACGGCCCTGTCGGGCGTGCGGCGCCGCGGCTGGGCCCAGTCGATCGGCGAGCGCGAGCCGGGCGTGGCGTCCGTCTCCGCGCCCGTGCGCGGCCCCTCCAACCGCGTGGTGGCCGCCGTGTCGGTCTCCGGCCCCATCGAGCGCCTGACCCGCCACCCGGGCCGGATGCACGCCCAGGCGGTCATCGACGCGGCGGCCCGCCTGTCGGAGGCCCTGCGCCGCTCGGGTTGATCTTCACGCCCTCGGGAACGGGCTCGCCTCAACGCCGCGGCAGCCCCTCACCGACGGAAGCGGAAGACCTGGCGCTTCGTGGCAGACGCAGACGGACCGCCGCCGGCTGCTTCGTCCGCTACATCGGACCGCGACGGGTCACACCGAGGGCCCACCGGTACAGATCCGGCACCTTGAACAGGCGCTCGGATCCGTCGCTGTCGATGACTTCCAGCAGACCCGCTTCCTGAGCCAGGACGACGAGGTCCTCCTCGATGTCGCCCAGCGCGTCCTCGGTGACAGGTGTCCGGCCGTACTCCCGCAAGGCCTCGGCCACCTGCCTGAGCTCCTGGAACTCTTCGTCCAGCAGGGCGGACAGGGCCTTGTCGCTCACGCTCTCCAGACTCAGCGCAAGGCTGCGCGGGCGCAGCACGGACCGGTCGTAGCCGCTGCGCTTCTCCTCCGTCCGCTCCCAGTCCAGCGCTGCGGCGAACAGCTGCAGCAGGGCGCGCGGCGAGTGGTCTCCGTTGCCGTCCGCGAGCCGGTTCCAGACCCAGTTGGCCGTGAAGGCGGTGCGCTCGCCCCGCATGCGCTCGCCCACCAGGGCACCCCAGGCGAGGGCCACCTGTTCGGGACTCCACGCTGCGACCTCCGTCGCGGGCAGGGCGGGGTCGAGCACCGCGAGCACCTCCGCGAAGGCGGATGCCCGTACGGCACGTTTGAGGACGACCTTGAAGTACTCCTCCCGGTCCTCCCACTGCAGACGGCGGGACAGACCGAAGAAGTGGCTCTTGTTCTCGAACCGGAGCCCCTGCCAGATGTCCTGGCGGACGAAGATCTTGAGGCGGATCCGGCGCAGGCGGGAGGCGAGGTCGGCCTGCTTCGTCAGCAACCCCGCGATGGCGGCCGACCTGCGCGAGCGCTGGACCGGTGAGTGACCGAACGCCGTGTCCAGGCCGTCGAAGAGCATGAGGACGCCACGGTCTCCGCCGGCGTCCACCCGGCGCAGCCAGTCACCGCACCGGAGCGGGCCCATCGGGTCGTCGAGGACTTCGAAGACCGCCTGTGTCACGGCGAAGTCGCCGTCGCCGAGTTCGGCGAGGGCCCGGTGAGGAGCTCCGAGCTGCTGGGCCGGGGCGTAGGACTGATGGATGGCGAGGGCCATGAGCACCTGCCAGAAGGAGCCCCAGTCCAGTCCTCGCTGCTCGAGGGCACCGCCGACAGCCGCGTAGTTGTCCGGCCCGAAGGACCACGCCGGACGGCCCTTGTACTGGTTCGGCGTCGTCACCAGCACCGGTTCCCAGTCAGCCAGTTTGCCGGCCGCCAGCCACCGGAACAGTGCGGTTTTGCCCGTGCCTTTCCGGCCGAGGATCAACGGCACGTCCGGCGCGGCGGTCTCGTTGACCTGGCGCGTGACGACGTAGTCCTGCAGGAACTCCTCGTGGTCGAGGATCTCCGCCGTGCCGGTCGAGAAGGAGAGCTGTCGCAGCGCCTCGGCCTTGCTCGCGGAGGTCCGGTCCTGGACAGCCGAGGCGGGCGTCGGCTCGGGCACGATCTGGACGATCCAGTCGGCGATGCGCGCGTACGGCGTCAGCTGACCGCGAGAGGCGCCGACCGTGTCCGCGAACGCCACCTCGGCGTTGTAGGGGATCACGTGCGTGATCTCTTCGGCTGACAGTCCCTGGGCAGCTCCGCGCTGGGAGCCCGCGGTCGCCGTCCACGCCTCGACCCAGGATCTGGCGCGCTCGGCCAGACGCGTGGCGCTGATCCCGGGCGGCATCGGCGACACGACGAAACGCGGCTCGGGGGTGAGAGGCCGGCCGTCGGTGCTGCGCCGCGTCGTGGCACTCAGCAGCGCCTTGGTCAGCATCTCCGTGCCGGCCCGGGCTTGGGCGTGCGGATGGAAGCAGATCACCGCCATGTCCGAGACGTCGAACAGCAGCGGTGCGGCGACGGGGCTGACCCCCGTGCGCGAGTCGATCAGGATGACGTCGGGGCGGAGGTTCGACTCCCGTACGTCGTCGATGAGGCGGTGCAGGGCGTTGGTCCGCTCCCGGTACCAGATCTCCGGTTCCAACGCGCGCAGCTGCGCCGCGTAGGCGCTGTCGATCCGGCCGGCGGGCATGCAGTACAGCCGGCCGGCGTCGTCCACGGGGATGAGGTGCTTGAGCACCGACCCCGGTTCGCCGAACTCGTACTGGAGCAGCGCGGACACCACGCCCTGGTCGGTGTCCACCTGACTTTCGATCCCGAAGAGGGAGTCCAGGCCGGGTGCTTCCAGGTCCATGTCGATGCAGACGACGGTCAGCCCGTGGTCGCCGCTCAGGCGACGCGCCACCGACGCCAGCGCCGTACTGCGCCCGACCCCGCCCTTGAGGCTGTAGAAGGTGACCACGGGCGCCGATTCGAGATCCTCGTCGAGATCACTGGCGAAGGTCACGGAGGGCAGGGCGCGGTCCGCGTCCTGAGCGCGCTCCAGGGCGGAGGACCAGTGCGGCACGCGATCGTCGGCATCAGCGTGGCCCAAGTCGCCGTACCACTCGGCTTCCGAGGCGGTGAGCAGCTCCCAGGTGTGCACTTCCCGGACCACGTCGTCGTCGAGCAGGGCCGTGACCCTGGCGCGTCGCTCATCGGGGGTCCATGGGCCGAAGCCGTCACTTTCGGCGCGCACCACGAGGCCTCCGGCGTCATGGACCACCTGAACCGCGGCCGAAGGGACGACCTCTCGGACGGCTGCCATGATCTTCTCAGTGGAGCCCTGGGCTGACATCACTTCGGCCTTCCTCATCCGTTCCACCTGCGTCCCGCAGCCGCTCGCCGGGAACTCGCCTGCCGAATCCGCGTCGCCACCCAGCTTGCCAGCTCCCTTCCGCCCTTGAGCAGGTCTTTCGGGTCCACATCGGCGGGCAAACGGGTCTCGTAGCGCAGCTCGGTACCCCAATGGGCGATGAACAGACCGGCATGCCCTCGCGGGGGCGGGAACTGGGCGGACTGCCACAACCCGCGCAGGTTGTGCCCCTCGCTGCCACCGCGGGGGAAGCGAATCCCGTTGAGTTGCAGGTAGGTCTTCAGGCGGCACTCGACCACGTAGCCCGCCAAGTAGACGGCCCCGAGGTAGTGCCCCGAGTCGGCCAGCGTCTTGGCCTCCAGCGCACGCACCCCGGCCACAGCCTGGAAGTCAGCCACGCATCCCCCCTTGCGCCCCTGTCGCGCGCATCAAGGCTCCCCACCTGATGGCCCGTGTTGCCTGAGACGACGGAAGCCCCCCAGCGAACTGGGAGGCTTCCGTGAACGTACCCCCGACCGGATTCGAACCGGCGCTACCGCCTTGAGAGGGCGGCGTGCTAGGCCGCTACACAACGGGGGCGTAGGATTCTGCGTTCCCGCAGGTCCGAGCTGGTCTACCTGGACTCGAACCAAGACTAACGGAACCAGAATCCGTCGTGCTGCCAATTACACCATAGACCAAGGGTGGTTTAGACCACTGAGAGACTCAGTGAGGCCCGTCACCTTCCGTACCCCCGACCGGATTCGAACCGGCGCTACCGCCTTGAGAGGGCGGCGTGCTAGGCCGCTACACAACGGGGGCCTTGATCCCGAAGGATCCGTACCCCCGACCGGATTCGAACCGGCGCTACTGCCTTGAGAGGGCAGCGTGCTAGGCCGCTACACAACGGGGGCTTGCGGATGGAATCCGCGGGTTGCAGATGAGCTCTGCGAGCTGGCCTACCTGGACTCGAACCAAGACTAACGGAACCAGAATCCGTCGTGCTGCCAATTACACCATAGGCCACTGGAACGCAAGCCCCAGAGGGGATCTTGTTCTAGTTCTGCGCTTGAGGGTTTCGGCCTTCCGGCCCGCTCCCCGCGGCGCAGGAAGAACATTACCCGAAGGTGGACGGGGCTCCAAAACGACTATCCGGGCCGAGCAGGGAGGGCAGTTCGGCGAGGGACGCGATGCGGTGCGGACCGGCGGGCGGCTCCACCGTCACGTGGGCGCCGGCCCGGTCGATCCAGACCGACAGCAGACCGGCCTCCGCGGCCCCGCGCCCGTCGATCTCCGGGTGGTCGCCGACGTAGGCCACCTCGTGCGGGGCGAGGTCGAGTGCGTCGCAGGCCGCGAGGAACGCCCCGGCCTCGGGCTTGGAGACGCCGAGCTCGGCGGCGCACAGGATGGCCTCGAAGCGGTCGTACACCCCGAGGACGCGCAGTTTGCGGTCCTGGACGTGGATGCTGGAGTTCGACAGCACGGCGTGGCGGTGACTGGCCGCGAGGGCGTCCAGGACGGGCAGCACGTCCGGGAAGAGGGCCCAGGCGGCCTCGTAGTGGGTGAGGTACCGCTCGAACCAGGCGTCGGCCTCGGCGTCGGTCAGGTCCTGGCCGAGGAACACCCGTACCCGGTCGCGCCGCTGGCCGGGGAAGGAGACCTCCCCGGCCGAGAAACGGGCCCACTGCTGGTCGGTGATCCGCCGCCAGCGCGTGATGGCCTCCTCGACGCTCTCGAAGCCGTCCAGCAGGCCCTCGGCGGCCAGGTGGGCGCGCATGCCGAGGCGGTCGGCGGAGGTGTAGTCGAAGAGGGTGTCGTCGACGTCCCAGACCACGGCGCGGATGCTCATGATCCGACGGTAACGGCAGAAAGCGGGCCGCGTCCGGGGAACGGCGAAGGGGCGGCAGCCGCCTCGGCTGCCGCCCCTTCACGCGTGCGGGTGCCTCACGCGGCCAGCTTCGCCAGCGCCGTGTCGATACGGGCCAGCGTCTTGTCCTTGCCGAGGATCTCCAGGGACTCGAAGAGCGGCAGGCCGACCGTGCGGCCGGTGACGGCGACACGGACCGGGGCCTGGGCCTTGCCGAGCTTGAGGCCGTGGGCCTCGCCGGCGGCCAGGACGGCCTCCTTCAGCGACTCGGCCGAGGTCCAGTCGGCGGACTGGAGCTTCTCGCGGGCCGTGCGCAGCAGGGCGTCCGAGCCCTCCTTCATCGCCTTGTTCCAGGAGGCCTCGTCGAAGACCGGCTCGGGCAGGAACAGGAAGTCGACGTTGTCGGTGATCTCCGAGAGCACCTTCAGGCGGGTCTGGGCGTGCGGGGCGATCGCCTGCCACTGGGCCTCGTCGAAGTCCTCCGGGGCCCAGGGGGCGAACGGGGGCTGGAGCCAGGGGCGGCAGCGCTCCGTGAACTCCTTCACGTCCAGCATGCGGATGTGGTCGCCGTTGATCGCCTCGCACTTCTTCAGGTCGAAGCGGGCGGGGTTGGGGTTCACGTCCGCGACGTCGAAGGCCTGGACCATCTCGTCCATCGTGAACACGTCCCGGTCGGCCGAGAGCGACCAGCCCAGCAGGGACAGGTAGTTGAGCAGGCCCTCGGGGAGGAAGCCGCGCTCGCGGTAGAGGTTGAGGCTCGACTGCGGGTCGCGCTTGGAGAGCTTCTTGTTGCCCTCGCCCATCACGTACGGCAGGTGGCCGAACTCCGGGATGCGCTGGGCGATGCCGAGCTCCATCAGGGCCTTGTACAGGGCGATCTGACGGGGCGTCGAAGACAGCAGGTCCTCGCCGCGCAGGACGTGGGTGATCTCCATCAGGGCGTCGTCGACCGGGTTGACGAGCGTGTACAGCGGGGCGCCGTTGGCGCGGACGATGCCGTAGTCCGGGACGTTCTCCGGGGTGAAGGTCAGCTCGCCGCGGACCAGGTCGGTGAAGGTGATCGTCTCGTCGGGCATGCGGAAGCGGACGATGGGCTCGCGGCCCTCGGCCCGGTACCGCTCGACCTGCTCGGCGGTCAGCTCGCGGCAGTGGCCGTCGTAGCCGGAGGGCCGGCCGGCGGCGCGGGCCGCCTCGCGGCGGGTGTCCAGCTCCTCCTGGGAGCAGTAGCAGTGGTAGGCGTAGCCACCGTCCAGCAGCTTCTGGGCGACGTCCTTGTAGAGGTCCATGCGCTGCGACTGGCGGTAGGGCGCGTGGGGGCCGCCGACCTCGGGGCCCTCGTCCCAGTCGAAGCCCAGCCAGCGCATCGAGTCGAGCAGCTGCTCGTAGGACTCCTCGGAGTCGCGGGCCGCGTCGGTGTCCTCGATGCGGAAGACCAGGGTGCCGCCGTGGTGCCGGGCGAACGCCCAGTTGAACAGGGCGGTGCGGACCAGGCCCACGTGGGGGTTACCGGTCGGCGACGGGCAGAAACGGACGCGTACAGGTGCGCTAGCCACGCTTGACAACCTTGTTGGTGAGAGTGCCGATGCCTTCGATGGTGACGGCGACCTCGTCGCCGACGTTGAGGGGGCCGACCCCGGCCGGGGTGCCGGTGAGGATCACGTCGCCGGGGAGCAGCGTCATGGCCTCGGAGATGTTGACGATCAGGTCCTCGACAGAGTGGATCATCTCGCTCGTGCGGCCCAGTTGGCGCTGCCGGCCGTTGACCGTGAGCTGGATGGTCAGGTCCGCCGGGTCCAGGTCGGTCTCGACCCAGGGGCCGAGCGGACAGGAGGTGTCGAAGCCCTTGGCCCTGGCCCACTGCTTCTCGCGCCTCTGGACGTCGCGGGCGGTGACGTCGTTGGCGCAGGTGTAGCCGAAGATCACGTCCTTGACCCGCTCGCGCGGGACCTCACGGCACATCCGGCCGATGACCACGGCCAGCTCGGCCTCGTGATGCAGTTCCTCGGAGAAGGGCGGGTACTGGATCTCGTCGCCCGTGCCGATCACCGAGGTGGCGGGCTTGAAGAAGGCGAACGGGGTCTCGGGCACCTCGTTGCCCAGCTCCCTGGCGTGCTCGGCGTAGTTGCGGCCGAAGGCGACGACCTTGTTGGGGAGCACCGGCGGCAGCAGCCTGACCTTGCTCACCGGCACCTTGGTGCCCGAGAGCTCGAAGTCCGCGAACGGGATGCCCTTGATGATGTCCAGGACGAGTTCGTCCTGCTTCTCGCCCTCGACCGCGCCGAAGGCTACGTTCCCGTCGATGGAGAACCTGGCGATGCGCACGGGATGCTTGGCCCCTTGACTGAGCTGGCTGGAGTCTGACGCTCCAGGCTAACGCGGGAAGGGGTACCTGCCCCGCGCATAATGAGGGGCGCCCCGCCGTCCGGGGCGCCCCTCGAAGTCCGCGGCCGGCCGGTTTGAGTGATCGGCGGCCGCCGTGCGTACTCCCCCGTGACTACTGCGCGGCGGAGGCCGCGGCGGGGACCTCCTGGAGGATGGTGCGCTTGGGGTTGGCGGTCTGGTTGGGGAGCTCGACGGCGTGCTCCGGCTGTTCCGGCGTCTGCAGTTCACCGGCGTCCTTCAGGTGAGCCAGCGTCGTGCGTCGCGGGTTGGCGATCTTGTGGAACATCGTCGTCGTCTTCACGGTTGTACGAGACCCTGTCGTCTTGGGTGCCGGGAGGGCCGTCACGGAACCCTCACGCGGGCGCGGGTTGGCAGAAGCGTCCTTTTCGTAAAGCGTCAGGCTAAACATGCGATTCCCCGGCGCCGGTGGCGAGCGCCATGATCGGCATGTGAGTTTCCTCACGAATTGAGGGACAAATCAGCCAATCCGGACTCGCGGCCCACCCCAACGAAACGGACATTGAGCCCCTGAAGCCCTCATTCCGCTCCTGATCATGGCGACTGGGACACCCTCGGGCGGCGGGCAACTCGCGGCCATACGTCCGTTATGGACAGGATCACTTTCTACATGAGGTGACTCGCCACTCACGCGGTGTCACCTATGTCACGGTCTGGACCACGGGCCTTGTTGGAGATCCTGTGCTGTGCTGGAATTCCACGGAACCGCCGCAGGATCGAGCCGGCGCACAGGGGGCGCACAGACGCGCCGAGTGGCGGCGAGAAGGGGGAGCCAGCGCCGGTCACCCACGACCAACACCACGGGGGCGTATTCAGGGCGCCCCTATGACGCCGACACCGTGCCCCGCCGTTCACGCGGTGGGGTGCCTGGTCCAGAGGTTGCGACGCTAGTGCAGGGACGTTTCAAGAGGGATGGCAGCGCTTCGGCGGAGCCGGAGCCGCACGGCGGGACCGACCGAGGTCCCTCACCCCAGCACGCCCAGACCCCGGGCCCGGCGCCCGTCGGCGACGGCGGTGAGCGCTCCGGGCGCCCCGGCGCGTCGGCCCCCCAGGGATCCCCGAGCCCGGCACCGGCCGTGAAGCCGCCGAAGGACGTCGTCGGCCCCGGGTCGCGCATGGCCCTGCGCAACTGGCGCATCTCCACCCGTCTGGTGTCGCTGCTCGCGCTGCCGGTGGTCGCGGCCACCTCGCTCGGCGCGCTGCGCATCAACCAGTCCATGGAAGCCATCCAGCAGCTCGACAACATGAAGCTGCTGACGGACATGACCAAGCAGGCCACCGAGCTGGCCGCCGCGCTCCAGGAGGAGCGCGACCAGTCGGCCGGCCCGCTGGCGCACGGCGCCAAGGGCACCAACTTCACGGTCAAGGGCTACCGGGAGAAGACCGACCGGGCCCTGGAGAACTTCCAGGACGCGTCCGAGGAGATCGACAACGCCGCCAAGGACGGCAACCTGCGCGGTGTCCGCGACAGCATCGTCGGCCTCATGCGGGACCTCAACGACCTCAACGAGATCCGCACCGACGCCTACGAGTCCAAGAAGAACTCGACCCAGACGGTCGAGGCCTACCACCGTCTGATCACCAACCTGCTGGACCTCTCGCAGGACATGGCGGAGGCCACCAGCAACCCGGACATGATCCAGCGCACGCGTGCCCTGGCGGCCTTCTCCGCCGCCAAGGAGTACGCGTCCGTCCAGCGCGCGGTGCTCGCGGCGGCGCTGCCCGCGAACAACACCACCACCGGCGACCTCTCCGAGAACGACCGGCTGTACGCCGAGTCGGCCCTGCAGAGCCAGAAGTCCGAGCTCAACAGCTTCGTCAGCATCTACGGCGACGACGCCGAGGAGCTGCTCAAGCCCATCCGGCAGGGCAACCCGATCATCGAGGCCACCGACAAGTACGCCACGCGCGTGCTCGCCAAGCAGGGCGCCCTGGCGGACCTCAACAGGATCTCGTACCAGGACTGGCTGGACGACAGCTCCACCAAGATCCAGCAGATGAAGAACATCGAGCTGCGTCTGCTGGAGGACATGGAGCAGCAGGCCCGCGAGCTGCGCAGCGCCACCGAGCGCGACGCGATCATCGCCGGTGCACTGATCCTGCTGGTGCTCGGTGTCTCGCTGGTCGGCGCCTTCGTCGTGGCCCGGTCCATGATCCGTTCGCTGCGGCGCCTGGAGGAGACCGCGACCAAGGTCGCCCAGGAGCGCCTGCCCGAGCTGGTCAAGCAGCTGTCGGAGTCGGACCCGCAGGACGTCGACACCTCCGTCGAGTCGGTCGGTGTGCACTCCCGGGACGAGATCGGCCGGGTGGCCGCGGCCTTCGACGACGTGCACCGCGAGGCGGTCCGCCTCGCCGCCGAGCAGGCGCTGCTGCGGGGCAACGTCAACGCGATGTTCACCAACCTCTCGCGCCGCTCCCAGGGCCTGATCCAGCGCCAGCTGTCGCTGATCTCCGAGCTGGAGTCCCGCGAGGCCGACCCGGACCAGCTCTCCTCGCTGTTCAAGCTGGACCACCTCGCCACGCGTATGCGCCGTAACGGTGAGAACCTGCTGGTTCTCGCGGGCGAGGAGCCCGGCCGCCGGTGGACCCGCCCGGTCCCGCTGGTCGACGTGCTGCGTGCCGCCGCCTCCGAGGTGGAGCAGTACGAGCGCATCGAGCTGGCCTCCGTGCCGACCACCGAGGTGGCCGGCCGGGTCGTCAACGACCTCGTGCACCTGCTCGCCGAGCTGCTGGAGAACGCGACCTCGTTCTCCTCGCCGCAGACCAAGGTCAAGGTCACCGGTCACGCCCTGCCCGACGGCCGGGTGCTGATCGAGATCCACGACACCGGTATCGGTCTGTCGCCCGAGGACCTCGCCGCGATCAACGAGCGGCTCGCCTCTCCCCCGACGGTGGACGTCTCCGTCTCCCGCCGCATGGGTCTGTTCGTGGTCGGCCGGCTCTCGCAGCGGCACGGCATCCGCATCCAGCTGCGCCCGTCCGACTCCGGTGGTACGACCGCGCTGGTCATGCTGCCCGTCGATGTCGCCCAGGGCGGCAAGAAGCCCCAGCCCAAGGCCGGTCAGGGACCGGTCGCCGGTGGCGGCCCGGCCGCGGCGCAGGCCGCAGCGGGCGCGGCCGCGGCGCGGCGTCAGGTCCAGTCCGGCGGTGGCCCGGCGGGCGGCGGCGCGTTCGGCTCCGGTGGGCCCGGCGGCGGTCTGCTCGGCGCGGGCCCCGGGCCGCGGGCCGCGCTGCCCGGCAACGGCGGCCGCCCGGGTGCCCCGGGCGGGGCGCGCGGGCCGCAGGGTCCCTCGGGCCAGCCGTCCCCGGCGTACGACCAGGGCCGCCCGAGTCCGGCGGGAGCCGGTGCCGGCTTCGGCCAGGCGCCGGGTGCGCCGCAGGGGCTCCAGGCCGCGAACCCGAACGGGCCGCAGGGCCAGGACGCGTTCGGCGGCGGCCGGGGCACCACCGAGCAGGGCTCCCGCTCGCGGCAGCCGCAGCTGCCGCCGCGCGGCGGCCCGCGGGCCGAGCTGCCGGGGGGCAACCCGCAGCAGCGCCAGACCGGCTGGGGCGACGAGAACGCCCAGCCGCCGGTGCAGCGCCCCTCGCTGCCCGACGCCCCGCGCGGCCACGAGGAGCCGGACGTCTCCCGGACGGCCCCGATGCCGCGTGTCGACGACCGTCAGGGGCCCGGCTCCACCGCCGAGATCCCCCGGATCGAGGACGGCCCCCAGAACCCGGGCCAGTACGGCGGTCCCGCCGTCAACGGCTCCCAGGGCCAGGACCCGTTCGTCCGGCCGGACGTCTTCGGCACCCCGGGCGGACGGTCCGGCGCCTCCGGGACGGGCCAGTACCCGGCCCCGTCGGCGTACGACAACGGCGGCCAGTTCCCGGCGCCGGGCCAGGACAGCGGCTCCACGGGCCGGCACTCCCTGCCCGGCCGTCCGGAGACGGCGGACCCGGCGGGCACCGGCCAGTACGAGCGTCCGCAGGTCAACGGGTCGTACGGCGCCGCCGACTTCGGCGCGCCGCGTCCGCCCGCGCCGCAGGCGCGGCCCGGCCGGCAGGAGCCGGAGGCCCTGCCGCCGGCCACCGGCCCCGGGGACGGGCGTACGCCGCTGTACGACACGCTGGAGACCAACTGGTTCCGCGGCGGCGGCCGGCAGGAGGGCCAGGACCGCCAGCAGACCAGCGGCTCGTCCACTCCTGCTCCGCAGCAGCAGCAGCCCCAGGCTCCTGCCGCCCCCCAGCGGTCCGCCGGTTCCACCGGCTCCTCCGCCTGGCGCAGCTCGCCCAACGACGAGCTCGTCCGGCAGGCCGAGCGCGTCCGGCAGCCGGCCGCGGGCGGCGTCACCACCTCCGGCCTGCCGCGCCGGGTGCCCCGGGCGAACCTCGTTCCGGGCACGGCTCAGCAGCAAACCCACCAGAGCGGTCCGCAGGTCTCGCGCGCGCCCGATGACGTGCGCGGCCGGCTGACCAATCTCCGTCGGGGTATCGCACAGGGTCGTCAGGCCGGGTCCACCCAGACCGGCAGCTTCCCTCGACCCACTCACCAGCAGGAGCGTTAGTTGAGCCCGATGAGCCAGGCGGCACAGAACCTCAACTGGTTGATCACCAACTTCGTGGACAACACCCCCGGGGTGTCCCACACCGTCGTCGTGTCCGCCGACGGACTCCTTCTGGCGATGTCCGAAGGCTTCCCGCGCGACCGCGCCGACCAGCTCGCGGCCGTCGCCTCCGGTCTGACCTCGCTGACGGCCGGGGCCTCCCGGATCTTCGACGGCGGCACGGTGGCGCAGACGGTGGTCGAGATGGAGCGGGGATTCCTCTTCCTCATGTCCGTCTCGGACGGCTCGTCCCTCGCGGTCCTGGCCCACCCCGAGTGCGACATCGGCCTCGTCGGCTACGAGATGGCGCTCCTGGTCGACCGCGCGGGCGCGGTGCTCACGCCCGACCTGCGGGCCGAGCTCCAGGGCAGTCTGCTTCACTGAGCGTTCCCGGCACCACCCGTCTCACCAAACCACCGTCCGGCCGCCACAATCCCCCCACCGGCCCCGTCAGACGGCTTGACTGACCGACTTGCTGTCCCCGCCCGGAGGATTCATGACCCCGCCCACCGCCTCTCATGATCCGTACGCGGAGCCGTACGAGGACGAGGGCGACCAGCCGCTGGTCCGGCCGTACGCGATGACCGGCGGCCGGACGAGGCCCCGCTACCAGCTGGCCATCGAGGCACTGATCAGTACGACGGCAGACCCCGCCGCGCTCATGGGGCTGCTCCCGGAGCACCAGCGCATCTGCCACCTGTGCCGTGAGGTCAAGTCGGTGGCCGAGGTGTCGGCGCTGCTCAACATGCCGCTGGGCGTGGCCCGGATCCTCGTCGCGGACCTGGCGGAGGCCGGTCTGGTCGCCATCCACCAGCCGGGCGGCGACGAGACCACCGGCGCGCCGGACGTGACACTGCTCGAGAGGGTGCTCAGTGGACTTCGCAAGCTCTGACGCGGGCCGTGCCACCACCTCGGCGAAAATCGTGGTGGCGGGCGGCTTCGGCGTGGGCAAGACCACGTTCGTCGGCGCCGTCTCGGAGATCAACCCGCTCCGTACCGAGGCCGTCATGACGTCCGCCAGCGCGGGCATCGACGACCTGACCCACACCGGGGACAAGACCACCACCACGGTGGCCATGGACTTCGGCCGTATCACCCTGGACCAGGACCTGATCCTGTACCTGTTCGGTACGCCGGGTCAGGACCGGTTCTGGTTCATGTGGGACGACCTGGTGCGCGGCGCGATCGGCGCGGTGGTGCTCGTGGACACCCGGCGCCTGGCCGACTGCTTCCCCGCGGTCGACTACTTCGAGAACAGCGGGCTGCCGTTCGTCATCGCGCTGAACGGCTTCGACGGGCAGCAGCCCTACACCCCCGACGAGGTGCGGGAAGCTCTCCAGATCGGCCCGGACACCCCGATCATCACCACCGATGCCCGGCACCGGTCCGAAGCCAAGAGTGCCCTGATCACACTGGTCGAGCACGCGCTGATGGCACGGTTGCGGTAGCACTCAAATCAAAAGTGCAATACGGCAGTTGTCGTAGATGTCCCGGAGCCGACTGTGTCCTTTGACACGGTCGGCCTCGGTGTTCATAACGTTTCGGCAGAGGAATCGAGTGGTACGGCCACGCGTCGCGCACATCTGGTCTCGCTGCGCGCACAAACGCCCCGCCTTTTGGCGGGGCTCGTTCTTTATGACCGTTTTATCTCAGCCTTACAAGGGCATACTCCGGGGTTTGGAAGAGCGCAGGTCGACATGCTGGAATGCCTGAACTGCCCATTAGTCAAAGACGTACTCAGCAGTACTGCGTACACGATGGCGAACCGGGCTCTGAGACACTGCGGCACAACGTTGGTGCCGACCGCCGAGAGGTTGTTGGTCGAGTGAGGCGAAGCAAGAACAGTCCCGAGCCGTCGGCCCGGGGCAACTTCACCCCGCCGCCGCGCACAGCGGCGCCCGCCCCCGTGCCCGGTTCGGAGCCAACGGCCGCGCCCGCCCCGAGCGGCGGCCGCCTCTCCCCGCGCAACTGGCGGGTGGCCACCCGACTCAACGCGATCCTGCTCATACCCGTGCTGGTCGGCCTCGTCATGGGCGGCTTCCAGGTGAAGAGCTCGATCGACACCTGGCAGGAGGCCGAGGACGCGGCGGACACCGCGCGTCTGGTACAGGCCGCCCTGACCTACGGCAACGCGCTGCTCAACGAGCGCGACACGACCGCCGCGCCGCTGCTGAAGGGCAGCGCGCAGACCGCCGAGGACAAGGCCCTCGTCGCCAAGGTCCGCAAGCAGACGGACGAGGCCGCCGACGCCTTCGACGCGGCCGCCCAGAACATCCCGGACCGGCCGAACCTCAAGCGCCGGCTGGAGAACTTCCGCAAGGTGGAGCCGAAGCTCCAGCAGCTCCGCCAGGCCGCCTACACCTCCCAGCTCAAGGGCGTGGACACCGAAGAGGGCTACGTCGGCATCCAGCACCCGCTGCTGGAGTTCGCCAACGAGCTGGGCCTGGGCACCAGCAACATCACCAGCTACGGCCGCACCGTCTACGCCATCTCCCTCGCCAAGGGCGCCGTCTCCCTCGAGCGCTCCATCGGCATGCACCTGCTGATCAAGCCGGGTCCCGAGCGGACCGACCTGGCCCAGCAGCGAGTCGCCCTGTCCTCCTACGCCTACCTCGAGCGCATCGCCGTCGAGGAGTACCAGGGCGGTGGCACCGCGCAGGACGTCGCCAAGCTCAAGCAGGCCGAGCAGCAGGTCAAGGCCGACGGCGCGAAGATGGTCCAGGAGGCCAAGGCCAAGGACCCCGAGTACGTCCCGCCGCCGGCCGGCTCGACCGCGATGGTCGCGGCCCTCGCCCAGCTGGACACCACCGACCCCAGCGCGCGGCAGGCCCTGGCCAAGAACGGCGTCACCTACCAGAACTGGTGGGCCCTGAACACCCTGAAGTTCGACGCCTACCGCAAGATCGAGTCGGACATGACCGACGCGGCGGTGAGCGAGGCCGACGAGATCGCGGGCAACGCCCAGCGCGACGCCTACATCACCGGTGCCGCCGTCGTGGTCGCCCTGCTCGCCGCGTTCATCCTGGCCGGCATGGTGGCCCGCCAGATGAGCCGCTCCATGCGCCAGCTGCGCAACGCCGCGTTCGGCATCGCCGAGCAGCGCCTGCCGATGCTGGTCGACCAGCTGTCCCGCACCGACCCCGGCCGCGTCGACACCCGGGTCGCCCCGATCCCGATCACCACCACCGACGAGATCGGCGAGGTCGCCCGCGCCTTCGACCAGGTGCACCGCGAGGCCGTCCGGCTCGCCGCCGAGCAGGCCCTGCTGCGGGGCAACATCAACGCGATCTTCACCAACCTCTCGCGCCGCAACCAGTCGCTGATCGAGGGCCAGCTGACCCTGATCACCGAGCTGGAGAACAACGAGGCCGACCCGGACCAGCTGGAGAACCTCTTCAGGCTGGACCACCTCGCCACGCGTATGCGCCGCAACGGCGAGAACCTCCTGGTCCTCGCGGGCGAGGAGCCCGGCCGCCGCTGGGACCAGCCGGTGCCGCTGATCGACGTGCTGCGCGCCGCCTCCTCCGAGGTGGAGCAGTACGAGCGCATCGAGCTGTCCGGCGTGCCCGAGTGCGAGATCCACGGCCGGGCCGTGACCGACCTCGTGCACCTGCTGGCCGAGCTGCTGGAGAACGCCACCACGTTCTCCTCCCCGCAGACCAAGGTCCGCGTCACCGCGACCCGTCTGCCGGACGGCCGCGTGATGATCGAGATCCACGACAAGGGCATCGGCCTGACGGCCGAGGACTTCGCGGACATCAACCACAAGCTGGCCAACCCGCCGACCGTGGACGCCGCGATCTCGCAGCGCATGGGCCTGTTCGTGGTCGGCCGGCTCTCCGACCGGCACGGCATCCGGGTCCAGCTGCGCCCCTCGGGCGAGCAGGCCGGCACCACCTCGCTGGTCATGCTGCCGGACGCGATCACGCACGGCGGTGGTGGCGAGAGCCAGGCGGACCGCGACGAGTTCACCGTCTCGCAGATCATCCCCGAGCAGAACTTCGGCGGCGAGAACTTCAACCAGCCGATGCGTACGGCCGCCGAGCTCGGCTTCGACGACAGCCGCTACACGGAGATCCCGGACGACATACGCGAGCTGGACCCCGTCGGCCGCTCCCTGATGCGCGAGGAGCGCCGGGCGGCCCTGGAGGCCCAGGCGCAGGGCCAGCAGCCGCAGGAGCACCCGCAGGAGACCCAGGAGACGCCCGCCTACGGCGACCGGTTCACCGGGCAGCAGGGCTACGACGACGGCCAGGGCTACGACAACGCCCAGGCCTACGACAACGGCCAGGGCTACGAGCAGGGCCAGGGTTACGACCAGAACCAGGGCGGCGGCTACCAGGAGCAGCCCTCCGGGTACGACGGCCGGGCCCCGTACGACGAGCAGCAGCAGACGCCGTACCAGGCCTCGCAGCAGCAGTCGTACGAGGAGCAGTACTACGCGCAGGACGGCCGGCTGCCCCACGGCGACGGCTTCTCCTCCAACGGGGGCTACCCGGAGCCCTCGTATGCGGAGCCGGTGCAGGAGGAGCACGCCTCGGCGGGCAACGCTGCCCAGGAGACCTTCCCGGCCTTCGAGCAGCGCCGCCACCAGGACGACTGGCCGCAGCAGGACGGCTACCAGAACGGCTATCCGGCCCAGTACGCTGCCCAGGCCCAGGAAACGGAATCTGCGCAGGCCGCTGACGCGAGTGAGCAGGACCGCGTAGGCTTCGACCGTCCGGGATCGGCTCCTTCCGCAGGCCACGCGCTGACCGACGCCGGGCTGCCCCGCCGCGGATCCACCGCGAGCGGCGTGAACGGCACGGACGGCGGGCGGCACGTGCGCCAGGAGCAGCCGGCCTCCACTTCGGAGAGCAACGGCGACAGCAGCTGGCGCTCGGCGAACGACGAGCGCTGGCAGCAGGCCGCGCAGCTCCGGAAGCCCAAGGCAGGCGGGGTCACCTCCTCCGGCCTGCCGCGGCGGGTACCCAAGGCCAACCTGATCGAGGGTTCCGCCGAGAGCACCCCCCAGGGAGGCCCACAGGTCTCCCGTGCCCCGGAGGACGTCCGGGGCCGGCTGAGCAACCTGCGGCGCGGCGTCCAGCGAGGCCGCAGCGCAGGAAGCGCAGGCAGTGAAACGAACGGCCAGGGCTTCGGTCCTGACAGCACCTACAACCAGGAGCGTTAGTGTGAGCCCGATGAGCCAGGCGGCACAGAACCTGAACTGGTTGATCACCAACTTCGTGGACAACACCCCGGGGGTGTCCCACACGGTGGTGGTCTCCGCCGACGGACTCCTTCTGGCGATGTCCGAAGGCTTCCCCCGCGACCGCGCCGACCAGCTCGCGGCCGTCGCCTCCGGTCTGACGTCTCTGACGGCAGGCGCCTCCCGGATCTTCGAGGGCGGGAGCGTCAACCAGACGGTCGTGGAGATGGAGCGGGGATTCCTCTTCATCATGTCCATCTCCGACGGATCGTCGCTCGCGGTTCTCGCTCACCCGGAGGCCGACATCGGTCTCATCGGGTACGAGATGGCGCTCCTGGTGGACCGAGCCGGTACGGTCCTGACGCCGGACCTTCGTGCGGAGCTCCAAGGGAGCCTGCTCAACTAAAGGGCGTACGGTGCGTATTGGCGTCCCGGGGCCGTAAGGTTTCGGGACGCGGCTCCACAGTGATGGGTGCCAGGCACAGTCGGAGGAGGAGAAAGTGGCAACACCCCCAGGCGGTTCGCCCTCGGGCAACTGGTCGTACGGCCCTGGCCAGGGCCATGGCGACGGTTCCCAGAACCGGTACAACTTCCCCTCCGCACCGCACCACGGGCAGCCGTACGCGCCACAGGGCCCCGGCCCGTCGCCGTACGACCAGCCGCCCGCGCCGCGCATCCAGCCCGTGCAGCCGCAGCGCCGCACCCCCGAGCCCGCGCCCGCCGGGGCGTCGAACAATCCCCTGGTGCGCCCGTACGCCATGACGGGCGGCCGCACCAGGCCGCGCTACCAGCTCGCCATCGAGGCACTGGTGCACACCACCGCGCAGCCGCACCAGATGCAGGGCCAGCTGCCCGAGCATCAGCGGATCTGCAACCTCTGCCGTGAGATCAAGTCGGTCGCCGAGATCTCGGCGCTGCTGACCATTCCTCTCGGCGTGGCCAGGATCCTCGTCGCCGACTTGGCGGAGGCGGGACTGGTCGCCATCCATCAGCCCGGCGGCGACGAGAACGCCGGCGGCCAGCCAGACGTGACACTGCTCGAAAGGGTGCTCAGTGGACTTCGCAAGCTCTAGCGGCGGTCCTTCCCGCTCCACCACCTCCGCGAAGATCGTGGTGGCGGGCGGCTTCGGCGTGGGCAAGACCACGTTCGTCGGCGCCGTCTCGGAGATCAACCCGCTGCGCACGGAGGCCGTCATGACGTCTGCTTCGGCGGGCATCGACGACCTCACCCACACCGGGGACAAGACGACCACGACGGTCGCCATGGACTTCGGCCGTATCACCCTGGACCAGGACCTGATCCTGTACCTGTTCGGCACCCCCGGCCAGGACCGGTTCTGGTTCATGTGGGACGACCTGGTGCGCGGCGCGATTGGCGCGGTCGTGCTGGTCGACACGAGGAGGCTCGCCGACTGCTTCCCCGCCGTCGACTACTTCGAGAACAGCGGGCTGCCGTTCGTCATCGCGCTGAACGGCTTCGACGGGCAGCAGCCCTACACCCCGGACGAGGTCCGGGAGGCTCTGCAGATCGGGCCGGACACGCCGATCATCACGACGGACGCGCGGCACCGTGCCGACGCCAAGTCGACGCTGATCACGCTCGTGGAGCACGCGTTGATGGCGCGGCTGCGCTAGCCGTCCTGCTCCGTTGTGCTGAGGGACAGCCCCCGGCGGCCGGTGTGCCGCCGGGGGCTGTCGCGTGCCGGGTGGGTGCGGGGTGCGCCCGACACGAAGAGGCCCCTCCGGTGTGGAGGGGCCTCTTGGTGTCGGGGGAGGTCAGCGCCAGCTGTGCGGGGCGCGGAAGCCCGGCTCGCGTTCCAGGCGGCGCCAGCCGGCCCGGGCGCGGCGGCGGTGGGCGGCGGGGGTGGTGGTGTCGGTGGGGCGGGCGGCCGCGCGGGCCAGGAGGAGAGCCGTGATCGCGGCTACTTCCTCGGGCTCGGCGTGGCCCTTCTCGACGCGGATATCAGGGATGTCCATGGGTGTCAGTCTCCGTGAGGATGGGGTCCGCTGCGTTGCCGTGATGGGGCGAACGGGTTACTGCGGCGGGTTGCCGTGCTTGCGGGACGGCAGGTCGGCGTGCTTGGTCTGCAGCATGGCCAGGGACCTGATGAGCACCTCGCGGGTCTCGGCCGGGTCGATGACGTCGTCGACCAGGCCGCGCTCGGCCGCGTAGTAGGGGTGCATCAGCTCGGACTTGTACTCCTTGACCATCTTCTGGCGCATCGCCTCGGGGTCCTCGGCCTCGGCGATCTGGCGGCGGAAGATGACGTTGGCCGCGCCCTCGGCGCCCATCACGGCGATCTCGTTGGTCGGCCAGGCGTAGGTGAGGTCGGCGCCGATGGACTGGCTGTCCATGACGATGTAGGCGCCGCCGTAGGCCTTGCGCAGGATCAGCGAGATGCGCGGCACGGTGGCGTTGCAGTAGGCGTACAGCAGCTTCGCGCCGTGGCGGATGATGCCGCCGTGCTCCTGGTCGACGCCGGGCAGGAAGCCGGGGACGTCCAGGAACGTCAGCAGCGGGATGTTGAAGGCGTCGCACATCTGGACGAAGCGGGCGGCCTTCTCGGACGCCTCGATGTCCAGGACACCGGCGAGGACCTGCGGCTGGTTGGCGATGATGCCGACGACCTGGCCGTCCATCCGGGCCAGCGCGCAGATGATGTTGCGCGCCCAGCGCTCGTGGACCTCGAGGTACTCGCCGTCGTCGACGATCTCCTCGATGACCTTGGCCATGTCGTACGGGCGGTTGCCGTCCGCCGGGACCAGGTCCAGCAGTGTGTCCGAGCGGCGCTCGACGGGGTCCGTGCACTCCACCCGGGGCGGGTTCTCGCGGTTGTTCTGCGGCAGCAGGGACAGCAGGTACCGCACCTCGGCGATGCAGGTCTCCTCGTCGTCGTAGGCGAAGTGGCACACGCCCGAGGTCTCGGCGTGCACGTCGGCGCCGCCCAGGCCGTTCTGGGTGATCTCCTCGCCGGTGACCGCCTTGACCACGTCCGGACCGGTGATGAACATCTGCGAGGTCTCGCGGACCATGAAGACGAAGTCGGTCAGGGCGGGGCTGTAGGCCGCGCCGCCCGCGCACGGGCCGAGCATCACCGAGATCTGCGGGATGACACCGGAGGCCTTGGTGTTGCGCTGGAAGATGCCGCCGTAGCCGGCGAGGGCGACGACGCCCTCCTGGATGCGGGCGCCCGCGCCGTCGTTCAGCGACACCAGCGGAGCCCCGGCCGCGATGGCCATGTCCATGATCTTGTGGATCTTCTTGGCGTGGGCCTCACCGAGGGCGCCGCCGAAGATCCGGAAGTCGTGGGCGTAGACGAAGACCGTGCGGCCCTCCACCGTGCCCCAGCCGGTGATCACACCGTCGGTGTACGGCTTCTTGGCCTCCAGGCCGAAGCCGGTGGCCCGGTGCCGGCGCAGCTGCTCGACCTCCTGGAAGGAGCCCGGGTCGAGCAGGAGCTCGATGCGCTCCCGCGCGGTCAGCTTGCCCTTGGCGTGCTGCGCCTGGGTCGCCTTCTCGCTCGGGCCGGCCAGTGCCTGCGCGCGGATCTCGTGCAGTTCGGCCACGCGCCCGCGCGCGTCGGTCGGCTCCCCCGGGGCCTCGCCCGGGATCTCGCCCTGTGCTTCGCCCGGCGCCTCATCCAAAACGGTCATGTAGTGACCATACGAAGCCCACCAAGGATTGCGAGCCGTCGACTCCTCACAGTCTCCGGAGCGTTTTCCTGGTACCACTGAACAGAACCACAGCGGCATGCAGCCGTTCCGACTGCTCAGAGGGCGTCTGTCTTGTAGGGGTCGCACAAACCCGTCAGCTGAGAATCACCTCACACATGTGGGTGGCGCATGCCTCCCCCGGGGTGATGCGCAGCCGCAGGCGGGGGCCTGTGGACCGGACCCGCACCGTGTCGTCCGCCCGTACGACCGCGCGGACCGGGCCATCCCAGGTGATCTCCAGCGGTTCGCCCGTTCGGGGTGGTTCGCTCACGCAGAGGGTGGCGGTCCGGCCCCGGCGGCGGACCAGCACGCTCGCCGGTGCGGAGGAGGTCAGCGGACCCACCGTACCCGGCTGCCAGAAGTTCGCGGCGGTCAGGCCGAGCGAGGGCACGGTGACGGCCTGGCAGGCCCTGTCGTTGGCGAGGACCGACAGCCGGCGCGGGCCGGCGGCGCGGCGGGCGACCGTGCCGGGGCAGGCGCCGGGCAGGAGGACGTAGAGGTAGCCGGCGTCGGTGGGATCGGTGCCGTGGTCCAGCCAGAGGGTCTGCCAGCGGCGGGTACGGCGTTCGGTGGTGCCGCCGGTGTTGATGTCGGACCAGGCGCCGGTGCGGTCCTCGCGGAGCGCTCGGAGGTTTCCCCCGGGGACCAGCCAGCCGCCGTGGCCTTCCAGGTGGGCCCAGCCGTCACCGCGTACGAAGGCGGCGGTGCCGGACTCCCCCAGGTTGCGGTTGTCGACGACCGTCTCGACGGGGACGCCGTCGCGGCAGGTGATCCCGGCGCCCAGGCACACCACCGCGTCGGCGAGGCAGAACCAGGACTTGCGGGCCTCGAGGGTGGAGCCGAGGCCCTTCAGGTGCTGGCCGATCGCCGCGTAGGTGCCGTCGGTGGTGCCGCCGACCCAGCGCACGTCCGGCCGGGGCTCGCCCCACTCGCCGCCGGCCCGGTCGGGCAGGCGCCGGGTGGAGACGGTGGTGCCGGGCAGGCGGTACCAGTCGACGGTGGGCCAGAACCAGTCGGTGTACTGGTCCGACGGCCGGCCCGCAGGCCACCAGTACGTCATGCCCGCCCCGGTGTGCCAGCCGCGCGGGTTCTCGCCGTTGCCGCACTCGTAGTAGGCGATGCGGTCGCTGGCCAGGGCGAGGGCGAGGGTGAAGGCGGGGCGGCGGTGGACGGCCCGGTCCATGGCCGGGAAGAGCCGGTGGCCGACGGGCTCGGGTGCGGCGGCGACCGGGGAGGCGGCGATCGCGTGCAGCCGGGCCAGGTCGGCGACCGGGAGCTCACGCGCCGTCAGCACCGGGGCCGTGGTGTCCCGTTCGATCCAGCCCTTCACGCGCGCGTGGATGCGGTCGCGCCGCTCGGGGCTCGCCGCCGCGAGCCGGGCGATCGCCGCGATGAGCAGGTGTCCGTGGACGTGGTCGCCGCGCAGCACCCCGCGGTCGTCGCCCTTGAGGTGACCGCGGCTGATGGCACGGCCGTTGACGCTGTCCATCACCAGCCCGTCGTGCAGGAGCGGGGCGTAGGCGTGCTCGACGCTGTCGAGGACGATGCGCAGGTTCGGGTCGGTGATCTCCCAGTCGGACCCGGCGAGCAGCGCGAGGAGGCGGCCGAGGCCGTCCAGCAGCACCTGCCCGTAGGTGCCCGAGTAGGCCACATGGGTGTGCTGGATGAACGACCCGTCGGCGTACAGGCCGTCGCCCCGGGTGACGTACGGGAAGACTGGCGAGAGGGCGTCCCGGGCCAGGGCGAGGGTCTCCGGGTCGCGGCCGAGGATGCCGCGCAGGGCCACCGAGCGGCACAGGTCGACGCGGTTGGCGCCGGTCGACGTGCCGGAGTAGTCGGCGAGCGCGGAGTCGGGGACGAAGTGGCCGACGGCCGCGCAGGCGGCTGTGACGCGGCCGGGGCCCAGGTGGTCGTGGAGGGCGGCCGTGATGTCGGTCAGCAGACGGGGGCTGCCGATCTGCCACTCCCACCAGTTGCCGTAGGGGGTGGTGGCGGGGTGGTAGACCGTGGCGGCGAGGTGGTCGAGGCCGCGCAGCACGGCCGCGAGCAGGTCCGGGTCGCCGGTCGAGCCGGTGCCCTGCTGGACGTACGCCTGGGTCATGGTCCACAGGCGGCCGTAGCCGCGGGTGATGCCGGACGGCGGGTCGAAGGGGTGGCCCGGCCAGAGGGACCCGGCGGTGGGGGCCATGGTGGCGGCGTGGCGGCGGGCGAGGTCCCCGGTCTCGGCGAGCCGGGAGGCGTACGGCTCGGCCGTGGGGTCGTAGCCGGTGCCGAGGGCGAGGTCGAGCCAGCGGCGGCGCAGGGTGTCGTACGGGTCCGGGCCGGGGCCGGCGGGGCGGGGCCGGGGTGGGGCGCCGCCGGTCGCCGCCAGGGCCGCGGCGAGCAGCAGGGCCCGGCGGGGCAGGCTTCGGGGGCGGGCGCGGCGCGGTCGGCTCATGCCTTGGCCCTACCAGGTGCGGGGGGCGTTGTCAGCCGCTGCCGCGCCCGGTTCAGCCGAACCGGTCCAGCAGGCGCCGGTACAGCCGGGGCGCGATGCCCCGGACGCGGCCCGGCAGGGTCAGCCAGCCGGGCACGTACGCCTCGTCGCGGCCCTGCCGTACGGCCTCCCAGACCGCTCCGGCGACACGGGCGGGTGAGGTGGGGCGGGGGTGGGAGCGCTGGTAGGGCCTGCCGCGGCGGGCGAAGAACGCCGTGTCGACCGGGCCGGGCACGACGAGGGTCACGCCCACCCCGGTGCCGCGCAGCTCCTGCCGCAGCGCAGAGGCGAACGCGGCCAGACCCGCCTTGGCGGCGGAGTACACCGCCTCCTCCCGTACGCCGACGGTGCCCGCCACCGAGCCGAGCAGCACCACCCGGCCCCGTCGGGCCGCGACCATGGACGGCAGGACCTCGCGGACGAGGTGGAGGGTGGCGTTGAGGTCCAGGGCCAGGACCCGGTCGATGTCGGTGTGCGGCATGCTCACGAACGGGCCCGCCCAGCCGATGCCCGCGCCGGCGACCAGCACGTCGATCCGGCCGGTGGTGCGCAGCGCGGTCTCGGCCAGCAGGCGCGGGCCGTCGGGGGCGGCGAGGTCGGCGGGCAGGACGACGGCCGAGGTGCCGGCGGCGGTCTCCGCCAGGCGGCGCCGGTCCCGGCCGCTGAGCAGCAGCTGCCAGCCGTGCTGTGCGAAGCGGCGGGCCGTGGCGGCGCCGATGCCGGAGGAGGCGCCGGTGACCAGGGCCACGGGCCGGTCGGTGTGCCGGGCCGGCCCGTGCGCGCGGGCGGCGAGGGCGGCGGCCACGGGACGGCGTACGGGGCCCGCCGGGGGGTCGTAGGTGGAGCCGGGGCCGGTGGGTGTCACGAGTCGGTCTCCCTGCGCTGTCGGTCCGCCGTGGTGTCGCCGTGGTGTCGTCGTCCGCGGTGCGGATCCCCGTGGTCACGGACCACGTGTAGCGGACCCTCGCGGGCGGCACGGATCCTCGTCTTCCAGGACACCGCCACTTCGGGGCCCCGCGCCAGCGCAGCGGGCGTCCGCCGGGGTACGGGTCACCCGGAGCGACGCGCGCGGTCCGGCGCGGAACCGGCCGACCGGGGCGCCCGGGGCTCGTGCGGCAGGACCACTCCTGCGGGCCGCATGGTGCCGCCAGGCGGCGGTATGGGCGCTGCGGGCCGCGGGCGGGCCGGATACGAAGGGGGCACCCCTGCGTGTCCAGCTCCCCGTGGCGAGGTGACCATGCGTGTGCTGCTCGTCCACCCCAGCGCCCTGATGTACTCCGAGATCTTCCTGCGGCTGGAGCCGCTGGGCCTGGAGCGGGTCGCGGGCGCGGCGCGCGAGGCCGGGCACGAGGTGCGCATCGTCGACCTGCAGGTGCTGGGGCAGGACAAGCTGCGCAGGCAGGTGCGGTCCTTCCGGCCCGAGGCGCTCGGCGTCTCGCTGAACTACCTGGCGAACATCCCGGAGGCGATCGAGCTGGCGGCCCGGGTGAAGCGGGAGCTGCCGGACTGCTTCGTGTTCTTCGGCGGCCACAGCGTCTCCTTCGTCGCCGAGGAGGTGCTGCAGCAGGCGCGGGGCGCGGTGGACGCGGTGGTGCGCGGGGAGGGCGAACCGGCGATCGCGCCCCTGCTGCGGGCGGTGCGCGACGGAGGGGTTGAGACCGTGCCCGGGATCGTGACGGCGGCCGGACGGGGCCCGGCGCCGCTGCTGCTGCACGGCATCGACAGCCCGCTGCCGGCGCGGGACCTGATGCGCAACCGGCGCCGCTACTTCATCGGCGAGCTCGACCCGTGCGCGTCGATCGAGTTCACCCGCGGGTGCCCGTGGGACTGCTCGTTCTGCTCGGCGTGGACGTTCTACGGCCGCAGCTACCGCAAGGCGACGCCCGAGGCGGCGGCCGAGGAGCTGGCGCGCATCCGTGAGCCGAACGTGTTCATCGTCGACGACGTGGCCTTCATCCGGCCGGAGCACGGGGACGCCATCGCCGCGGAGGTGGAGCGCCGCCGCATCCGCAAGCGGTACTACCTGGAGACCCGCAGCGACGTGCTGCTGCGTCACCCGGAGGTGTTCGAGCGGTGGGCGCGGCTGGGGCTGCGCTACATGTTCCTGGGCATGGAGGCCATCGACGCGGAAGGACTGGAGCTGTACCGCAAGCGGATCAGCCCGGACGAGAACGTCCGGGCCCTGGAGACGGCCCGCAAGCTCGGCATCAAGGCCGCCGTCAACCTGATCGTCGACCCCGCGTGGGACGAGGAACAGTTCCGGGTGGTACGGGAGTTCGCGCTGGCCGTGCCGGAGATCGTGCACTTCACGGTGATGACGCCCTACCCGGGGACGGAGATCTGGCACACCGAGTCGCGCCGTCTGACGACCCGTGACTACCGCCTGTTCGACATCCAGCACGCGGTCGTCCCGACGACGCTGCCGCTGGAGCGGTTCTACGAGGAACTGGTGCGCACCCAGGCCGTCATCAACCGCAAGCACCTGGGGCTGCGCACCGCCTTCGGGGCGGCCCGGGTGCTGACCCGCAACCTGCTGCACGGCCAGACGAACTTCGCCCGCATGCTGTGGAAGTTCAACCAGGTCTACAACCCGCGCCGGCAGTACGCCGACCACGCCCGGCCCGTGCGCTACGAACTCCCGCTGCCGCAGCGCCTGGACGTCGGCGACCGGCGCCAGCTGTACGTGCACACCCGGGGCGCGGCGCAGGGCGGCCCGGCCCGCCGGGCGGCCGACTGAGCCGCCGTCCACGGCATGGCGATCGCCGTCCTCGCCTCCCTGGCCGCCGGGGTCTGCTTCGCCGTCGGGGGCCTGTTGCAGCAGTGGGCCGCGAGCGCCCGCCCGGACGCGGAGGCGTTCTCGCCGCGCCTGCTGGGCCGGCTGGCCCGGGATCCGCTGTGGCGGTACGGCATCGGGCTGGCGGTGCTCGCCTACGGTTTCCAGTCGCTGGCCCTCGCCTTCGGCCCGCTCAGCCTCGTCCAGCCGCTGATCGTGGCCGAACTGGTCTTCGCGGTGCCGCTGTCGGCGCGGCTTTACCGGATGCGGCTGGGCCGCCGGGAGTGGTTCGGCACGCTCGCGGTGGCGGTGGGGCTGGCCTGCGCGCTGGCCTCGGCCCGGCCGCACGGGGGCCGGGCCGAGGCGGGGGCGCTGTCCTGGCTGCTGGTGCTCGGGGCGACGGCCGCGCTGGTCTGCTGCGCGCTGCCGGTGGCGCGGCTGCTGTCCGGGCCGTGGCGGGCGTCGGTGACGGCCCTGGCGGCCGGGGCGGTCATGGGCACGCAGTCGGTGCTGCTCGCCGCGACGGTGGACCGGCTGCGGCACGGGCCGCTCGCGGCGCTGGCCGCCTGGCAGACGTACGCGCTGGTCCTCGCGAGCGTGGCCGGTCTGCTGCTCATCCAGAGCGCCTTCCAGCAGGGTCCTCTCGCGGCGAGCATGACCGTCCTCGACGCCACGGAGCCGGTGGTGGCGGTGACGGTGGGCACGGCCGTCTTCGGCGAGGCCCTCCACACGGGCTGGCCCGTCTCGGTGTTCACCGTCGCCGGGCTGGTGCTGGTGGTGGCCGGCATCGTCGGCCTGGACTCGTCCCCGGTGATCGCGGCCCTGTACGGCAGGGGCGCCGACGCGGGCGACGGACGTGACGAGGGCGGGTGAGGGGGCCGGTCCCCCGGGCTCACGAGTGAGGGGGCCGCTCCCCCGGGCTCACGCCATCCGGGTCCGAGGGGCCCGGCGGCACAGGCCCTCCGCCGTCCAGACGGGGAGCAGGTCCTCGGTCAGGACCTGGTCCCAGGACGGGTGGGTGGTGCGGGCCGTGGCCGCGGCGCGCTGCTGGACCGCCCGGAGGAGGTCCGGGCGGTCCAGGAGCGCGGTGAGGGCGTCCGCCCAGTCGCCGGGATCGTCCCGGGGGACGACGATGCCGTCGTGGCCGGGCGCGGTCAGCCAGCCGGTGGTGCGCGCGCCCTCGGGCAGCAGCACCGCCAGGCCGCTGGCCATGGCCTCGGCGACGACGTTGCCGCACGTCTCGGTGCGCGACGGGAAGGCGAACAGGTCGCAGCCGGCGTACACCCGGGCGAGCCGGGCCTGCGGGAGCGGCCCGAGCAGGGTGACGTCCGGGCCGAGGGCCCGCCGTACGGCGTCCGCCTCCGCGCCCGAGCCGGCCATGACGGCGTGCGCGGCCCGGCCGCGGGCGCGCAGCAGCCGCAGGCTCTCGGTCAGCAGCGGCACGCCCTTGGTGGCGTCGAGGCGCCCGGCGAACAGCACGAGCGGGCGGTCCGTGGGGACGCCGTAGGCGCGGGCGAGGTGGGCGCGGGCGGTGGCGTCGGGCCGGAACAGGTCGTGGTCGATCCCGCGGCGCAGCAGACAGACGCGGTGCGGGCCGAGCGTCCGGGCGAGTTCGGCGGCGCCCTGCGGGGTGGGGACCAGCACCCGTTCGCAGCTGTCCAGCAGCCGGTCGCGGCGGTGGCGCAGCCAGGCAGCGGCCCGGTCCGCGAGGAACCGGCCGGCCGCGGGGTGCGCTCCGGGCAGCCGGCGGTCCGCCAGGTAGCGGGCGTAGACGGAGGCCAGCAGCGGGACGTCGGTGTGCACGGAGGCGACGAGCCGCGGGACCCGGTGCGCCGTGCGGGCCGCGTGGCGGGCGAGGCGGACGGCGGTGGTGGCGTACGCGAAGCCGTGGGTGAGGTGCCAGACGTCGTGCCGGGGCAGCAGTGCCGCGAGCCGGGGGTGGTACGGGGCGAGGTCGGTGACGTCCTCCGCCGCGTCGGCGGAGGTGAACGCGGCCGTGCTGAGCACCGGGCGGAGCATGACGAGCCGGACGTGCGGCGCGAGGGTCTCGACGTGGTCGCGCGTGCCGAGGAAGTAGACGGTGAGGTCGAGGGCGGGACGGTGTCCGGGCAGGCGGGCCGCGCTCTGCGCGAAGCGCTCCCAGCACTTGACGTGGCCTCCCGAGGTGCCGCTGCGCGCCAGCTCCACCAGGACCGCGACCGAGGACATGATCACTGCGTACCACTCGGGACGGTGATCCAATCCGGGACGCACACCAGGATGGTTGAAATTTGAACTGAATGGGTCTACGGTGGGTCGTGTCAGTTAGTTGAAGCTTGAACAACACTGCGGGAGGCACCCCATGACCACCACCACCGACCTGGCCACCCTGACCGGCGACTACACCATCGACCCCACGCACACCACGATCGGGTTCACCGCCCGGCACGCCATGGTCACCAACGTCAAGGGCAAGTTCCGCGACTTCGCCGGCTCGCTGCACCTGGACGGCACCGACCCGTCCCGCTCCAGTGCCTCCCTCGACGTCAAGATGGACAGCATCGACACGGGCAACGCCGACCGCGACGGTCACCTCAGGAGCGCGGACTTCTTCCGGACCGACGAGTTCCCGACGATGACCTTCCGCTCGACCCGCGCGGAGGCCCTGGGCGGCGACGACTACCGCATCACCGGCGACCTGTCGATCCTCGGTGTCACCCGGCCGGTCACGATCGACCTGGAGTTCAACGGCGCCGCGACGGACCCGTTCGGCAACGAGCGCGTGGGCTTCGAGGGCAAGGCGACGATCCTGCGCTCCGAGTGGGGCCTGACCTGGAACGCGGCCCTGGAGACGGGCGGCTTCCTGGTCTCCGACAAGATCAAGCTGACCTTCGACATCTCGGCGATCCGGAACGCCTGAGGCCGCTCACCGCGGCCAGGACCCGAGCCGGGCGAGCACGGCCCTCAGCCGCGCCGCCCGGCTCTCGGGCGTGAGGGCGCGGAGCATCCCGAGCACGAGCTGGTACCGGTCCGTCCGGCCCAGCGCCTCGAAGCGGGCCGCGAGCCGGGGCCGGCGCGCCAGTTCCGCCGCCAGGTCCCGGGGACGCCGGCCTCCTTCTGCGAGGCGTACGCCGCCTCCCACCGCCCGTCCGCCCGGGCGGCCGCCACCTCCGCGAGCCCGGCGGGCCGCATCCGGCCGGCGGCGGTCAGCTCCGCCACCCGGCGCACGGTGACCCGTGACCAGAGGCTGCCCGGCCGGCGCGGGCTGATCCGCTGAAGGCAGAAGGAGCCGTCGAGCCCCTTGCGCTGTCCGGTGTCGACCTGCTCGGGTTCGACAGCAGGTACGCCCCGGTGCCGGCCTCCCTGGCCGCGATTCCGGTGACGTTCGTCCTGGCCCGCGCGATCATGCCCGGCACGCCCGGGCGGATGCGCGCCGCACCGGCGCGGCACCGGCCTCAGAAGCCGCCGCCGAAGTCCCCGCCCCCGCCGAAGTCGCCTCCGCCGCCGAAGCCGCCTCCGTCGAAGCCGCCCCCGAAGTCGCCGGTGTCGAAGTCCGCCCCGGAGACGTCGCCGCCCTCGTAGCCGCCGGCGTCGCCGAAGTCGCCGTAGTCGGCGCCGTAGTCGACCGCGTACGACGGGGTGGCCATCATGCTGCCGAGCAGGGTGCCGACGAGGAGGCCGGGCAGCATGCCGCCGCCGAAGTAGCCGCCGGCCCAGGGGCCGTAGGCCGGGCCCGCGTCCCAGTAGGGGCGGCGGCCGTACTCGGTGTCGACCTCGCGGATCACCGGGTCGCGGCCGTCGGCCAGGCGGGTGGCGTCGGCGGCGCACACCGGCACCTCGCGGGTGGCGCCGCCCGGCGGGGTCCAGGTGGCGTCGGTGACGGAGGGGCCGTGGCGCGGGTCGAAGAAGCAGGGCGGGCGGCGCTCGGGCAGCGGGCGCCCCTCCCGCCGGGCGGCCAGCGAGGCGAGGGCGAAGCGGCCGTCCTCCACGGCCTCGGTGACGGACTTGACGTCCTCGGGCCTGCGGGCGGCGGCCATGCGGGTCTTCGCCTGTTCGTAGGCGTCGAGGGCACGCTCGTAGTCCGCGCGCATCGCGTCGTCGGCGCCTGGCTCGCCGGGGTGGAAGTCGAGGCGGTCCAGCTCCTCGCCGAAGGCGGTGATGTCCTCGTCGACCACCACCCGCAGTTTCTCCAGAGCCGCCCGCTGCTCGGCCTCGTGGCGGCGCCGGTTGCGCCGCACCAGGGCGTACGCGCCGGCGCCGCCGGCCGCCAGCACCGCGCCGGTGGTGATCAGCGTGCCCGTCGGGACACCGCCGGAGCCTGTCTCGCTCCAGCTGCTCGGCGCGGAGCCGCCGACGTTGCGCAGGGCGTCGTCGACGAAGTCGTTGAGCTGGGCCTTGGCGTCGCCCGCGCCCTGCACGGCCGTAACCAGGTTGGACACCGCCTGGCGGCTCAGCACGCTGCTGTCGGCGCCCGCGTTGAAGCGGTCGCCGACGCGGATGCCGTACAGCCCGGTGACACCGGTTTCGGTGCGCACGTTGCGCAGCAGGTTCTGCGTCGGATAGTCGGCCGGCAGGACCGCGATGAAGACGGGCTTGTCCGCGTCCTCGATCTTGTCGGCGAGCGCCTCGGCGTCCGTCTGCGACAGCTGGCCGGAGGCAGCCGGGTCCACGTAGACGGGGCTCTCGCGCAGCGCCGCGCCGATCCGGGACAGGTCGGTGGCGGCTGAGGCGCTCGGGGCGCCCGTCGACAGGACTGCCAGCGCGGCCAGGGCCAGGGCCGCCAGCAGCCCGAGCAGGCTTCGGGTGCACAGGACGGGCTTCATATGTTCGAAGCTACCCGAAGCCTCCTCAAATAGGGCATGCCGGAAGGCGCGGATATTCAGGCCCTCTGGTGCCCTGCCTCAGCAGCCTGCCCGCAACCCCGCCGGTCGGGCCGGCTGCCCTCACTCCGCCGGAGCCACCCCCGCGCGCAGCAGCCCGTACGTGTACGCGTCCTCCAGCGCCTGCCAGGACGCGGCGATGACGTTGTCGGCGACGCCCACCGTGGACCACTCGCCCGCGCCGTCGCTGGTGGAGATCAGCACGCGGGTCGTGGACTGGGTGCCGTGCACGCCCTCGAGGATCCGGACCTTGTAGTCGACGAGGTCCAGCTTGGCGAGCTGCGGGTAGATCTTCTCCAGGCCCACGCGCAGGGCGCGGTCCAGGGCGTTGACCGGGCCGTTGCCCTCGGCGGTGGCGACGATGCGCTCGCCCTTGGCCCACAGTTTGACGGTGGCCTCGTTGGCGTGGGTGCCGTCGGGGCGGTCCTCGACGATGGCGCGCCAGGACTCGACCTCGAAGTAGCGCAGCGGCCTGCCCTGCACCTCGGCGCGCAGCAGCAGCTCGAAGCTCGCGTCGGCGGCCTCGTACGTGTAGCCCTTGAGCTCGCGCTCCTTCACGCGCTCCACGACCCGGCCCACCAGCTCCCGGTCGCCGCCGAGGTCGATGCCCAGTTCCTTGCCCTTGAGCTCGACCGAGGCGCGGCCCGCCATGTCGGAGACCAGCATCCGCATGGTGTTGCCGACCAGCTCGGGGTCGATGTGCTGGTACAGGTCCGGGTCGACCTTGATGGCGGAGGCGTGCAGGCCGGCCTTGTGGGCGAAGGCGGAGACGCCGACGTAGGGCTGGTGGGTGGAGGGGGTGAGGTTGACGACCTCGGCGATGGCGTGCGAGATGCGGGTCATCTCCCGCAGCCGGCCCTCGGGCAGGACCTTCTTGCCGTACTTCAGCTCCAGGGCCGCCACGACGGGGAACAGGTTGGCGTTGCCGACCCGCTCGCCGTAGCCGTTCGCCGTGCACTGGACGTGGGTCGCCCCGGCGTCGACGGCGGCGAGGGTGTTGGCGACCGCGCAGCCGGTGTCGTCCTGGGCGTGGATGCCGAGCCGGGCGCCGGTGTCCGCGAGGACGGTGGAGACCACCGCGTGGATCTGGGCGGGGAGCATGCCGCCGTTGGTGTCGCAGAGGATGACCACGTCCGCACCGGCCTGGGCCGCCGTCCGGACGACGGCCTTGGCGTACTCGGGGTTGGCGCGGTAGCCGTCGAAGAAGTGCTCGCAGTCGACGAAGACGCGGCGTCCCTCGGAGCGCAGGTGGGAGACGGTGTCGCGGACCATCTCGAGGTTCTCCTCGAGCGTGGTGCGCAGGGCCAGCTCGACGTGCCGGTCGTGGGACTTGGCGACCAGGGTGACGACTGGGGCGCCCGACTCGAGCAGAGCCCTGACCTGGGGGTCTTCACAGGCCTTCCCGCCCGCCCGGCGCGTGGCGCCGAAGGCCACCAGCTGCGCGTGCCGGAACTCGATCTCCTTCTGGGCGCGGGCGAAGAACTCGGTGTCCCGGGGGTTGGCGCCCGGCCAGCCGCCCTCGATGAAGCCCACGCCGAAGTCGTCCAGGTGCCGTGCGATGGCCAGCTTGTCCGCGACCGTGAGGTTGATGCCCTCACGCTGGGCGCCGTCACGCAGGGTGGTGTCGAAGACGTGGAACGAGTCGTCGAGCTCGCTGGTTTCCGTCATGGTCTGAAGGCTCCTGTATCGGATCTCGGTCTACCGGAATAACCGGTTCCACCGTCCCCCCATGGTCCCTCGCGCTCGCCTCCCGGCTGCTGGTGGGCCAGGAAACAGAAAAACCCCTCGCGGGTGCGAGAGGTCTGCGCGCGGGTCGAGGACGACGGTGTCCGCCCGTACGTGGTCGTACGTGCGGTCACTGCGGACCGGCGCGCCTGCTGCCAATAATCGTGGCGAACGAGAGCACGGAGGCAGTCTGGCACACCCCGCCCCGGTGCTCACCGTCCGTCTCAGGATGCGGTCACCGTGTGATCACGACCGTCCGGCGGCCTTCTGGCGCCCCTGGCGGGTGAGCACGCCCGGGCGGGCGACCCGCGACGCGGCCACGGCGTGCGTCGGCCGGTGCGCGGGGCCAGCAGGGCCGGGCCGCCGCTCCCGCCAGCAGGACGCGGGGCGGGCCCGGGTCGGCGGCGCTCACGCTGCCGGGGCGGCGGTGGAGGCGGTCGGTGGGCAGATCGCGGACGTACCCGGCCCCGGGGGCGGCGGAGCGGAACGCGACGTGGCGGCCGTCGGCGGAGACGGTGGCGCCGGGGGCGGCCGTCAGTTGGCCGCCGTCGGCCGCGGTGCTACACGGGTTGTCCCGGCCGGGGCGTCGGGAGCGGTGGGGGCCGCGGTGGCGCTCTCGCTGCCCGGGCGGCGGTGGAGGCGGTCGGTGGGCAGATCGCGGACGTACCCGGTCCTGATGGGGCGGCGGAGCGGAAGGCGACGTGGCCGCCGTCGGCCGCGATGCTGACACGGGTGGTCCCGGCCGGGGCGTCGGGAGCGGTGGGGGCCGCGGCGGCGCTCGGGACCGCGGCCGCTGTGAGGGCGAGCAGCGCAGCCGTCGCCCGGGACACCCGTGTGGTGTGAGGCAACCGGACGAGGGGCCACGGGGAGAAGTCCGCGAGGGCCGGCCCGGCGCCCCGTCCAGGGACGCGGTCCGTCCGGGAACGCGGCAGGGCCGCCGCGGAACCGGGTCCGGGGCGGCCCTGGGCGTCGGCGGGGCGGGCTAGCCGAGCGGGTGCATCCAGCCGTGCTTGTCCTCGGCCGTGCCGCGCTGGATGTCCAGCAGGGCCTGGCGGAGCCTCAGCGTGACCTCGCCGGGCTCACCCCCGCCCTGCCGCCACTCCGCCCCGGCCCGCTTGACGGTGCCGACCGGCGTGATGACGGCCGCCGTACCGCAGGCGAAGACCTCGGTGAGGGTGCCGTTCTGCGAGTCGCGCTGCCACTGGTCGACGGAGATACGGCCCTCCTCGGCCTCGTAGCCGAGGTCGCGGGCGACGGTCAGCAGGGAGTCACGGGTGACGCCCTCCAGGATCGAGCCCGTCAGGGAGGGGGTGACGATCCTGTCGCCGTACACGAAGTACAGGTTCATGCCGCCGAGTTCCTCGACCCAGGTGTGCTCCACGGCGTCCAGGTAGCAGACCTGGTCGCAGCCCTTGGCGGCCGCCTCGGCCTGGGCGAGCAGGGAGGCGGCGTAGTTGCCGCCGGTCTTGGCGTCGCCCATACCGCCGGGGACGGCGCGGACGCGGTCCTCGGAGACCCAGATCGAGACCGGCTTCACCCCGCCGGGGAAGTACGCGCCGGCCGGGGAGGCGATGACCAGGAACAGGTACTCGTTGGCGGGCTTCACGCCCAGACCGACCTCGGTGGCGATCATGAACGGGCGCAGGTAGAGGGACTCCTCGCCGCCGTGCGCCGGCACCCACGCCTTGTCCTGCCTCACCAGCGCGTCGCACGCCTCGATGAACGTCTCCACCGGCAGCTCGGGCATCGCCAGGCGGCGCGCGGACTTCTGGAAACGCTCGGCGTTCTTCTCCGGACGGAAGGTCGCCACCGAGCCGTCGGGCTGACGGTAGGCCTTCAGGCCCTCGAAGATCTCCTGCGCGTAGTGCAGGACGGTGGTGGCCGGGTCGAGGGAGATCGGCGCGTACGGGACGAGCTGGCCGTCGTGCCAGCCCCGGCCCTCGGTCCACTTGATCGTCACCATGTGGTCGGTGAAGTGGCGGCCGAACCCGGGGTTGGCCAGGATCGCCTCGCGCTCGGCGTCGGCGAGCGGGCTGGCGGAGGGCTTGAGCTCGATCGTGGGCGTCGTCATCAGTGATGTCCTTCGCTTCCTGGCGAACGGCCGGGCAACGCCCGTGGTTCGGCCGGGGGGCCGGGGGCTGTCCCCCGGAATATGCGGTACCGGTTGTAGTGACGGGCCGCGCTCACGCCCGTACGGCCGGTGCCCAGTGCTAGGACGTCCGAGCATTCCCTCATGCGGCGGCTCCGCGTTCGATTATCGCAAGCGGAGTCCGCGGAAGAAATCGGCGTGAACGCGGTCCGGAGCGTTGATGGTGGCACCCGGCGCGGACATGGGGAAGCCGCCGGGCGCTCGATGACCCGGCGGCTTTCGCGCGGCGACCGGCCGGATCAGCCGGTTACGCGCCCGGCCAGCGCGTCACCGATCTCGGAGGTGCTGCGGGCGGGCCGGCCGCCACGCTCGGCGAGGTCGGCGGCGACCGCCTCCTCGATGCGGGCGGCCTCGGCCTCGTAGCCGAGGTGGCGCAGCAGCAGGGCGACCGAGAGGACCGTGGCGGTGGGGTCGGCCTTGCCCTGGCCGGCGATGTCCGGGGCCGAGCCGTGGACGGGCTCGAACATGGAGGGGTACTCGCCGGAGGGGTTGATGTTGCCGCTCGCCGCGACGCCGATGCCGCCGGAGACAGCCGCGGCGAGGTCGGTGATGATGTCGCCGAAGAGGTTGTCGGTGACGATCACGTCGAACCGCTCGGGCTGCGTGACCAGGTAGATGGTCGCCGCGTCGACGTGCATGTACTCGGTGGTGACCTCGGGGTACTCCTCGGCCACCTTGTTGAAGATGTTCGTCCACAGGTGACCGGCGAAGGTCAGCACGTTGTTCTTGTGGATCAGCGCGAGCTTCTTGCGCGGCCGCGCCTGGGCACGGGCGAAGGCGTCCCGGACCACCCGCTCGACACCGAAGGCCGTGTTGACGGAGACCTCGGTGGCGACCTCGTGCGGGGTGCCCTTGCGGATCGTTCCGCCGTTGCCGGTGTACGGGCCCTCGGTGCCCTCGCGGACCACGATGAAGTCGATCTCCGGCTGGCCGGCCAGCGGGGTGGCCACCCCCGGGAGCAGCTTGGACGGCCGCAGGTTGACGTGGTGGTCGAAGGCGAAGCGCAGCTTGAGCAGGAAGCCCCGCTCCAGGACGCCGGAGGGGACCGAGGGGTCGCCGATGGCGCCGAGCAGGATGGCGTCGTGCTGCTTCAGGGCGTCGAGGTCGGCGTCGGTGAGCGTCTCACCGGTGGCGTGGTAGCGCCGGGCGCCGAAGTCGTACTCCTTGGTCTCCAGCTTCACATCCTGCGGAAGGACGGCGGAGAGGACCTTGAGACCTTCGGCCACGACCTCCTGGCCGATTCCGTCACCGGGGATCACTGCGAGATTGAGGCTGCGAGACATGCGGGCACCCTACTCCTCGTCCCAGGACATGACACGGCGTGTCCGCCATCCGGACGCCCTCGCCGGTCCGTCGGCTGCCGTTCACCCGCCTGTCGGGCGGGAGTCGGCGTCGGCTGGGAAGTTCTCAGGTCATGGAGATCCCCGACTTCGGCATCCCGCCCCGGCTCGCGCAGCGGATGAGCATGGCGGAGCAGCACGAGTACCTGCGCACCCGGCTGTCCCGGCGCCGCACGCTGGTGACGGCGGGCGCGGTGGCGGGCGGCCTGCTGACCGGCTGTTCCTCCTCCGGTCCGGGCGCCGCGACGGCCGGGCATCCGGCGCCGGCCGTCTCCCGGGTCCCGGGCGCCTTCGTCACGCCCTTCGGCCGTCACCTGGCCTTCGGCGCCGACCCGAAGACCCAGATGCGGATCTCCTGGCAGGTGCCGCTGGCGGTGCGCAAGCCCTACGTCCGCGTCGGCCTGCGCCCCGACGACCTGGGCCGCAAGGTGGAGGCGGAGCTGCGTGACCTGCACACCCCCGAGCTGAAGGGCGTACGGGCGGCGGTCGAGCAGTACTACCTGCACGCGGCCCTGGACGGACTGCGCCCGGGCACGACGTACTACTACGGCGTCGGCCACGAGGGTTTCGACCCGGCCGCGCCGCGGCACCGGCGGACCATCCACTCCTTCCGCACGGCACCCGCGAGCCCGCCGGAGCGGTTCGTGTTCACCGCCTTCGGCGACCAGGGCGTCGGCAGGGACGCGGCGGCCAACAACCCGGTGCTGCTGCGCCAGAACCCGGCCTTCCACCTGCACGCCGGCGACATCTGTTACGCGGACCCGACCGGCCGGGGCCAGGAGTCGGACGCCTTCGACGCGACCCAGTGGGATCTGTTCCTGAAGCAGACCGAGCCGGTGGCGCGGTCGGTGCCGTGGATGGTGACGACCGGCAACCACGACATGGAGGCCTGGTACTCCCCCGACGGCTACGGCGGCCAGGCCGCCCGTTTCTTCCTGCCGGACAACGGCTTCGACCCGCGCACGGCACCCGGGGTGTACGCGTTCCGGTACGGCAACGTCGGCGTGGTCGCGCTGGACGCCAACGACGTGTCGTACGAGATCCCCGCCAACCTCGGCTACACGGACGGCCGGCAGACGCGCTGGCTGGACCGCACGCTCGGCGAGCTGAGGGCGGAGGCGGACATCGACTTCGTGGTGGTGTTCTTCCACCACTGCGCGTACTCGACGTCCACGCACGGCTCGGACGGCGGGGTGCGCGCCGAGTGGCTGCCGCTGTTCGCCAAGCACCAGGTGGACCTGGTGGTCAACGGGCACAACCACGTGTACGAGCGCACCGACGCCATCCGGGACGGGGAGGTCGGCAGGCCCGTGCCGGTCGGCGGCTCCACGGACCCCCGCAGGGACGGGATCGTGTACGTCACCGCGGGCGGTGGCGGCAAGGACCTGTACGGCTTCCCGGCGGGCGTGAAGGAGAGCTACGAGGGGAACGTCGCCGACCGCGAGCCGGTGGCGGCCTTCCGGTGGACGAGGTCACGCCTGGCCAGGCAGGAGGTGGTGGAGTGGTCCCGGGTGCGCTACCGGGGCTTTTCGTTCCTCGTGGTGGAGGCGGTCAGCGGTGCGGCCGCGCGGCTGAAGGTCTCGGCGCTGGCGCAGAGCGGCGAGCGGATCGACCACTTCGAGGTGCGGCGCGGCGGGTGAGGCCGTGCCGCACCTCGCAGTGCGGGTGCGGCTCCCGGGTGCTTGCCGGTGCCGGTCGCGCGGCTCAGTGCCCGGTCGAACCGCCGTTGTCCCGGCGGTCGAGGGCGCGCTGCAGCGCGGCGGCGGCGTTCTTGCGGTCGGACTCGCTCATGCGGGAGACGCGGCGGACTCGGCGGCGGGCGGTCGTCTCGGCCATGGGGCATCGACTCCTTCAGGCAACGCGGGAGTACGGATAAGAGGGGGTACGAGACGCCGGATGGGCGGGGGCGGGGCCGCAGGGGTTGCCTGCGCGGGGCCCGGCTCACGACCGCCCTTCGCTGGGTCGAGCGAGACGTTCGGCTCCTACAAACGTAAGGCAGGCCGGGGCGCCTGTCTCCACAATTACTCGGACTTCCTACTATCTGAGACGGCGGGGTCCCTCACGCCCCTAGAGCACGTCCCCGTCCCGCCAGTCGAAGACCAGCTCGGCGTCGGGGTCCGCGAGGCCGGCGGGCCCGGGCCACAGGTACGTGGAGCCCTCCTCCTCGGGCAGCCGCACCACACCGTCCGGGCCGAGCGCGCAGATCCGTCCGCCCCACGCCTGCCAGCCCCGGGCCTCGTAGAGCCGGGCTCCCTCGTCGCTCGCGGAGAGCGCCCCGAAGGCGTAGGCGCGGGTGATGACCCCTTCCAGGGCCTCCATCACCCGGCCGCCGAGACCGGTGCGCCGTACGTCGCGGCGGACGCCGACCGCCTCGACGTATCCGATCCGCAGCCAGCGCCGGCCGTACCGGACCCGGCGCATGACCACCGCCCCGTGCGCGGCGAGCCCGTGCTCGTCGTGCACCAGGGCGTGCACGCCGCCCAGGGCGTGGTCCCAGTCGTCGTCGGAGAAGTCGGCGTCGAAGACGTCGTCCAACAGGCCTCGGACGGATCGGAGTCCGCCGGGGTGAGGTCGGCGGTGTGGGCCGTGCGCAGGCGGGTGGTCATCGGCCCAGTATGCGAGCACGACGGAAGGGGCCGGGACCGGGGAGCGCGCCGGCGGGTGGGTGACACAGCGAACGGGCCAGGCCGGTGCGGCCTGGCCCGTTCGGTGTGCCGGGGGGGGCTCAGCCCATGTGCGGGTACGTGTAGTCGGTCGGCGGGACCAGGGTTTCCTTGATGGCCCGGGTCAGGGTCCAGCGCAGCAGGTTCTGCGGGGCGCCGGCCTTGTCGTTGGTGCCGGAGGCGCGGCCGCCGCCGAAGGGCTGCTGGCCGACCACGGCGCCGGTCGACTTGTCGTTGATGTAGAAGTTGCCGGCCGCGTACCGCAGCTTCTGGGCCGTGTAGGCCGCCGCCGCGCGATCGTTGGCGATGACCGAGCCGGTCAGCGCGTAGTCGGACACCGACTCCATCTGGGTCAGCATCTCGTCGTACTTCTCGTCCTCGTAGACGTACACCGCGAGGATCGGGCCGAAGTACTCGGTGCGGAACACCTCGTTCTCCGGGTCGGTGCACTCGATGACGGTCGGGCGGACGAACCAGCCGGCCGAGTCGTCGTAGGTGCCGCCCGCCACGATCGTGCAGGCCGGGTCCTCCTTGGCGCGGTCGATCGCGGCCTTGCTCTTGGCGAAGGCACGCTCGTCGATGACGGCGCCGATGAAGTTGGACAGGTCGGTGACGTCGCCCATCTTGATGCCGTCGACCTCGGCGGCGAACTCCTCCTTGAAGCCGGAGTTCCAGAGGGAGGCCGGGATGTAGGCGCGGGAGGTGGCGCTGCACTTCTGGCCCTGGTACTCGAACGCGCCCCGGGTCAGGGCGGTCTTGAGCACCGCGCGGTCGGCCGACGGGTGGGCGACCACGAAGTCCTTGCCGCCGGTCTCGCCGACCAGACGCGGGTAGGAGCGGTACTTCTCGATGTTGGCGCCGACCGTCTTCCACAGGTACTGGAACGTCCTGGTCGAGCCGGTGAAGTGGATGCCGGCGAGGTCGCGGTGCTCCAGGGCGACCTCGGAGACCGCGATGCCGTCGCCGGTGAGGAGGTTGATGACGCCCTTGGGCAGACCGGCCTCCTCCAGCAGCTGCATGAGCAGCACGGCCGCGTGGGTCTGGGTCGGGGACGGCTTCCAGACCACCACGTTGCCCATCAGGGCGGGGGCGGTGGGCAGGTTGCCCGCGATCGCGGTGAAGTTGAAGGGCGTGATCGCGTAGACGAAGCCCTCCAGCGGGCGGTGGTCCAGGCGGTTCCACACGCCCGGGGAGTTGGCCGGCGGCTGCTCGGCCAGGATCTGGCGGGCGTAGTGGACGTTGAAGCGCCAGAAGTCGACCAGCTCGCAGGGCGTGTCGATCTCGGCCTGCTGGGCGGTCTTGGACTGGCCGAGCATGGTGGAGGCGGCGAGCGTCTCGCGCCACGGGCCGGCCAGCAGCTCGGCCGCGCGCAGGAAGATCGCCGCGCGGTCGTCGAAGGACATCGAGCGCCAGGCCGGCGCGGCGGCCAGGGCCGCGTCGATGGCGTCCCTGGCGTCCTGCTGGGTGGCGTTGCGGTAGGTGCCGAGGACGGCCCGGTGGTTGTGCGGCTGGACGACCTGGAAGGCCTCACCGCCGCCCATCCGCTTCTCGCCGCCGATCGTGCAGGGCAGGTCGACCGGGTTGTCGGCCAGCTCCTTCAGCTTCGTCTCCAGCCGGGCGCGCTCGGGCGAGCCGGGGGCGTAGCCGTGCACCGGCTCGTTGACGGGGGTGGGGACCTGGGTCACAGCGTCCATGGTTTCCGTAACTCCTTGAGGTGAGCGGTGGTTCGGTCTCAGCCCTTGGTGATCATGCTCCGCACGAAGAACCGCAGGTTCGCCGGCTTCTCCGCGAGCCGCCGCATGAAGTAGCCGTACCAGTCGGTGCCGTACGCGGTGTAGACGCGTACGCGGTAGCCCTCGGCGGCCAGCCGCGCCTGCTCCTCGCTGCGGATCCCGTACAGCATCTGGAACTCGTACTCGTCCGGCTTGCGCCCGGCGCGGTGGGCGAGTTCCTGGGCGACGGCGATGAGGCGGGGGTCGTGGGACCCGATCATCGGGTAGCCCTCGCCGCCCATCAGCGTGCGCAGGACCCGGACGTACGCCTTGTCGATCTCGTGCTTGTCCTGGTGCGCCACGGACGCCGGCTCCTTGTAGGCGCCCTTGACCAGCCGGACGCGGCTGCCGCTCGCGGCGAGGCGTACCGCGTCGGCCTCGGTGCGGAACAGGTACGCCTGGATCACGCAGCCGGTCTGCGGGAAGTCCTTCCGCAGCTCCTCGTGGATGGCGAACATCGAGTCGAGGGTGGTGTGGTCCTCCGCGTCCAGCGTGACCGTGGTGCCGATGTCCGCGGCGGCCTCGACGACCGGGCGGACGTTGGCGAGGGCCAGCTCGTGGCCGCCGGGCAGCGCCTGCCCGAACATCGACAGCTTGACGGACATCTCGGCGCGGATGCCGAGGTCGAGCGGCTTGAGCCGGTCGATGAGCTCCAGGTAGGCGTCGCGGGCGGCGGCGGCCTGCTCGGGGGTGGTGATGTCCTCGCCGACGACGTCCATCGTCAGCTCCAGCCCCCGGTCCGTGAGGTTCCGGACGACCGGCAGGATCTCGTCGACCGTCTCGCCGGGGATGAAGCGTTCGACGACCTGCCTGGTCCCCGGGGCCGCCGAGATCAGACGGCGCATCCGGTCGCTGCGCGACGCGGCGAGAATCACGGGACCCAGCACGGGGCACCTCCACAACATGCAGCAGAAGGCCGTGACCCGGCGTTCCGGGTACGGCACGGAGAACCACCGTGAAACCTAAGGATCCCTCCGATCGTCGGCCATCGACAGCTGTCACGCATCCGTGCCGCAGATCTCAGACAGATGTATGAAGGCGGCGGCGGGATGCGGGAGAATGCCCGGGTGACGTCGGACTACAGGGCTGACTACCAGGAGCTGGTGGACGAGATCTCCGAGCTACTCGGCGCACCGGCGACGCTGGAGAACCGCGACTTCGAGCTGATCGCCTTCGGCGCGTACGACGCCGAGGGCGACCTCGATCCGTCGGCCCTGGACCCGGTGCGCACCCGCTCGATCCTCACCCGCCGTTCGACACCGGCGGTGCGGGCCTGGTTCGAGGGGTTCGGCATCACCCGGGCCACCGGCCCGGTCCGCATCCCGCCGTCACCGGAGGCGGGGGTGTACCGGGGCCGCGTCTGCCTGCCCGTACGCCATCGGGGGGTCGTCCTCGGCTACGTCTGGCTGCTGGACGACGACCCGGGCCCGGGTCAGGCACAGCTGGCTGCCGCCATGCGGGTGACGGCCCGGATCGGCGCCCTGCTCGCGGACGAGGCGCAGCACGGGGCCGATCTGAGCAGGGAGCTGCGGGCCGTGCTGACGGCGGAGCGCGACTGGCAGCGGGACATGGCGATCGCCGAGCTGCGCACCGCGCTCGGCCCGCGCGCCGACGGCCTGCACACGGTGGTGTGCGTGGCCCCCTGGCCCTCGGCCGACCCGGACGACGCCCCGTCGGTCCGTACGGTGCCGGGGGCCACGGCGTTGTGCACGGTGCCGTGGGGGGCGACGGACCTGTGCCTGGCGCTGCTGCTGCGGCTGCGCTCGGCGTCCGCGCCGAGCCCGGCGCTCTCGGCGGCCGCGCGGCTGCTGGAGCGGCCGCCCGCCGCGCCCGGCAGCACGGCCGCCGGCGGTGTCGCCGCCGGGGTCGCCGTGCCCCGCACCGGCCTCGCCGAGCTGGGCGCGGCCTGGCGGGAGGCCTCCGCGGCGGCCCGTGCCGCCCTGGCCGAACCCCGCTTCGGCCCGGTCGCCGAGTGGGCGTCGATCGGCCCGTTCCGCCTGCTCACCGCACTGCCTCCGGAGGCCGCCCAGGACCCGGCCGTACGTCCCCTCCTCTCACCCGCCCACCGGGAACTGGCCCGCACCGCCGAGGTCTACCTCGACTGCGCCGGCCAGGCCGCCCGCACCGCCGCCGAACTGGGCATCCACCGCCAGACCCTGTACTACCGCCTCTCCCGGGTCGAGAAGCTCACGGGCCTGGACCTGGACGACGGGGAGGACCGGCTGCTGCTGCACATGGCGCTCAAGGGGACGCGGCTGACGGCGGGCTGAGGCCGGCCCCGGGGCGGCGCCGCGGCCTCCTGGCCGTTCGTCTGCCACGACCGGGCCTTCGTCCGGCACTTCGCCGGCCGGGTGGCCGAGAGGCGCGACGGGCGGGTCACGTCCGCGTGGCGGCCTCGATCATCCGACGCAGTCCCTCGGTGAGCTGGTCGGCGGTGGGCGCGGTCTTCGCGTCGAAGGTCCACTGCGCGATGAGACCCGTCATCAGGGTCACGTAGAACGCGCCGAGGGTGTCCGCGACCTCGTCCGGCACGTCCTCCTCCCGCCCGCCCATGAGCAGGGGGATCAGGCCCCGCCCGGCTTCGCGCTGGGCGCGGGAGAGATGGTCGCGCACCTCGGGCAGCTGGTCGCCCATCACGAGGATCTCCATGCTCAGGCGCCACATGGGCTCGCGCAGGGTGGCGATGATGTTCGACCACACCTCCCGGAACCGCTCGGGCGAGCCGGGTTCGGTGGTGCTCACGGCGGTCCCGTCGCCCTGGAAGGCGTCGCCCATCTCCCCGACCAGCGCGATGTACGCCTGGGCGAGCAGGGTGTCCTTCGAGCCGTAGTGGTAGCCGATCGACGCCAGGTTGGTCCCCGACTCCTTGACGATGTCGCGCGCCGTCGTGCGGGCGAACCCCTTGGCGAGCAGGCAGCGCTTGGCGCCTTCGAGCAGATCCTCACGGTGTCCCATGCCGCCTCACCCTACCCGGGCCCATACGAGCGTCCTAGACGGCTGATTTATACAGCCGTAGTAGACAGCTGTTTAAGACGTGCGTACAGTCCCCGGCATGACACCGAACCCGAACCCCCCGGCGCGGGCCGGACGCCGTGAGTGGACCGCGCTGGCCGTGCTGATGCTTCCGCTGCTGCTGGTCTCGATGGACGTCTCCGTCCTGTACTTCGCGATCCCCGCGATCAGCGCCGACCTGGAACCGACCGGGACCCAGCAGCTGTGGATCTTCGACATCTACGGCTTCGTCCTGGCCGGCCTGCTGATGACGATGGGCTCCCTCGGTGACCGCATCGGCCGCCGCAGGCTCCTGCTGCTCGGCGCCGCCGCCTTCGGCACGGCCTCGCTCGTCGCGGCGTACGCGAGCAGCGCCGAGACGCTGATCGCCGCCCGCGCCGTGCTCGGCATCGGCGGGGCGACCCTGATGCCGTCGACGATGGCGCTGGTCCGCACGATGTTCACCGACCCGGCCCAGCGGGCGAAGGCGATCGGCCTGTGGTCCGGGGTGATGACGGCCGGTATCGCGCTGGGCTCGGTGCTCAGCGGCGTCCTCGTCGAGCACTTCTGGTGGGGCTCGGTCTTCCTGGTCAACCTGCCCGCGATGGCCCTGCTGCTCGTCCTCGGCCCGGTGCTGCTGCCGGAGTCGAGGAACCCGGCGCCCGGGCGCTTCGACCGGCTGAGCGTGCCGCTGTCCATGGCCGCCGTGCTGCCCGTCATCTACGGCCTGAAGGAGATCGCCGCGCAGGGCTGGCAGGTCCGGTACGTGCTGTCGGTGACGGTCGGCCTGCTCTTCGCCGCGCTGTTCGTGCACCGCCAGCGCACCACGGCCGCGCCGCTCGTCGCCCCGGACCTCTTCCGGCGCCCCGGGTTCAGCCCCGCGGTCGCCCTCAACCTGGTCGCCGCGTTCGGCATGATGGGCTCGGCCTACTTCACCACGCAGTACCTCCAGTCGGTCCTGGACAAAAGCGCCCTGGAGGCCGCGCTGTGGGGCCTGCTGCCGTCGGTGCCCATCGCCCTCGCCGCCCCGGTCGGCACCCGGTTCGTGCAGCGGGGCACCCCTCGGGCGTACGTCGTGGCCGCAGGCTTCGCGCTCGCCGCCGCCGGCTATGTGATGCTGGCCCTGACCGGCACGAACGCGCTGTGGCTGCTGCTGGCCGCGTGTGCCGTCATGGCCTGCGGGATCGTCACCGCGACGGCCCAGCTGGCCGACCTGGCGCTGGGCAGCGCACCGGCGGAGCGGGCGGGCGCGGCCTCCTCCCTGCTGGAGACAGGTACGGAGTTCGGCGGGGCCCTGAGCATGGCGGCCCTGGGCTCCGTCGGCACGGCGGTCTACCGCCACGCGATGCCGGACTCCGCGCCGGCCGCGGCGAGGGAGACCCTGGGCGGCGCGCTGGGGGTCGCCGGGCAGCTGCCGGGGCGCGCGGGAGACGCCCTGGCGGCCGCGGCCCGGGAGGCGTTCACCGGCGGGATGCACGCGGCGTCGGTCGCCGGGTCGGTGTTGCTGGCGGGCGCCGCGGTCCTGGCCACGGTGACGCTGCGCCGCGTCCACGCCCGGGAGACGGCCGGGGAACAGCAGCCCGACAAGGCCCTGGTATGACGAAGGGCCGGGTGGGCGGAGGTTCCTCCGCCCACCCGGCCCCGGGGTCTGTGCGCCTCAGACCAGGTTCACCGACCGGGCCGACGTCGCGCCGATCTCCGCCGCGACCTCGGACAGCACGTTCTGCGGGACCGTGTCGTCGACGGTGAGCACCGCGAGGGCCTCGCCGCCGGCCACGGCACGCGAGACCTGCATGCCGGCGATGTTGATCCCGGACTCGCCGAGGATACGGCCGACCGTGCCGACGACACCCGGGCGGTCCTCGTACTTGAGCACCACCATGTGGTCGGCAAGCGCCAGGTCGACGTCGTAGTCGCCGACCGCGACGATCTTCTGCAGGTGCTTGGGGCCGGCCAGCGTGCCGGACACCGAGACCTCCTCGCCGTCGGCGAGGGTGCCGCGCACGGTCACCACGTTGCGGTGGTCGGGCGACTCGGAGCTGGTGGTCAGCCGCACCTCGACACCGCGCTCCTGGGCGAACAGCGGGGCGTTGACGTAGCTCACCGTCTCGTCGACGACGTCCTCGAAGACGCCCTTGAGGGCGGACAGCTCCAGCACCTTCACATCGTGCTGGGTGATCTCGCCGTACACCTCGACGTCGAGGCGGACCGCGACCTCACCGGCGAGCGCGGTGAAGATCCGGCCGAGGCGCTCGGCGAGCGGCAGGCCCGGCTTGACGTCCTCGGCGATGACCCCGCCCTGGACGTTCACCGCGTCCGGCACCAGCTCACCGGCGAGCGCGAGCCGCACCGACTTGGCCACCGCGATGCCCGCCTTCTCCTGCGCCTCGTCCGTGGACGCGCCGAGGTGCGGGGTGCACACGACCTGGTCGAACTCGAACAGCGGGGAGTCCGTGCAGGGCTCCTTGGCGTACACGTCGAGACCGGCACCGGCGACCCGGCCCTCCTTGAGGGCGGAGTACAGCGCCTCCTCGTCGACGATGCCGCCGCGCGCGGCGTTGATGATGCGCACGCTCGGCTTGACCTTGCGCAGCGCCTCCTCGCCGATCAGGCCGAGCGTCTCGGGGGTCTTGGGCAGGTGGACGGTGATGAAGTCGGAGACCTCGAGCAGCTCGTCCAGCGACAGCACCTTCACGCCCATCTGCGCGGCCCGGGCGGGCTGCACATAGGGGTCGTAGGCGACGACCTTCATGCCGAAGGCGGACATGCGCTGGGCGACGAGGGCGCCGATCCGGCCCAGACCCACGACACCCAGGGTCTTCTCCGCCAGCTCGACGCCCGTGTACTTGCTGCGCTTCCACTCGCCGTTCTTCAGCGCGGCGTTCGCCTGCGGGATGTTGCGCGCCGTGGCGAGGATCAGACCGCAGGCGAGCTCGGCGGCGGTCACGATGTTCGAGGTCGGGGCGTTGACGACCATCACGCCGGCCTTGGTGGCGGCGGAGACGTCCACGTTGTCCAGGCCGACGCCGGCTCGTGCGACGACCTTGAGCTTGTTCGCCGCGGCGATCGCCTCGGCGTCGACCTTGGTGGCCGAACGGATCAGGATCGCGTCCACGTCGGCGATGGCCGGGAGCAGCTCGGCCCGGTCCGCTCCGTTGCAGTGGCGGATCTCGAAGTCCGGCCCGAGCGCGTCGACGGTGGCGGGCGACAGCTCTTCAGCGATGAGTACGACTGGTTTCGAGCTCACGTGAGTCCTCACAAGTCCAGTGCTGCGGACGGCCGTCCCGACGGCCGCAGGCGGTGGAGGGGTGGTGGCCGCGTGGAAGACGCACGACGCTGTGGGCCTGACGCGTATTAGTGCAGCAGTGTAGTGGCGCCGAGGGCGTCGTCTTACGCCACTTCACAAGGATCACCCGTCCGTGGGCGGACGGGTGGGACAACGCCGTACCACCGACGTTACCCCGGGTTCGCCAAAGGGGCCGGAGCCACACGCCCCGGCCCCCGGCCGTGAGGCTTACGCCTCCTCGTTCACCCAGCTCATGAGCTTGCGCAGCTCCTTGCCGGTGGTCTCCAGCAGGTGCTCGGAGTCCTGCTGCTTGTACTCGTTGTACTTCTTCAGGCCGCCGTGGTACTCGTCCATCCACTGCTGCGCGAACGAGCCGTCCTGGATCTCGGCGAGGACCTTCTTCATCTCGGCCTTGGTGGCGTCGGTGATGATGCGCGGGCCGGTGACGTAGTCGCCCCACTCGGCGGTCTCGGAGATCGACCAGCGCATCTTCTCCAGGCCGCCCTCGTACATGAGGTCCACGATCAGCTTCAGCTCGTGCAGGCACTCGAAGTAGGCGATCTCCGGCTGGTAGCCCGCCTCGGTCAGCGTCTCGAAACCGGCCTTCACCAGCGCGGCCGTACCACCGCACAGCACGGCCTGCTCGCCGAACAGGTCGGTCTCGGTCTCCTCGGTGAAGGTCGTCTTGATGACGCCGGCGCGGGTGCCGCCGATGCCCTTGGCGTACGACAGGGCCAGCGCGAAGGCGCTTCCGGTGGCGTCCTGCTCGACGGCGGCGATGCAGGGCACGCCGCGGCCCTCCTCGTACTGGCGGCGGACCAGGTGGCCCGGGCCCTTCGGGGCGACCATGCAGACGTCCACGCCGGCCGGGGGCTTGATGAAGCCGAAGCGGATGTTGAAGCCGTGGCCGAAGAACAGGGCGTCGCCGTCGTTGAGGTTCGGGGCGATGTGCTCCTCGTACACCTGGGCCTGGATCGGGTCCGGGACGAGGATCATGATGACGTCGGCCTCGGCGGCGGCCTCCGAGGGCGTCACCACGCGCAGGCCCTGCTCCTCGGCCTTGGCCTTGGACTTGGAGCCCTCGTGCAGACCGACGCGCACGTCGACGCCGGAGTCGCGCAGCGACAGGGCGTGGGCGTGGCCCTGGCTGCCGTAACCGATGACCGCGACCTTGCGGCCCTGGATGATGGACAGGTCGGCGTCGGCGTCGTAGAACAGCTCGGCCACTTTGGGTTCTCTCCTCGGGAGTACAGGTGTTGCGTCCCACCGTATGACGGGGGGCGGAAGGGAAGTCTCGGGGTCTCGGAATACGGGCGGCCGGCGACGCGCCGACCGCCCGCCTCGGGTGTTACGCCGACCGGTCCAGGGCGCGCAGCGACCGGTCCGTGATCGAACGTGCGCCACGGCCGATCGCGATCGTGCCGGACTGGACGAGCTCCTTGATGCCGTACGGCTCCAGCATCTTCAGCATCGCGGAGAGCTTGTCGCTGCTGCCGGTGGCCTCGATGGTGACGGCCTCCGGGGAGACGTCCACGGTCTTGGCACGGAACAGCTGGACGATCTCGACGATCTGGGAGCGCGTCTCGTTGTCGGCGCGCACCTTCACCAGGACGAGTTCGCGCTGCACGGCCTGCGCCGGGTCCAGCTCGACGATCTTGAGCACGTTGACGAGCTTGTTGAGCTGCTTGGTCACCTGCTCCAGCGGCAGGTCCTCGACGTTCACCACGATGGTGATGCGGGAGATGTCGGGGTGCTCGGTGACGCCGACGGCGAGCGAGTCGATGTTGAAGCCGCGGCGGGAGAACAGCGCGGCGATCCGGGCGAGGATGCCGGGCGTGTTCTCCACCAGCACGGAGAGCGTGTGCTTGGACATGTCTCGTTCGTCTCTCTCGCTCAGTCGTCTTCGTTGTCGCCGAAGTCGGGGCGGACGTCCCGGGCGGCCATGATCTCGTCGTTGGAGGTTCCGGCGGCGACCATCGGCCAGACCATCGCGTCCTCGTGGACGATGAAGTCGACCACGACCGGGCGGTCGTTGATGGAGTTCGCCTCCTCGATCACCTTGTCGAGGTCGGCCGGGTCCTCGCAGCGGATGGCGTAGCAGCCCATGGCCTCCGACAGCTTCACGAAGTCGGGGACGCGGGTGCCGCGGGCCTCCGGGTTGACGTCGTGCGGGCCGGAGTGCAGCACGGTGTTGGAGTACCGCTGGTTGTAGAACAGGGTCTGCCACTGGCGGACCATCCCGAGGGCGCCGTTGTTGATGATGGCGACCTTGATCGGGATGTTGTTCAGCGCGCAGGTGGTGAGCTCCTGGTTGGTCATCTGGAAGCAGCCGTCGCCGTCGATCGCCCAGACGGTGCGGTCCGGAGCGCCGGCCTTGGCGCCCATCGCGGCCGGGACGGCGTAGCCCATCGTCCCGGCGCCGCCGGAGTTCAGCCAGGTGCCCGGCTTGTCGTACTCGATGAAGTGCGCGGCCCACATCTGGTGCTGGCCGACACCCGCCGCGAAGATCGTGCCCTGAGGGGCGAGCTGCCCGATGCGCTCGATGACCTGCTGCGGGGAGAGCGAGCCGTCGCCGGGCTGGTCGTAGCCGAGCGGGTAGGTCTCGCGCCAGCGGTCGAGGTCGTTCCACCAGGCGGTGTAGTCGCCCCGGTGGCCCTCGCTGTGCTCCTTCTGCACGGCCTGGATCAGGTCGGCGATGACCTCGCGGGCGTCCCCGACGATCGGCACGTCGGCGGCCCGGTTCTTGCCGATCTCCGCCGGGTCGATGTCGGCGTGGACGATCTTGGCGTACGGGGCGAAGCTGTCCAGCTTGCCGGTGACGCGGTCGTCGAAGCGGGCCCCGAGGGCGACGATCAGGTCGGCCTTCTGCAGGGCGGTGACGGCGGCGACCGAGCCGTGCATGCCGGGCATGCCCAGGTGCTGCGGGTGCTGGTCGGGGAACGCGCCGAGCGCCATCAGGGTGGTGGTGACGGGCGCGCCGGTGAGCTCGGCGAGGACCTTCAGTTCCGCGGTGGCCTTCGCCTTCAGCACGCCGCCGCCGACGTACAGCACCGGGCGCCTGGCCTGGGTGATGAGCTTGGCGGCCTCGCGGATCTGCTTGGCGTGCGGCTTGGTCACCGGGCGGTAGCCGGGCAGGTCCATGGTGGGCGGCCAGGAGAAGGTGGTCTTCGCCTGGAGCGCGTCCTTGGCGATGTCCACCAGGACCGGGCCGGGGCGGCCGGTGGAGGCGATGTGGAACGCCTGCGCGATGACCCTCGGGATGTCCTCGGCCTTGGTGACGAGGAAGTTGTGCTTGGTGATCGGCATGGTGATGCCGACGATGTCCGCCTCCTGGAAGGCGTCGGTGCCGATCGCCTTCGACGCCACCTGGCCGGTGATCGCGACCAGCGGGACGGAGTCCATGTGGGCGTCCGCGATCGGGGTGACCAGGTTGGTGGCGCCCGGTCCGGAGGTGGCCATGCAGACACCGACCTTGCCGGTGGCCTGCGCGTAGCCGGTGGCCGCGTGGCCGGCGCCCTGCTCGTGGCGGACCAGGACGTGGCGCACCTTGGTGGAGTCCATCAGCGGGTCGTACGCCGGAAGGATCGCACCGCCCGGAATGCCGAATACCGTGTCGGCGCCGACCTCCTCGAGAGAACGGATGAGGGACTGCGCACCCGTGACGTGCTCGGGCGCGGACTGGTGTCCTGAGGATCGGGGCCGCGGCTGAGGGTGAGGGGCCCCGGAGGCCTGCTCGGTCATCGGCATTCTCTTCTCGATGCTGAGGGTTGCTGCGAAGTTTGGGCGGATTTCGTATGCTGCACGACTGGTGCCCGTGCAACAAAAAACCCCTCGTGCCGTAAGGCAAGCGAGGGGAGCGCGCCGGGTGGGATCGCTGAGCGGTCAGAGCTCAGCGTCAGCCGACGCGCTTTCCAAGTACGAGAATTCGGGTGCGCATGGCACTGACCCTCCCCCCGGCACGCCCCCACTGTCAAGTGGGTGGGACGGGAGTCTCATTATGTGAACGGCGGGTGGCGCCACCTCCCAGGACGGCGGACACCCCGGACACGGACACCCCCGTGCCGTACGCCCGTGGTACGGCGCCGCCCGCGAACGCCGGCTCGGCCGGTCCGTGCGGCAGCGGGTAGTGGCCGGTGTCCAGCGCCCGGCGCAGCCGGTACTCGTCCAGCGGGCCGGAGAAGGCCATGCCCTGTCCGTGGGTGCAGCCCATCGCACGCAGGGCGACGGCCTGTTCGGGAAGATCCACTCCCTCGGCCACGGACTGCAGTCCGAGGTCGGTGGCGATCCTCAGCAGCCCACTGGTGATCTTGTGCAGCCGCGCGGACTCGACGACGCCCTCGACCAGACCGCGGTCGAGCTTGAGGATGTCGACCGGGAGCCTTCTCAGGGCCGTGATCGCCGCGCAGCCGCTGCCGAACCCGTCGAGCGAGATCCGGACCCCGACCCGCCTGAGCGCGTTCAGGCGGCGCTCCAGCTCGTCGAGGCCGGCCCTCGACTCGGTGTCGGACAGTTCGACGATCAGCGACCCGGGCGGCAGCCCGTGCCGGGTCAGCAGCGCCTCGACCGAGCCGAGCGGCAGTGACCGGTCCAGCAGCCGGCGGGCGCTGGTGCGCACCGTCACCGGCACGGACAGGCCCCTCGCGTGCCGTTCGGCGGCCTGCTCGACGGCCTTCTGGAGCATCCACCGCTCCAGTTCGGCGGTCCTGTCGCCGTCCTCGGCCACCCGCAGGAACTCGGCGGGCGTGAAGAGCACCCCTTGTGAGGAGCGCCAGCGCGCCTGCGCGTGCACCGAGGTGATCCGGCCGTCGGCCAGGCACACCACCGGCTGGTGCAGCAGCGCGAACTCGCCGTCGTGCAGCGCGGCCCGCAGACGCGTGGCCAGCTCACTCTTGCGTACGACGTCCTGCTGCATCTGCGGCCTGTACAGCTCGACGCGGCCCTTGCCGCCCGCCTTGGCGCGGTACATCGCCAGGTCGGCGTTGCGCAGCAGCTCCCCCGCGCCGAGGCCCGGTTCGGCGAAGGCCACGCCGATGGAGGCGTTGACGCGGACATCGTTGCCGTCGATGAGGTACGGCTGCGACAGGGTGCCTCTCAGGCGGTCGGCGAGCTCCACGATGTGCCGTTCGCGGGCGGACCGGTCGCGGGTGGTGTCGCCGACGATCAGGGCCGCGAACTCGTCGCCGCCGAGCCGGGCGGCGGTGTCCCCCTGCCGGACCGCGTCCTGGAGCCTGCGGGCGGCCTGGACGAGCAGTTCGTCCCCGGCCTGGTGGCCGATCGTGTCGTTGACGGCCTTGAAACCGTCGAGGTCGATGAAGAGCACGGCCGTGTTGCGCAGGGCCTGGCCCCGGTCGGTGGCGCGGCGGCCGGACAGCGCCTGCTGCACACGCCTGGTGAACAGGGCCCGGTTGGGCAGGTCGGTCAGCGGGTCGTGCTCGGCGTTGTGCTGGAGCTGCGCCTGCAGCCGCACTCTCTCGGTCACGTCCCGGCTGTTGAAGATGAGGCCGCCGTGGTGGCGGTTGACGGTCGACTCGACGTTCAGCCAGCCGCCGTCGCCCGACCGGAAGCGGCACTCGATACGCGTGGTGGGTTCCTCGACCGGGTCGGCGGCGAGGAAGCGGCGCACCTCGTGCACGACGCAGCCCAGGTCCTCCGGGTGGATGAGGTCGGCCAGTTCCGTCCCCACCAGCTCCTCCGCGGGGCGGCCGTACACACCGGCGGCGGCCGGGGAGACGTACCGGAGGACGCCACTGGGCGCGGCGATCATGATGACGTCGCTGGAGCCCTGCACCAGGGAGCGGAAGTGGTTCTCCTTCTGCGCCAGTTCCTGGGTGAGGGTGATGTTGTCCCGCAGCATGATCCCCTGCCGCACCACGAGCGCGAGCACCACGGTGCCGCCGGTGATGAGCACCACGCGGTCCACGCTGCGGCCGTTGAGGACGTTGTAGAGGATTCCCAGCGTGCACACCGCGGCCGCGAGGTACGGCGTGAGCGCGGCCAGCGAGCCGGCGACGGGCCGGGCGACCGGGTACCGGGCGTGCTCGCCGCCCGGCAGCGGCGGGTGCGCAGGGGGTGCGCCGCGCTGCCCGGGCACGTGCTCGTGCGCCACGCGCGTGTGCCCCTCGGTGCCCTGCCAGTCGGCGTCCTGCTGCCCGCCGCGTGGCGCGGCCCACGGGGCGTACGCCAGGATCAGCGAGCCCGCGAACCAGCCGGCGTCGAGGAGCTGGCCGGAGCGGTAGCTGTCGTGCATGAGCGGCGAGGTGAACAGGGCGTCGCACATCAGGGTCAGCGCCAGGCCGCTGATCGCGGTGTTGATCGCCGTGCGGTTCACCGCCGAGCGCCGGAAGTGCAGCGCCAGCACCATGCTGATCAGCACGATGTCGAGCAGCGGGTACGCCAGCGACAGCGCGGTGTGCGCCACGCCCGGCCCTTCCGTCTTCGCGGCCTGGGCGAGCGCGAGGCTCCAGGCCAGGGTGAGCAGCGAGCCGCCGATCAGCCAGGCGTCCAGCCCGAGGCAGACCCAGCCGGCCTTCCTCACGGGCCGCTTGGCGAGCACCAGCAGCCCCACGATGGCGGGCGGGGCGAAACACAGGAAGAACAGGTCGGCGTACGAGGGGCTGGGGACGGGCTGTCCGAGGACGACCTCGTACCACCCCCAGACCAGGTTGCCCAGGGCCGCCATCGCCGAGGAGAGGCCGAACAGCAGCCAGGCGGGCCGGAAACGGATGCAGCGGCTGCGGGCGTAGAGGACACAGGACACGGCGGCGGTGCCCGCGGCGGCGCTCAGCCCGAAGTCGCCCATGATCAGGGCCAGGCGCTGTGAGCCCCAGCCGAACGCGGCGCCCACGGCATAGGCGGCGCAGACCAGGGCCAGGACGAGCTGGGGGGCCGCACCCGGCCGGGGGCCGGAGGGCGACGGCCGGGTCAGCAGCGTCCCCGGCGCGGGCTGGGCCTGCAGCGCCCCGTCGAGGGTGGGGGTGGGCGCGCTCATCGGGGCCTCCCGGTGCGCTCCGCTGCCGCGTCCCGAGGGTCCCGGTGCGCCGCCTGGGCCGGCTTCCTGCGGCTGCCGTGCCCGCGGTGATGAGGACTGTGGTGGCTGCGGTGGCCGCTGTGATGGCTGTGGTCGCCGCTGTGCCGACCGCGTCTGCGCGCGGCCGTTCGCCAGGGTCGCAGCCGACGGCTCCGCCGCGTCGGATCGCTCGTCCATAGGCCGTGCATCGCCCGTCGCCCCCCTCACAGTCTGAAGTGCTCCATCCCCGGCGCCGAACGGTGCGCGGCGCAGCCCCTGTCGGGACGATACACCAGTCTCGTCACTCAGGGACATAGGTTCTCTACTCTCCGTGACGGTCGGCCGATATACGAGTACCCACCGCGTCCGGAGGATCGCGAACGGTACTCGAAAAGGGTTTACGCGCTGGTCGCGCCCGTCGTCAGGATCACGTTGCGCAGCGGCTCCCGGTTCACGAAACGCCTCAACTGGTCCACCAGCAGCCGCCGGGCGCGCGGCAGGAACGCGGAGGTGGGTCCGCCGGCGTGCGGGCTGATGAGCACGCCGGGCGCACGCCACAGGGGGTGTTCGGCCGGCAGGGGCTCGGGGTCGGTGACGTCGAGGGCCGCACGGATCCGGCCACGGTCCAGCTCGGCGAGCAGGGCCTTGGTGTCGACGACGGGCCCGCGGGAGACGTTCACCAACAGCGCGCCGTCCTTCATCCGCGCCAGGAAACCCTCGTCGACCAGCCCGCGGGTGGACTCGGTGAGGGGCGTGGAGAGGATGACGACGTCCGCTTCCGGAAGCAGGGCGGGCAGTTCGGTGAGCGGGTGCACATGCCCGCGCGCCGTGGTGCGCTCGGAGCGCGCGACGCGCGCCACACGCGCCACCTCGAAAGGCACGAGCCGGTCCTCGATGGCCGCGCCGATGGACCCGTATCCCACGATGAGGACGTTCCGGTCGGCCAGGGCGGGCCGGAAACCGCCGAGCCACTCTCCCCTGTCCTGCGCCCGGACGAAGTCGGGGATGCCGCGCAGCGACGCCAGGATCAGCGCGAGCGTCAGTTCGGCGGTGCTGGCCTCGTGCACGCCGCGCGCGTTGCACAGCGTCACCCCCGGGCGCAGGTGGTGCAGCCCGGGTTCGACGTGGTCGATGCCGGCGGACAGGGTCTGCACGACCTGTACGGACGTCATCCGGGGCAGGGGGCGTACGCACAGCGGGCTGGGCTTCATGTAGGGGACGACGTAGAAGGCGCAGTCGGCCGGGTCGGCGGGGAACTCCTCGCCGTTCCAGAAACGGTAGTTCAGGCCCTCGGGGAGCCCGTCGATCTCGTCCTGCGGGAGGGGCAGCCACACGTCAGCAGTCATGGTCGGAGGCTATGTCAGGGGCGTCGGACGGCAGAGGTTAGGTTGGGGTGGCCGTACGAGGGAGGGTCACGACCAGGTGGAGCGCAGGACGATCGGGGCGGCGACCCTCGCGGTGGGGGCCGTCGGACTCGGGTGCATGCCGATGAGCTGGGCGTACAGCGCTTCGCGGCGGCGCGGCGAGGAGTCGCTCAGGGCGGTGCACCGGGCGCTCGACCTGGGCTCGACCCTGCTGGACACGGCCGACATGTACGGCCCGTTCACCAACGAGCTGCTGCTGGGGCGGGTGTTGAAGCAGCGGCGGGCCGACGCGTTCGTGTCGACGAAGGTCGGTCTGCTGGTGGGCGACCAGCACCTCGTGGCCAACGGCCGTCCCGGGTACGTCAGGCGGGCCTGCGACGCGTCGCTGCGCCGTCTCCAGACGGATGTCATCGACCTGTACCAGCTGCACCGCGCCGACCCGGAGGTCCCGGTGGAGGAGACCTGGGGCGCGATGGCGGAGCTCGTCCAGGCCGGGAAGGTACGGGCGTTGGGGCTGTGCGCGGTCGGGGCGCGCTCGGCGCGCCGCCCGGGTACGCGGCTGCACGACGCGACGATCCGGCAGCTGGAGCGGGTGCAGCAGGTGTTCCCGGTCAGCGCGGTGGAGGCCGAGCTGTCGGTGTGGTCGCCGGAGGCCCTGGAGGCGCTGCTGCCGTGGTGCGAGGCGCGCGGGGTCGGCTTCCTCGCCGCGATGCCGCTCGGCAACGGCTTCCTGACCGGCACGCTGACGCCCGGCGAGGGTTTCGAGGCGGACGACGTCCGCGCCCGGCACCCCCGCTTCACGGCCGAGATGATGGCCGCCAACCAGCCGATCGTGGCGGGCCTACGCCGGATAGCCGCCCGGCACGGCGAGCACGTTACGCCGGCGCAGGTGGCACTGGCCTGGGTCCTGGCCCAGGGCCGGCACGTGGTTCCTGTCCCGGGCGCGAAGCACGAGCGCTGGGTGACCCAGAACGCGGCCTCGGCGGCCCTGCGCCTGACGGCCGAGGATCTGGCGGAGGTGGCGGAACTGCCGGCGGCGCAGGGGTCGTGGGACTGAGCGCCCCCCGAGCGGCGCCGCCGGACGCCCCCCGGGGCCGGGCCGGGGCGCGGCCCCCGGGCTTGAGGCGCCGGCGCTCACCCCCGCGTCCCAGGCACCAGCCCGTCGTGACCCGCCCACCGAGGCCGGGCCGGCCCGGGGCGGGCGGTGGGCGGCCGTTCGGCGGTGGCGTACGGCCCGGCGCGGGTGCCCGGGCCTGCACGGTGGCGGTTGCGGGCGCCGGACGGCAGCGCCGGGTCCCCAAGGGGCGGTGGCCAGGGCACTGGCGGGTTCGGGTTCGGGTGATCGGGAACTTGTGAGGTGCGGGCGGTGTATGACAGGGAGAACCCGTCCGCGTCGAAGGGACCGAGATCGTGCAACATCGAGCTGTGACGGCCGTGTTGGCCGCGGCCACGCTCCTGCTGACGGCCGGCTGCTCCTCCGGCGACGGGGGTGCGGCGGGCGGCCGGGGCGGTGCGCCCACTCCGGGCAGGACGGCCGGGCAGGCGGACCCGTCGGGGCGGGCCACCGGGCAGGCCACCGAGCAGGCTCCTCCCGCGCAGGGCTCCGTGAAGGTGCTCCGCACGGTCGCCACCGGCCTCGACAGCCCCTGGGGGCTGGCCCCGCTGCCGGACGGTGACCTGCTCGTCTCCTCCCGGGACGAGGGCACGATCGTGCGCGTCGACGACAGGACCGGCAGGAAGACCGAGCTGGGCGAGGTGCCGGGGGTCTCCGCGGCCGGCGAGGGCGGCCTGCTCGGCATCGCGCTCTCCCCCGGCTACGCCTCCGACCACATGGTCTACGCGTACTTCACCTCGGCCTCGGACAACCGCGTCGTCCGAATGCTGTACGACGAGAGCAAGCCCTCCGGCGAGCAGTTGGGCGCCCCGGACACGATCTTCAAGGGCATCCCCAAGGGCGTGATCCACAACGGCGGCCGGATCGCCTTCGGCCCGGACCGGATGCTGTACGTGGGCACGGGCGAGAGCGGCGACACCGGCCTGTCCCAGGACAGGAAGTCCACGGGCGGCAAGATCCTGCGCCTGACCCCGGAGGGCGAGCCGGCCCCCGGCAACCCCTTCCCCAACTCGCCCGTCTACTCGTTCGGCCACCGCAATGTGCAGGGCCTGGCCTGGGACAGCAGGCAGCGCCTGTTCGCCGCGGAGTTCGGGCAGAACACCTGGGACGAGCTGAACGCGATCAAGCCGGGCGGCAACTACGGCTGGCCCGAGGCCGAGGGCCGATCCGACGACACCCGTTTCCGCAACCCGATCGCCCAGTGGAGCACCGACGAGGCCTCCCCCAGCGGCATCGCCTACGCCCAGGGCTCGGTCTGGATGGCGGGCCTGCGCGGCGAGCGCCTGTGGCGTATCCCCCTGAAGGGCACGGAGGCCTCGGCGGACCCGCAGGCCTTCCTCGAGGGCGAGTACGGCCGGCTGCGCACGGTGGTTCCGGCGGGCGGCGACAGGCTGTGGCTGACCACCAGCAACACGGACGGCCGGGGCAACCCGGAGAACGGCGATGACCGGATCCTGGAGGTGCAGGTGAAGTAGTTGTTCACGAAAGGAACTTCGGTAGGCTGCGCCGCCGATCCTCTGTCTTTACTTTCCGCGGCCTCGCAGGAGGCTCACGGCGAAGAAGACAGCTCCGATCACCACGAGGACGCCGAAGACGATGCCGAGCCACGGCGGGCCGTCGGGTCCCCCGCCAGGTGCCGCCAGCTCCGCTGCACGCATCTTTCGTCCTTTCGTTACCAGGCTTTCTTTATCTTCGCCGAGCATCCCGGCTTGGCACTGTGCGAAGTGCTGTCCGGATCCTGGGCGGGCGGTCGTACGACGACGACCCCCGAGGCCAGGTCTATCGGCCCCCGGCCCGGGTCACCGTCCCCGACGTCCTCCCGGGTCAGCTCCAGCCGTTTCTGCTCGTCGCGGGTGTGCTTGCGGCCGGGTGCGAACAGTTCTTCGAAGACGTTGAACACGAAGGCCTCCCTCGGCCGCGGTATCCCTGACAGCGTAAGCCTCAGCCCGTGGTCCGCGAGGTGGCTGTTCCGGCCGGAACCAGCCCCACCCGGTGCGCCACCGCCGCCGCCTCGCCCCGGCCGGCGACGCCGAGCTTGGCGAGGATGTTGGAGACGTGGACGCTCGCGGTCTTCGGGGAGATGAACAGCTCCTCGGCGATCTGCCGGTTGGTGCGGCCGGCGGCGACCAGGCGCAGCACGTCGCGTTCCCGGCTGGTGAGGCCGAGCGCCTCGGCCGGGTCGGCAGGGGCGAGCACCGGCTCCGGGGCCCTGCCGACGGGGAGCCGGGCGCGCTGGGCGAGCTGGGCGGCGGCGTCGGCGAGCGGCCGGGCGCCGAGGTGGTCGGCGACGGCGCCGGCCAGCCGGAGCAGCTCCGTGGCCCGGGCCCGCTCGTCCTCGCCCGCACCGGAGGCCAGCAGCGCCTCGGCGAGCCGGTAGCGGACGCGCGCCAGATCGTAGGGCCGCTCCAACGGCTCCAGGGCGGTGACCGCCGCGGTCCACTCGCCTGGGGAGGGCCGGCCTTCCGCGCGCAGCAGTTCGGCGCGCAGCCACTGGTCGTACGCCTGCCACACGGGAACCCCGGCGGCCAGGGTCTTCGCGGCCTGGCGGATACGGTCGAGGATGTCCGGGCGGCCGGCTTCCGCGGCCGGGTCGGCGAGGGCGTCGGCCTCGGCGGTGGTGGCCGTGAGCAGCAGCGGCCAGCCGTAGCGCTGGAGGCCGGGCGGGAATCCCGCGGCGAGCACGGTGAGCAGTTCGGCGCGGGCGTCGGCGAGACGGCCCTCGGCCGCGGCCAGACCGATGGCGAGGCAGCTCATCGGCAGGGTGTACTGCGGCATGGGGTCGTGGGTGCCGAAGCAGGACCGGGCGGCGTTCAGGTGGCGGGCGGCCTCGGCGAGGTCGCCCCGGTCGAAGGCCAGGTGGGCCAGGCGCAGCAGACCGCCGGTGCGCGGCTTGGCGCTCTGCTCCATGCCCTGGGCGTTGGCGGCGGCCTCGACGGCCTCGTCCCAGCGGCCCAGCGAGTGCAGCGACTCGGCGAGGTTGCCCCACACCCAGCCGTCGGAGTCCAGCCGGCCCAGCCTGCGGGTGAGCCGGACGCCCTCCCGGAGGATGTCCACCGCCTCCTTCGAGCGGCCGACGCCCTCCAGGACGGAGGGCAGGTTGATGTAGCTGCGGCTGAGCACGCCCGTCGCGCCGAGCTGCGCCGCCCGTTCCTTGACCTCGTACATCTCGGCGAGGCCGGTCTCCACGGCGCCCGCGTCGACCATGAGGCCGCCGAGGGTGAGGCGGGCGTTCAGCTCGATGTCGTCGGCGCCGACCATGCGCGCGTACTCGACGGCGCGTTCGGCGGCGGCCATCGCGTCGGGGCCCGGCTCGTGCAGCATCGACCAGCCCGCGGCCAGCGCGAGCACCTCGGCGTGCACCTCGGACGGGGGAAGGCCGCGCACCAGGTCCTGGGCGGTGCCGAGTTCGGCCCAGCCGTCGCCGCGGGCCAGGGCCTGGGTCAGCCGGGAGCGCTGGACCCAGAACCAGGCGGCGCGCAGCGGATCGGGCTCCTGCTCCAGCAGGCGCAGGGCCCGCTTGGTGATCTTCAGGGCGCGTTCGCGCTCCCCGCACAGCCGTCCGGCGACGGCGGCCTCGGCCATCAGGTCGAGGTAGCGCAACGGGCCTTCGGGCCGGGGCGGGGGGTATGCCTCGGTGTAGTCGGCGGGGCGCAGGGTCCGCCGTATCTCGGCGGGGACGGCGTCCCACAGGTCCATCGCCCGTTCCAGGAGCCGCAGTTGCTCGGCGTAGGCGTGCCGGCGGCGGGCCTCGGCGGAGGCGTCCAGGACGGCGGGCAGGGCCTTGGCGGCGTCGTGGGCGTGGTACCAGTAGCTGGCCAGGCGCATGATCCGTTCGTCGGCGGGGACGAGTGCCGGGTCGTCCTCCAGCGCTTCGGCGTAGCGGCGGTTGATGCGGGAGCGCTCGCCGGGCAGCAGGTCGTCGCTGACGGCCTCGCGGACCAGGGAGTGGCGGAAGCGGTAACCGTCGCCGCCGGGGGCGGTGAGGAGGAGGTTGGCGTTGACGGCGACCCGCAGGGCCTCGATGAGGTCGTCCTCGGCGAGCCCGGCGACGGCGGCCAGCAGCGGGTACTCGACGGTGGATCCGCCCTCGGCGACGATCCGCGCGACCCGCTGGGCGCTCTCCGGCAGGCTCTCGACGCGGACCAGGAGCAGGTCGCGCAGCGAGTCGGTCAGGCCGGTGCGGCAGCCCTGGTGGGCGGCGACGGCGAGTTCCTCGACGAAGAAGGCGTTGCCGTCGGAGCGTTCGAAGATCTCGTCGACCTCGTCGGGGTGGGGTTCCCGCTCCAGGATGCCGGCGATCTGGCGGCCGACCTCGTCGCGGGTGAAGCGGCCCAGCTCGATACGGCGGACCGTGCGCAGCCGGTCGAGTTCGGCGAGCAGCGGACGCAGCGGGTGGCGGCGGTGGATGTCGTCGGAGCGGTAGGTGGCCAGGACGACGAGGCGGCCCGTGCGCAGCGTGCGGAAGAGGTAGGCGAGCAGGTGGCGGGTGGAGGCGTCCGCCCAGTGCAGGTCCTCCAGGACCAGGACGACGGTGTGGTCGGCGGCGACCCGCTCCAGCAGGCGGGCGGTGAGCTCGAAGAGGCGGGCCATGGCCTCCTCGTCGTGGCGGGCCGATTCCCGGGCGGCGGCGGTGCCCAGCTCGGGCAGCAGCCGGGCGAGTTCGTCCTCCTGCCCGGCGGCCGCTGCGGCCAGCTGGTCGGGCAGTTCGCGGCGCAGGGCCCGCAGGGCGGTGGAGAACGGTGCGAAGGGCAGCCCGTCGGCGCCGATCTCCACACAGCCGCCGAGCGCGACGACGGCCTGCCGGCGGTGCGCGGCGGTGGCGAACTCCTCGACGAGGCGGGTCTTGCCGACGCCGGCCTCGCCGGCGAGGAGCAGCGCCTGCGGCTCGCCCGCGGCAGCCCGGGCGAGCGCGTCGTTCAAGGTGCCCAACTCGTCGCCACGGCCGACGAACACGGGACTGACGGACCTGGTCTGCACGGTCCTGAGCATCGCATGCGGCAGTGACAGCGCGGCACTTGTTTTCACGGGGCGGCTCCCGCGGCACGAGCGCCCTGGCTGCGAGGGGCGTCCCCTGGCCGGAACCAGGCCCTCGCGGGAGGGCGGCCGTCCCCGGTGCGGCCGCCCTCCCGCGCCCGCGCACTCATGCCGTGCGGGCGAATCGGTACCGGCGGGAGCGGCGGGTATGGCTCTCCGCCCCGGCGGTGTCGTGGGCCGCTGCGCGGCGGGCGGCGCGGCGGGCGCGGGTGGCCTCGCGGACCAGCCGCTCGTGCTCGGCCCGGCGGATGAGTTCGGCGGAACGGGACTGCTGGAGTTCGTACTCGAACACGGTGTTCTCCTGGTGAGAGGTCGGTGGAGCCTTCGCTTGCTGCGATGCCTCCACCTTCGTCTCCCAGGCGGGTCCGCCACATCGGGTAAGTTCCGCATCTTCGGCGGCGGCCGGGGCCTTAGACGCGCGGGAGGGGCCTCAGGTGCTCCGTAAGGTGCTTACGGATGCCCTAAGACCCCTCGGGACCTGCGGTGGCTCAGCCCGTGGCGGGCAGTCCGAGCAGGACGTCGGTGTACTTCAGGACGGCCAGGAGCAGGCCGATCACGCCGAGGGTGACGCCCGCCCAGGCAGCCGACCTGATCCACGGCGCCTGTGGCCGGCCGGGCACCCCGAAGGCGGGCCTGGCCAGCACCACGACGCCGACGACCAGCGCGGTCAGCGCGAACAGGCCGCCCCACAGCGCGCTGGTGTGCCAGGCGTCGCCGTACACCTCCTGGACCTGCTTGCCGACGCCCGCGGTCGAGGCGGTCCGCAGCTGGCCGATGAGGGTCTCACGGGCGGCGGCCACGGTGCCGAGCCAGCTTCCGGTGAGCGAGACGACGCCGAGGGCCACGGACACGATCGCGCCGGCTCCCTGCCCGGTGCCCAAGGGGCCCTCCCCGGTGGCGGGCCCGGCCGCGGTGCCCTCGGTGCTCTCCTCGGAGCCGGTGGCCCGCACCGTCTCCTCGTCGGTCCCGGCCTCGGCGGCCGCGGTCTCGTCCACTGTCCTGGTTCCCATGCCCGGCACCGTACGGACGCTCTCTGAGAGGTTCCTTAACGCGCGTGGCCGGTGGCACGCGCGCGTGCGGCGCGCCACTCGGGCGCGAGCACGGACCACACCTCGAGGTCGTGCCGCACCCCGTGGTGAAGGTGGGCCGCGCGCCGCACCCCGTCCCGGGTCATGCCGAGCCGCCGGGCGACGTTGATGCTGGCCTGGTTCCCGGAGGCGGCGACCCACTCCACGCGGTGGATGCCGCGCTCCTCGACGGCCCAGTCGAGGAGCACCCGCATCGCGCGTGTGACGAGGCCGCGCCCGGTGGCGGCGGGTTCCAGCCAGCAGCCGACCTCGCAGGTGCCGCCCGCCGCGTCGAAGTTGAGGAACAGCACACCGCCCACGAGCGTCCCGTCCAGCCACAGGCCGTGCAGGGAACCGGTGTCGGCGGCCCGCATGTCGGCGTAACGCTGGAGCTTGGCGCGGGCCGAGGCCAGGTCCGTCTCGGTCGACCCGAAGGGGATGTAGCGCCCGATGAACTCCCTCCCCCGCTCCAGGTGCGCCAGGAACTCCCCGGCGTGCCAGGGCTCCAGGGGCCGCAGTTGTGCTCGGTCGTCACCCAGGGATATCGCGTACATCCCGCCCGCGCTCCTCCTCCGCCAGGACGTCCGCCACCTCGGCGTCCGTCGCGGCGGCCAGCCTCTCATGGGCGGCACGGGACTCGGGCGGCTCGATGCTGATGCGCGGCAGGCGCTTGTCGAGCCAGCGGGGCAGCCACCAGTTGGCGCCGCCGAGCAGGTGCATCAGCGCGGGGACGAGGAGCGTACGCAGGACGAAGGCGTCGAGGGCGACGGCGGTGGCGAGCGCGATGCCGAACATGGCGATCACGCGGTCGCCGCTGAGCACGAAGGCGAGGAAGACGGAGATCATGATGACCGCCGCCGAGTTGATCACCCGGCTGGTCTCGGCGAGGCCGACGCGCACGGCACGGCGGTTGTCGCCGGTCTCCAGCCACTCCTCGTACATCCGGCTGACCAGGAAGACCTGGTAGTCCATGGAGAGCCCGAAGAGGACCGACACCATGATCACGGGCAGGAAGGGCTCGATGGGCCCGGCGCTGCCCAGCCCGAGCAGGTCGCTGCCCCAGCCCCACTGGAAGATCGCGACGACGACGCCGAAGGCGGCGGCGACGGCGGCCACGTTCATGGCGGCGGCCTTGAGCGGGATGCCGACCGACCGGAACGCCAGCAGGAGCAGCAGGCAGCCCAGCCCGATCACGGCGCCGACGAAGACCGGCAGCTTGCCGACGATGACGTCGGCGAAGTCGTCGTAGCCGGCCGTCACACCGCCGACCTGCACATCGAGGGAGGTCCCGGCCTCGGCGCGCGGCAGCACCTCCTCGCGCAGCCGGTCGACGAGGTCGCTGGTGCGCTGCGACTGCGGCGCGGACTCCGGTACGACGGTGAGGTACGCGGTGTCGCCGCCGGAGCCGTAGGTCACCGGCGTGACGGAGGCGACGCCCTCGGTGGCGCGCAGGGTGCCGTCGAGCTGGTCCAGGGCGAGCCGGTCCTCGGCGCCGTGCACCTCGGTGACGAGGGTGAGGGGGCCGTTGACGCCCGGGCCGAAGCCGTCGGCGAGGAGGTCGTAGGCCTGGCGGGTGGTGGCCGTCTTCGGGTCGTTGCCCTGGTCGGAGGTGCCCAGGTGCAGGGAGAACGTGGGCAGCGCGAGGACGGCCATGACGGCCAGGGCCGCGGCGCCGAGCACCTTGGGGTGGCGCTCGACGAAGGCGGACCAGCGGGCGGCGAAGCCGGTGGGCAGCTCCGGCTCGGGCCCGTGCTCGGCCAGCCGGCGCCGCTCGCGGCGGCTCAGGGCGCGCGGGCCGATGAAGGACAGCAGGGCGGGCAGCAGGGTCACGGAGGCCGCGACCGTCAGGATCACGGTGAGGCAGGCGGCGACGGCGACGCCGTTGAGGAAGCTCAGCCGCAGGATCAGCATGCCGAGCAGCGCGATGCAAACGGTGGCACCCGCGAAGACGACGGCGCGACCGGTGGTGGCGACGGCGTGGGTGGCGGCCTCGGCGACGGACAGGCCGCGCTTGAGCCCGCGCCGGTGCCGGGTCACGATGAACAGCGCGTAGTCGATGCCGACGCCGAGCCCGATCAGCATGCCGAGCATGGGCGCGAAGTCGGCGACGGTCATGGCGTGGCCGAGCAGCCCGATCCCCGCGTAGGCGGTGCCGACGCCGACCAGCGCGGTGGCGATGGGCAGCAGACTGGCGGCGAGCGAGCCGAAGGCGAGGAAGAGCACGACGGCGGCGACGACCACGCCGACGACCTCGGCGAGGTGTCCGCCGGAGGACTCGGTGAGCCCCACGGCGCTGCCGCCCAGCTCGACCTGGAGCCCGTCGCTCCCGGCGGCCCTGGCGGTGTCGACGACGGCCTGCGCCTCGGCCTTGTCGATGTCCTGCGCCTGGTCGTCGAAGGTGACCGTGGCGTACGCCGTACGGCCGTCCGCGCTGACGCGGCCCGCGCCGTGGCCGTCGTAGGGGCTGGTCACGGCGGCGACGCCGGGCAGCTTCTCGATGCGCTCCAGGGTGCGGGTCATCGTCTGCTCGACGTCGGCGGCGCGCACCGTGCCGGACGTGGTGTGCCAGACGACGGTGTCGCTGTCACCGCCGAGGCCGGGGAAGCCCTCGTGCAGCAGCTGGGTGGCGCGGCCGGACTCGGTGCCGGGGACCTTGTAGTCGTTGGAGTACGCGGACCCGGCGGCACAGGCGGCGGCGGTGACCCCGGCGAAGGCGAGGAGCCACAGCAGGACGGCGACCAGACGGCGTTGGACACACCAGCGTGCGAGGGCTGCCACGAACGAGCTCCCAGAGGTACTGATTGTGGATCTTTGGCCGGGAACAGACGTCCATGCACTGAACGACCCGCAAAGAACGCATGAGCAATGCCCAGCCACTCTTACAGGCCGAAAAGATCGTTTGTCGGGTTCGTGGGGTTGTTCACAACAGTGGGAGGCACCTCACATGACAATCCGGTGAACTCTGTCACTCAGTCGAACTGGTCCCCCAGCGCCATCACCATCACGCCGGCGATCAGCAGCCACAGCGCCCGACGGGTGCGGCCCCGGGAGCCCAGGAAGGCGGCCAGGGCGCAGACGGCGGCCCCGCAGGCGTAGGCGAGCGGGACCAGGGCGGGGGCGGGACCGGTCGCGCGGAGCAGCGCCGCGGCCAGGCCCGCCAGGGTCAGCAGGGCTCCCGTCGTGGCGGCGGTCCAGCGGGCCCGCCGGGCCTCATAGGCCGGGTCCTCGTAGGCCGGGTCCTCGTAGGCCGGGTCCTCGTCGTGCTCCACCTGCGTGGTCGCTGAGTCCGTGACCTCGGCTGTCTCCGGTTGTGTATCGGAATCAGGGCGTCCACTCATGGCCGGGGAGCGTAGCGCCTCCGGTCGGCGGGCATGCCGAGGGGGATGCACCGGGACCGGTGCATCCCCCGTGCCTGAGGTCGCGGTCAGCCCTCGCTGACGCCGAGCTTCTCCAGGATCAGCTCCTTCACCCGGGCCGCGTCGGCCTGCCCGCGCGTCGCCTTCATGACCGCGCCGACCAGGGCACCGGCGGCGGCCACCTTGCCGCCGCGGATCTTGTCCACGATGGCCGGGTTGCCGGCGATGGCCTCGTCCACGGCGGCGGTCAGCGCGCCCTCGTCGGAGACGACCTTCAGGCCGCGCTGGTCGACGACCTCGTCCGGGGTGCCCTCGCCCGCGAGGACGCCCTCGATGACCTGGCGGGCCAGCTTGTCGTTCAGGTCGCCCTTGGCGACCAGCTCGCTGATCCGGGCGACCTGCTGCGGCGTGATCGCCAGCTCGTCCAGGGCCTTGCCGGACTCGTTGGCGCTGCGGGCCAGCTCACCCATCCACCACTTGCGGGCGGAGGCCGCGTCGGCACCGGCGTCGATCGTGGCGACGATCAGCTCCAGCGCACCGGCGTTGAGGATGGCCTGCATGTCGGTGGCGGAGACGCCCCACTCCTCGCGGAGCCGGTTGCGGCGCACCAGCGGCAGCTCGGGCAGCGCGGCGCGGATCTCCTCGACCCACTCGCGGGACGGTGCCACCGGCACCAGGTCGGGCTCCGGGAAGTACCGGTAGTCCTCGGCCTCCTCCTTGGTCCGGCCGGAGGTCGTGGTGCCGGTGTCCTCGTGGAAGTGCCGGGTCTCCTGGATCACCGAACCGCCGCCGTCGAGCACGGCCGCGTGGCGCTGGATCTCGTACCGGCAGGCGCGCTCCACGGACCTGAGCGAGTTGACGTTCTTTGTCTCGGAGCGGGTGCCGAACTTCTCGGCGCCCTTGGGCCTCAGCGACAGGTTCACGTCGCAGCGCATCTGGCCCATCTCCATGCGGGCCTCGGACACGCCGAGCGCCCGGATGACCTCGCGCAGCTCCCGCACGTACGCCTTGGCGACCTCCGGCGCGCGCTCGCCGGCGCCGACGATCGGCTTGGTGACGATCTCGATGAGGGGGATGCCGGCGCGGTTGTAGTCCAGCAGCGAGTGCGACGCGCCGTGGATCCGGCCGGTGGCGCCGCCCACGTGGGTGGACTTGCCGGTGTCCTCCTCCATGTGGGCGCGCTCGATCTCCACGCGGAAGGTCTCGCCGTCCTCCAGCTGTACGTCGAGGTAGCCGTTGAAGGCGATCGGCTCGTCGTACTGGGAGGTCTGGAAGTTCTTCGGCATGTCCGGATAGAAGTAGTTCTTCCGGGCGAAGCGGCACCACTCGGCGATCTCGCAGTTCAGCGCGAGACCGATCTTGATCGCGGACTCGACGCCGGTCGCGTTGACGACCGGGAGCGAGCCGGGCAGGCCGAGGCAGGTGGGGCAGGTCTGGGTGTTCGGCTCGGCGCCGAGCGCGGTCGAACAGCCGCAGAACATCTTGGTCTTGGTGCCGAGTTCCACATGGACCTCGAGGCCCATGACGGGGTCGTACGACGCGAGTGCGTCCTCGTACGACACCAGGTCGGTCGTGGTGGTCACGGTGAAACTTCCCTCTCAGCCCAGCAGGACGTCGTCGTCGCCGAGACGCTTCAGCTCGCGGTACAGGATGGCGAGGTTGGTGACGACAGCGGCGCCGGTCACGACGGCGTCGATCAGCCGCAGCGTGTCGCTCTCGCTGCGGGCCTTCTTGATCTGCTTGACGACACCGATCACGCCGAAGGCCGAGGTGGCCATCGACACGTACAGGCCGGACTTGGACTTCTTGAAGCCTTTGGCCTTGGTCAGGGCACTCACAGCGACGGAGCCTCCTCGAGCAGCGGGTGGCCCCACTTTTCCACGAAGGCGGCCTCGACGGCGGCGCCCACCTTGTACAGGCGGTCGTCCTTCATGACCGGGGCGATGATCTGGAGACCGACCGGCAGGTTGTCCTCGGGCGCGAGGCCGCAGGGCAGCGACATCGCCGCGTTGCCGGCCAGGTTGGTCGGGATGGTGCACAGGTCGGCGAGGTACATCGCCATCGGGTCGTCGGCGCGCTCGCCGATCGGGAAGGCGGTGGTCGGGGTCGTCGGGGAGACGATCACGTCCACCTGCTCGAACGCCGCGTCGAAGTCCTGCTTGATGAGCGTGCGGACCTTCTGGGCGCTGCCGTAGTACGCGTCGTAGTAGCCGGAGCTGAGCGCGTACGTGCCGAGCATGATGCGGCGCTTGACCTCGGGGCCGAAGCCCACCTCGCGGGTCAGGGAGGTGACCTCCTCGGCGGAGTGCGTGCCGTCGTCGCCGACGCGCAGGCCGTAGCGCAGGCCGTCGAAGCGGGCCAGGTTCGACGAGCACTCGCTCGGGGCGATCAGGTAGTACGCCGACAGGGCCAGGTCGAAGGACGGGCAGTCCAGTTCGACGATCTCGGCGCCGAGTTCCTTGAGCAGCTCCACGGACTCGTCGAAGCGCTGGATGACACCGGCCTGGTAGCCCTCGCCGCGGAACTGCTTGACCACGCCGACGCGCATGCCCGCGACGCTGCCGTTGCGGGCGGCCTCGACGACCGGCGGGACCGGGGCGTCGATGGAGGTCGAGTCCAGCGGGTCGTGCCCGGCGATCACCTCGTGCAGCAGGGCCGCGTCCAGGACCGTACGGGCGCAGGGCCCGCCCTGGTCGAGGGAGGAGGAGAAGGCGACCATGCCGTAGCGCGACACCGCGCCGTACGTCGGCTTCACCCCGACCGTGCCGGTGACGGCGGCGGGCTGGCGGATGGAGCCGCCGGTGTCGGTGCCGATGGCCAGCGGCGCCTGGAAGGAGGCGAGCGCGGCGGAGGAACCGCCACCCGAACCGCCGGGGATCTTCGTCAGGTCCCAGGGGTTGCCGGTCGGCCCGAAGGCGCTGTTCTCGGTGGAGGACCCCATGGCGAACTCGTCCATGTTGGTCTTGCCGAGGATGACGACGTCGGCGGCCTTCAGCTTCCTGGTGACCGTCGCGTCGTACGGCGGGATCCAGCCCTCGAGGATCTTGGAGCCGACGGTGGTGGGCACGCCCTCGGTGGTGAAGATGTCCTTCAGCGCGAGGGGCACGCCGGCCAGCGGGCCGAGCTTCTCGCCCCGGGCCCGCTTGTCGTCGACGGCCCGGGCCTGGGCGAGGGCGCCCTCACGGTCGACGTGCAGGAAGGCGTGCACCTTCTCGTCGACCGCCTCGATCCGGGCGAGGTGGGCCTCGGTGACCTCGACGGCCGTGAGCTCGCCGGAGGCGATCTTCTCGGCGGTCTCGGCCGCGGTGAGCTTGATGATGTCCGTCATGCGGGTCACTCCTCCCCCAGGATCTGCGGCACCTTGAAACGCTGCTGCTCCTGGGCCGGGGCGCCGGACAGCGCCTGCTCGGGGGTGAGCGACGGACGGACCTCGTCCGCGCGCATGACGTTCGTCAGCGGCAGCGGGTGGGAGGTCGGCGGGACGTCTCGGTCGGCGACCTCACTGACGCGGGCCACCGCGCCGATGATGTCGTCCAGCTGGCCGGCGAAGTGGTCGAGCTCTTCGGGCTTCAGCTCCAGACGCGCCAGCCGGGCGAGGTGGGCGACCTCCTCGCGCGTGATGCCAGGCATGCAGCGATCCTCTGGGGTGAGTGTGTGGTTTGTGGCCGGGGCTGGCCGCCGCGTTCCCGTCCTCCGCCCGAAGGGCGGGCCGCACGGCGGCGGGCGGTGTGCCAGGCGTCGCGCGGCGGACGGGAAGGTGACGACTAGCCCCAATCCTAGGGGGCGGGGACCTGTGCACGTGAAACGGTTTGCCGCGGGCGCTCCTCGGCATCGGCGGCGGGCGTGCCGCGCCGGGCGCCGCGGGAAGCGGGTGCCGTACGGCTCCCGCCCTCCCGCGGGCTGCGCGGGGTGGCGCCTCACCGAGCCGGGTGCGGCCCCTTCACGGCGTGGCCCCACCGGGCCCGTGGGCGGAGAGCCCCGCAGGCCCCGGGCGTGGCTGCCTTTCCGGAGGGAGCGGTCAGATGCGCCCCGGGTCGTCGGCCGCCGCGGGCAGGGCCGCCGCCGGCCGCTGCCAGCCGCGCGAGCCGCGCGCCCGCAGCCACGCCGTGGTCTCCTCGGCGGGCATCGCGGCGGCCACCAGCCAGCCCTGTACGGCGTCGCAGCCCAGGTCGCGCAGGCGCTCCCAGGTCTCGTCGTCCTCGACGCCCTCGGCGACGACGAGCAGGCCGAGGGAGTGGGCCAGGTCGACGGTGCAGCGCACGATCTCGGCGTCCTCGGTGTCGACGGCGAGCCGGGCCACGAAGGACCGGTCGATCTTCAGCTCGCTCACCGGGAGCCTGCGCAGGTGCACCAGCGAGGAGTAGCCGGTGCCGAAGTCGTCCAGGGACATCTTCACGCCGTGGCCGGTGAGGGCGTTGAGGGTGTCGGCGGCGCGCTGCGGGTCCTCCAGCAGCACGTGCTCGGTGATCTCCAGTTGCAGGGCGCCCGCGGGGACGCCGTGGCGGGCCAGCCGGGCGGCGACGGACCCGGCGAAGCCGGGGGTGTGGACGTCGCGGGGGGAGACGTTGACGGCGACCGGGACGTACAGGCCCTGCGCGCGCCACCGGGCGACCTGCGCGAGGGCGCACTCCAGCACGTACTCGGTGAGGTGGGGCATCAGCCCGGAGGACTCGGCGATCGCTATGAACTCGTCCGGCGGCACCTTGCCCCGCTCGGGGTGCACCCACCGGACCAGAGCCTCCAGGCCCGCGACCTGTCCGTCGAAGCGGACCTTGGGCTGGTAGTGCAGGGAGACCTCGTGGGCGTCCAGGGCCCGGCGCAGATCGCCGAGCAGGCCCAGCCGGTCGGGGGTGTTGCAGTCGCGCTTGGACTCGTAGACCTCCACGCCCGTACGGTCCCTCTTGGCCTGGTACATGGCCACGTCCGCGCGGCGCAGCAGCCCCTCGGCGTCCAGGGCGTGATCGGGGAAGACGGCGACTCCGGCGCTGGCCTCCAGCACGAGGGTGAGTCCGTCGAGGTCGAGCGGGGAACTGAGGGCCGCGACAAGGCCGCGGGCGATGCGGGTCGCCGAGGTGGTCGAGTCGGCGACCGGCAGTAAGACGGCGAACTCGTCGCCGCCGAGCCGGGCGGCCTCCGCGCCCCGCGGCAGGGCGAGGCGCAGCCGGTCGGCTATCTGGAGCAGCAGCCGGTCGCCGGCGAGGTGACCGAGAGTGTCGTTGACCGAGCGGAACCGGTCGAGGTCGATCAGCACCAGGGCGGTGCGGGCGTCGATGCGCTCGGCGTCGTCGAGGGCGGTCCAGATGCGTTCCAGCAGCCACTGGCGGTTGGGGAGTCCGGTCAGCGGGTCGCGCAGTTGCTCCTCCGCCCGGGCCCGGGCTATCCACAGGGTGGAGTCGAGGGCGATCAGCGGGATGGCGAACAGCGGCAGCAGCACCGGCTGGGCGGCGGCGACGACGCACACCAGCGGGGCGATGCCGAGCAGGGCGACGGCGACCAGGCCCTGGCGGACCAGCGCGGTGCGGGCGACGGTGGGCAGACCGGCCCTCGGGGCGTGCAGGTACCACAGCAGGACACGGGTGACCGTCAGGTAGACGACGGCGACCAGGACGGTCTCCAGGGCGGTGGAGAACGTCCAGGTGTCTGGTCTGGTGGGGTTCTCCACGGACGGTACGGAGCCGAGCACGCCCAGCACCAGGGCGCCGGCGCCGATGCCGAGCAGCTCGGCGGCGCCGTGCAGCACGCCCTGGCGCCGGCGGCCCCGCCGGGCGGCGCCGACCAGCACCACGACGGTGAGGCTGACCAGGCCGGCCGGCACCCAGCCGTACATCAGCAGTGCGGCCAGGGTCAGCGCGGCGCCGGAGCCGGTGCCGCCCCACCAGCGGGCGCGGCCCAGCATGACCAGGTGGCCGACGATGATGCCGGTGAGCACGGCCAGGGACCAGCCGGCGGTGCCGGACGGGAAGAGCGCGTGGCCGCCGGTGAACGCCCGGTAGAAGCCGGCGCCCAGGACGCACCCGGCCGCCGCGACGACCACGGCGGGCAACGCGGGCCAGGAACGGTGCCGTTCGGCCTCCGCCGCGGACAGACCCGTGGGGTGCTCGGCGCCCGGCTGCGGCGGCACGGCGCCCCGGCCGTCGGCTGCGGCGCGCTGCCCCGCGGCACGCCCGTCTCCGGGATGCCGCCCGGCGGCGCGCTCCTTTGCGCCCGGACGTCCCGGGGGCCGCCCGGTGCCACGGACCGTGCGCCATGCGACCGCCATCCGGCGCAGACGCAGCCGTGAGCCCGCAGCGGCGCTCTCGGTCGGTTCCATTCCCGTCCCTCTCACAGCCGGCGGTGCCCACGCCACGCGGCCCACGCCTCGACCACCCTCGGCGGCTTCGCGCTGGAAAACCCTTCCCGCCACTCCTCGACCAGCAGGGGGATGCCCCAACCGCAGCTGGGCACGGCGGGCGCATATCTCAACAGTAGGCCGCAGAAGGCTTCCACGGGCAGCGGTCGCCGACGGTTGCCCGAATGCGCCCCGGCCACCCGTATGCATCTGGTATGCGCCGATCGGGTGGCCTTCAACCGCTATTCCTCGGCCGAAAGGGCGACTTCGGCGGCGGCTTCGGGCCCTTGTGCGAGCAGGACGTTGAAGCCTTCCTCGTTCAGGACGGGCACCTTGAGCTGCATCGCTTTGTCGTATTTCGACCCAGGGTTGTCACCCACCACAACGAACGACGTCTTCTTCGATACAGAACCGGTCACTTTCGCGCCCCGGCTCTGCAGCGCCTCCTTCGCGCCGTCGCGGGTGAAGTGGTCGAGGGTGCCGGTGACGACGACGGTAAGCCCTTCCAGCGGACGGGGGCCCTCGTCCTGGCCGGAACTCTCGTCCTCCATGCGGACGCCGGCGGCCTTCCACTTGCGGATGATCTCGCGGTGCCAGTCCTCGGCGAACCACTCCTTGACGGCCGCGGCGACGATCGGGCCGACGCCGTCGGTGTCCTTCAGCTCCTCCTCGGTGGCCTGGTCGATGCGGTCGATGGAGCGGAACTCGCGGGCGAGGGCCTCGGCGGCGACCGGGCCGACGTGCCGGATCGACAGGCCCGTCAGGATGCGGGCCAGCGGGCGTTCCTTGGCGGCCTGGATGTTCTCCAGCATCGCCAGGGCGTTCTTCTTGGGCTTGCCCTCCTGGTTGGCGAAGACCGTGACGACCTTCTCCTCGCCGGTCTTCGGGTCGCGCTTGGGCAGGCCGCTGTCCTGGTCGAGGACGTACGCCTTGATGGGCAGCAGCTGTTCGACGGTGAGGTCGAACAGGTCGCCCTCGTCCTTCAGCGGCGGGTCCTTCGGTTCCAGCGGCTGGGTGAGGGCCGTGGCGGCCACATAACCGAAGTTCTCGATGTCCAGGGCCTTGCGGCTGGCCAGATAGAACAGGCGCTCGCGCAACTGGGCCGGGCAGGACCGGGTGTTGGGGCAGCGCAGGTCGACGTCGCCCTCCTTGGCGGGCGCGAGCGGTGTGCCGCACTCGGGGCACTCGCTGGGCATCACGAACTCGCGCTCGGTGCCGTCGCGCAGGTCGACGACCGGGCCGAGGATCTCCGGGATGACGTCACCGGCCTTGCGCAGCACCACCGTGTCCCCGATGAGGACGCCCTTGGCCTTGACGACGTCCTGGTTGTGCAGCGTGGCGAACTCGACCTCGGAGCCGGCGACCGTGACCGGCTCGACCTGCGCGTACGGCGTGACCCGGCCGGTGCGGCCCACGCCCACCCGGATGTTGACGAGTTTGGTGTTGACCTCCTCCGGCGCGTACTTGTACGCGATCGCCCAGCGCGGGGCGCGGGCCGTGGAGCCGAGGCGGCCCTGGAGCCGGATCTCGTCCAGCTTGACCACGACCCCGTCGATCTCGTGCTCCACGGAGTGCCGGTGCTCGCCGTAGTGGGCGATGAACTCCCGTACGCCCGCGAGGTCGTCGACGACCCGGTTGTGCCGGGAGGTGGGCAGGCCCCAGGTCTTCAGCAGGTCGTACGCCTCGGACAGGCGGGTGAGCCCCTCGAAGCCCTCCAGGGCGCCGATGCCGTGGACGACCATGTGCAGCGGGCGGGTGGCGGTGACGCGCGGGTCCTTCTGGCGCAGCGAACCGGCCGCCGCGTTGCGCGGGTTGGCGAAGGGCTTGTCCCCGGCCTCCAGCAGACGGCGGTTGAGCTCCTCGAACTTCTCCATCGGGAAGTAGACCTCGCCGCGGATCTCCACGAGGTCGGGAACGCGGTCGCCGTTCAGCCGGTCCGGGATCTCGGCGATGGTGCGGACGTTGGGCGTGATGTCCTCGCCGGTGCGGCCGTCGCCGCGGGTCGCCGCGCGCACGAGCCGGCCGTGCTCGTAGGTGAGGTTCACGGCGAGGCCGTCGACCTTCAGCTCGCACAGGAAGTGGTACTCCTGGTCGCCCAGTTCCCTGGCGACGCGGTCGGCCCAGGCGGCGAGGTCGTCGTCGTTAAAGGTGTTGTCGAGCGACAGCATGCGCTCGCGGTGCTGGACGGCCGTGAACTCCGTCTCGTAGGACCCGGCGACCTTCTGGGTCGGCGAGTCGGGCGTGCGCAGCTCCGGGTACTCGTCCTCCAGCGCCTCCAGGGAGCGCAGGAGCCGGTCGAACTCCGCGTCGCTGATGACGGGGGCGTCCTTGACGTAGTACCGGAAGCGGTGCTCCTCGACCTGTTCGGCGAGCTGCCGGTGCTGCTCCCGCGCCTCGGCGGGCACGTTCGTCGTCTCCGCTTGCTTGTCGCCGGCCACCGTGTCGTCCTCCCGTTACTCTGGGTTGTCCGCGAGTGATCTCGCCGCCCGGACACAGTGGGCGAGCGCCCGGCGCGCGTACCCGGGGGAGGCGCCCGCGAGTCCGCACGCCGGAGTGAGCGTGACCGTCTCCGCGAGAAGCCCCGGTGACAGCCCCAGCCTGCGCCACAGCGTCCTGACACCCATGACGCTACCGGCAGGGTCTGACAACGGGCCGTCCGTGCCCGGGACGACACCGGCGAAGAGCCGGGTACCGCCCTCCACCGCCTCACCGATCACCTCGTCGTCACGCTCGGTGAGCAGGGAGAAGTCGAAGGAGACCGCGGCCGCGCCCGCCCGGCGCAGCAGCGCGAAGGGGACGTCCGGCGCGCAGGAGTGGATCACGACCGGGCCGTCGGCGTGCACGCCGACGACGTCGCGCAGCGCGGCCTCGACGATCTGCCGGTCGACGGCCGGGTGGGTGCGGTAGCCGCTGGCCGTTCTCACCCGGCCGCGCAGGACGGCGGTGAGGGACGGCTCGTCGAGCTGGAGGACCAGCTCGGCGCCCGGCACCCGCCGGTGGACCTCGGCGAGGTGGAGCCGCAGTCCCTCGGCGAGCGAGGCGGCGAGGTCGCGGCAGGCCCCGGGGTCGGACAGCGCGGCCTCGCCGTTCTTCAGCTCCAGTGCGGCGGCCAGCGTCCAGGGGCCGACGGCCTGCACCTTCAGCGGCCCCTGGTAGCCCTGGGTGAACTCCTCCAGCGCGTCGAGGTCCTCCACGAGCCAGGAGCGGGCCCGGCGGGTGTCCCGGCCCGGCCGGTCCCCGATCCGCCAGCCGCTCGGCTCCACCCGCGCGTACAGCTCGACGAGCATTCCCGCGGTCCGGCCGATCATGTCCGCGCCGGGCCCCCGGGCGGGCAGCTCGGGCAGGAAGGGGAAGTCCTCGAAGGTCCCGGTGACGGTCTTGGCGGCCTCACGGGCGTCGCCGCCCGGCATCGACCCGACACCGGTGGCGGCCCCGAACCTGAACTGGCTGTTTTCGCTCACCCGAGCAGCCTACGGAACCCCTCGGACACCGGTCACCGCCCCGGCCGTACCGTCAGGTCGTTGACCTCCGCGTCCCTCGGCAGGTCCAGGCACATCAGGATGGTGGTGGCCACCGACTCGGGGTCGATCCACTTCGACGGGTCGTACTCCTTGCCCTCCTGCTGGTGCACCTTGGCCTGCATGGGGCTCGCGGTGCGGCCCGGGTAGACCGTGGTGACCCGGACGCCGTTGCCGTGCTCCTCCTGGCGCAGGGAGTCGGCCAGGGCCTTCAGGCCGTGCTTGGAGGCGGCGTACGCGGACCAGTCGGCGTGGGCGTTCAGGCCCGCGCCCGAGTTGACGAAGACGACGTGGCCCTGGCTGACCCGCAGCTGGGGCAGGAACAGGCGGGTCAGCTCGGCGGGGGCGACGAGGTTGACGTTGAGCTGGTGGCGCCAGGTCTTGGTGCTCAGCTCGCCGACCGGGCCGAGGTCGACCACGCCCGCGATGTGCAGCAGCGAGTCCACCCGCTCGGGCAGCCGCTGGTGGGAGAAGGCCCAGCTCAGCTTGTCGGGGTCGGCGAGGTCGCCGACCAGGGTGCGGGCGCCGGGGAACGCGGCGGCCAGCTCCTTCGCGCGGGCCGCGTCGCGCGCGTGCAGCACCAGGTCGTCGCCGCGCGCGTGCAGCCGGCGGGCCACGGCCGCGCCGATGCCGGAGCCCGCTCCGGTGATCACATGTGTAGCCATGCCCGCCATGCTCGCACCACGTCACGCGCCCCGGCGCCCCGGCTCCCCCGACGGCACCGGCCCCCTCACTCGATGCCCTGGCTCTCCTCCAGGTACGCCAGCGCCCCCACCGGCTCCTCCGCGAAGAACACCAGGTCGGTCAGCGGCCGGGGCAGGAAACCCTCGTCCTCCATGCGCCGGAACTGCTCCTTCAGGCCGTCGTAGAAGCCGGCCGTGTTGAGCAGGACCACCGGCTTGTCGGTGTGCCCGTGCTTCTTCAGCTCGAGGATCTCGGTCGCCTCGTCGAGTGTGCCTGTGCCGCCCACCATGATCACCACGGCGTCGGCCTTCTCCAGCAGGAGCTTCTTGCGTTCCGCGAGGTCCTTGGCGACCACCATCTCGTCCACGCCGTGGCGCGCCCGGTCCGAGAGGAACTCCACGGAGACGCCCACGAGTCTGCCGCCCGCCTCCTGCACGCCGTCGGCGACGACCTTCATCAGCCCCACGTCGGAGCCGCCCCACACGAGCGTGTGCCCGCCCTTGGCCAGCAGCTCGGCGAACTCGCGCGCGGGGCGGGTGTAGCGCTCGTCGAGGTCGGCGGCGGAGAGGAAGACGCAGATGTTCATGCGCCCACAGTACGGGCCGGCTCCGACATCGCCGTCAGCCTCATCTTCGACTGGCGGTGCGGGAGTTCCTCCCAGTCGGTCATGAACCGGGCGGCCAGGCCGTGCCGGGCGGCCAGGCCCGCCAGGGTCTCGGTCCGGTAGTAGAAGTCCTCGTGCAGCACCTGGTGCTCCTCCCCCTCGGTGCGGTCGAAGGTGAAGTCGAAGAACCCGCCGGGCGCGAGGATCCGGCCGACGTGGGCGAAGCACTCCTCGATGACGTGCCGGGGCGAGTGCGAGAAGACGCTGTGCGCGTGCACCACGTCGAAGTGCGCGTCGGGTAGGAAGGCGAAGGTGAGGTCGTCGGTGAGGACCAGGTAGGGCAGCTTGGCCTGGAGCCCGTCCCGTACGAGGGTGTCCTGGGCGGCGAGCAGGATGTGCGGGGAGATGTCGATGCCGTGGTAGTGGCCGGTGTCCAGATAGTCGATGAACAGCCGTCCGGCGCGCAGGTTGCCGCAGCCGATCTCCAGCATCCGGTGGTGCGGCCGCAGCCCGTGCCGGACGAGGTAGTCGAACTGCATCCGGCCGATGCGCGCCCACGCCTGAGGCGAGGGGGTGTGCCCGACGGCCGCCTCGGCGCTGCGTGCCGCGTCCCGGGCCATCACGGCCCGGTAGTAGGCGATGTGGTCGCGGTACCGCAGCCGCAGCAGAGTGTCGCGTACGGCGCGGCGGACATGGGCGGGCACGCGCTCAGGGTGGCGCAGGGCGTAGCGGACCTGGTGGGCGAGGCTGCTGCGGTTCCTCGTGGGTTCCCTGGCTCCCATAAGGCGGCCTCCTGCGGCAGGGGGAAGAACTCGGCTTCAGCCTGCGCTGTAACCGGCGAGTCGGCTACCCAGGGAGGGCGATCGTGAGCGCGGGACACCGGATCACCATCGAGCGGAGCGACCGGCACGTGCGCGTGGTGCACGGCGGGCGGGTGCTCGCCGAGAGCGACCGCACGCTGCTGCTGCGGGAGACCGGCTGTCCGGACCGGTACTACATCCCGGCCGAGGACGTCCGCCTGGACCTGCTGACGCCGTCCGAGACGCACACCTTCTGCCCGTTCAAGGGCACGGCGTCCTACTGGTCGCTGCCGGACGCGGCGGACGTCGTCTGGGCGTACCCGGACCCCAAGCCGGATGTCCGGGAGATCAAGGACCACCTGTGCTTCTACGAAGCAGAAGTGTCCTAGCCGAGGTGTCGCAGCCGCCGAAGGCCGTCCGGTACGGCAGTCTGCACTGGCATGGACAAGAAGATCCTTTCGCGTGACGGCACGTCCCTCGCGTACCAGAGCAGCGGGCAGGGTCCCGCGGTCGTCCTCATCAGCGGCGCCATGTCCACCGGGCAGACGGTGGCGCCGGTGGCCGGGCCGCTGTCGGCCCGCTTCCAGGTCGTCGCGTACGACCGCCGGGGCCGCGGGGAGAGCGGCGACACGGCTCCGTACGCGGTGGAGCGCGAGATCGAGGACCTGGCGGCGCTGATCGACGCGGTCGGCGGCGAGGCGTCGCTGTACGGCATCTCCTCGGGCGGCGCGCTGGCCCTGCGGGCGGCGGCGAGCGGACTGCCGGTGCGGCGCGTCGCGGTGTACGAGGTGCCGTACGCGATGTCCGAGGAGGAGGCGACGGCGCGTGCCGCGTACACCGAGCGCCTGTCGGAGGCGCTCGGGCAGGGCCGGCGCGGGGACGCCGTCGAGCTGTTCCTGCGGCAGACCGGGATGGCCGAGTCGGTGATCGAGGGGGCCCGTCAGTCCCCGATGTGGGCCGACATGGAGGCGATCGCGCCGACCCTCGCGTACGACGACGCGGTCCTGGGCGGCGGCCGGGTCCCCCGGGACCTGCTGGCCTCGCTCACCATGCCCGTCCTGGCCCTGGCGGGCGGCGAGAGCCCGGCCTGGATGCGGGAGGCGGCCCGGGCGGTCGCCGAGGCCGCGCCCGGGGGCACGTACCGCGTGCTGGAGGGCCAGACCCACATGGTGGACCCGAACGTGCTGGCGCCGGCGCTGGCGGAGTTCTTCGCCGGGTGACGGCGCGAGAGGCCCTGGGCGGCGGCACGCGTGCCGCCCGTGTGCGCGGACCGGCTCAGCCGACGCCGGCCGTCGCCCGGACCGTCGAGGCGATCGTCGCCGAGCCCACCACGCGCGTGCCGTCGTACAGGACGATCGCCTGGCCGGGGGCGACCCCGCGGACCGGCTCGGTGAAGCGGACCCGCAGTTCGCCGTCGACCAGCTCGGCGGTCACGTCGGTCTCGTCGCCGTGGGCGCGCAGCTGGGCGGTGTAGGTGCCGGGGCCGGTGGGGGCGGTGCCGCACCAGCGGGGCCGGATCGCGGTGAGGGCGCTGACGTCGAGGGCGGACGCGGGGCCGACCGTGACGGTGTTGGTGACCGGGGAGATGTCGAGGACGTAGCGCGGCTTGCCGTCCGGGGCAGGGGTGCCGATCCGCAGGCCCTTGCGCTGCCCGATGGTGAAGCCGTACGCGCCCTCGTGCGTGCCCAGCCGGTTGCCGGCCTCGTCGACGATGTCGCCCTCGGCCTTGCCCAGGCGCTTGGCCAGGAAGCCCTGGGTGTCGCCGTCGGCGATGAAGCAGATGTCGTGGGAGTCGGGCTTCTTGGCAACCGCCAGGCCCCTGCGCTCGGCCTCCGCGCGGATCTCCTCCTTGGTGGTGACCGTGTCGCCGAGCGGGAACATCGCGTGGGCGAGCTGCCGGGCGTCCAGCACGCCGAGGACGTACGACTGGTCCTTGGCCAGGTCGGAGGCGCGGTGCAACTCGCGCGTACCGTCGGGCAGGGTGACGATCTTGGCGTAGTGGCCGGTGCAGACGGCGTCGAAGCCGAGCGCGAGCGCCTTGTCGAGCAGGGCCGCGAACTTGATCTTCTCGTTGCAGCGCAGGCACGGGTTGGGCGTGCGGCCGGCCTCGTACTCGGCGACGAAGTCCTCGACGACGTCCTCGCGGAAGCGGTCGGCGAGGTCCCACACGTAGAACGGGATGCCGATGACGTCGGCGGCGCGGCGGGCGTCGCGCGAGTCCTCGATGGTGCAGCACCCGCGCGCGCCCGTGCGGAACGACTGCGGGTTCGCGGAGAGCGCGAGATGGACGCCGGTCACGTCGTGGCCGGCCTCGGCGGCGCGGGCGGCGGCGACGGCGGAGTCCACTCCGCCGGACATGGCGGCCAGGACGCGGAGGGGACGGGAGCGCTGCGGGGTGTCAGTCATAACGCTTCCAGGGTACGGGGGCGCGGGAACCACGTCCGCCGGGTATCCGTTGACGCTCGCATGGGGGCGACACGAGCTTCGAACGACACGGACCGCCGCATCGGGCGCCGTGCCCTGCTGATCGGGGGTACGGCGGCCGCGGTGGGCTCGGCCGTGCTGGCCCGGGACGAGCTGGCGCGGTTGTGGTGGCGGGTGCCCGGGGTGGACAAGCCGCGCACGCAGGGCGAGGTCGACTACGCGGGCGCCCGCTGGGTGGCGGCTTCGGAGGCGAACTGGCGGCGCGCGGACCGGCCCGACGACTACGGCATCGACATGGTGGTCGTCCATGTCACCCAGGGCAGCTTCGCCAGCGCGGTGAAGGCCTTCCAGGACCCGGGGCACCGGGCGGCGGCGCACTACATCGTCCGCAAGGACGGGCACATCGCCCAGATGATCCGCGAGCTGGACGTCGCCTACCACGCCGGCAACCGCTCCTACAACGAGCACAGCATCGGCATCGAGCACGAGGGCTTCGTGGACCGCCCGCAGGACTTCACGGACGAGATGTACGAGGCCTCGGCCCGTCTGACGGCGCGTATCTGCGCGCGCTACGACATACCCGTCGACCGCGAGCACATCATCGGCCACGTCGAGGTGCCGGGCACGGACCACACGGACCCGGGGCCGCACTGGGACTGGGACCGGTACATGAAGCTGGTACGCCGAGCGCGCACGGCACCGGCGTAAGGCCGGCCACGCCCTGCGGCGAGTGCGGCTCCTGCGGCGTCAGGCACCAGGCTCGACGCGGCCCCGCACGGCGTCTGGCTGCTGCCCGGGCGCACTGCGCCGGGGATCATCCGCCGGGTTCCGGGCCATGAACCCGCCGCCCGGCCGGGGCCCGCCGTCACGCACGGCGCGGGGCAGGCCCGCCGCGCGGGCAGAGCCGGCGGATACGGCCCGGGTTCCCCGGCCCGCCGGCCCCCGTTGCGCCCGGCCAGGCAAGGCCCGGCGGCCGGACGCGTACGTCAGGGGCGTGTCACGCGCCGGGCGGGCGGTAGTCGACCTCCCGGCGCACCGCCTCGTCGACCTCCCCGGCCGTGAGCAGGGCCACCGTGCTGGTGCGGACCCCGCCGCTCGCCGAGGCGACCAGGCCGAAGGCGGCGGCGGAGACGTTGTCGGGCAGTTCCGCCACGACGTAGACGTCCTCCTCGCCGAGGGCCCAGTAGAGGGACTCCAGGCGGCCGCCCAGGCTCTGCACCGTGCGCTCGACCACCTCGCGGCGCGCGGTGCCGCCCTCCTGGAGCAGGCCCTTCAGGCCGTCCACGGTCAGTTTGACCTTGTACAGGTACATCGCCATCGACTTCGCCCTTCCCTGGGGTCCCGGGGCGGCCCGGAGCAGGTGTTCTTTCCGTCTCTCATCCACCCCTGGTCACGTCCGTCCCGCGAGTGGCACGGGTCCGTGCGGGTGATGGTCACGGGATCCGATAGGCGCGAAAAAAATCCCCTCCAGGGGGTTCCATCCCCGTGTGGGCGTTTTATCCTGATGACAGGCCTACGGGACGAGTGAGGGAGCCACGACCGGAGATGCCGACTTGGGCGTGAAGCTTCGGCTTCCGCCGCGGCCGACGTCGACGGTCGGGCTGAGAGGCCGGAAAGCCGAGAGGCCGGAAGGCGACCCCCAAGTACCTGATCCGGGCAATACCGGCGAAGGGAACCCGTCTCGTAGGTCCCTTTGTGCCGTCACGGTCGTTACGTGAGCCCCGCCGCGATCAGGTGAGGCCCGCCGCCCGGGCCCGCTCCACGGCCGGGCCGATCGCCTTGGCCAGGGCCTCCACGTCCGCTTCGGTCGAGGTGTGGCCGAGCGAGAAGCGCAGGGTGCCGCGGGCCAGGTCCGGGTCGGTGCCGGTGGCGAGCAGGACATGGCTGGGCTGGGCGACTCCCGCGGTGCAGGCGGAGCCGGTGGAGCATTCGATGCCCTGGGCGTCCAGCAGGAGCAGCAGCGAGTCGCCCTCGCAGCCGGGGAAGGTGAAGTGCGCGTTGGCCGGCAGCCGGCCCTCCGGCGCCGGGTCGCCGCCGAGGATCGCGTCGGGCACCGCCGTACGGACCGCCTCGATCAGGCCGTCGCGCAGGGCGCCGATCTCCCGCGCGAACCACTCGCGCTGCTCGGCCGCGAGCCGTCCGGCGACCGCGAAGGCGGCGATGGCGGGGACGTCGAGGGTGCCGGAGCGGACGTGGCGCTCCTGGCCGCCGCCGTGCAGCACGGGGACGGGGCTGTACTCGCGGGCCAGGAGCAGGGCGCCGATGCCGTACGGGCCGCCGATCTTGTGGCCGGAGACGGTCATGGCGGCGAGGCCGGAGGCGGCGAAGTCGACGGGGATCTGACCGAAGGCCTGCACGGCGTCGGAGTGCAGGGGAACCCCGAACTCCCGCGCCACGTCCGCGAGTTCACGGATCGGCAGGATGGTGCCGATCTCGTTGTTGGCCCACATGACGGTGGCCAGGGCGACATCGGAGGGGTCGCGGGCGATCGCCTCGCGCAGCGCGTCCGGGTGGACCCGGCCGTGGGCGTCGACCGGCAGGTACTCGACGGTGGCGCCCTCGTGTTCGCCGAGCCAGTGGACGGCGTCCAGGACGGCGTGGTGCTCGACGGGGCTGGCGAGGACCCGGGTGCGGGCCGGGTCGGCGGCGCGGCGGGCCCAGTACAGGCCCTTGACGGCGAGGTTGTCGGCTTCGGTGCCGCCGGAGGTGAAGACGACCTCGCTGGGGCGGGCGCCGAGGGCGTCGGCGAGGGTCTCGCGGGCCTCCTCGACCGTGCGGCGGGCGCGGCGGCCGGACGCGTGCAGGGAGGAGGCGTTCCCGGTGACGCCCAGGTGCGCGGTGAGTGCCTCGACTGCCTCGGGAAGCATCGGGGTGGTCGCGGCGTGGTCGAGGTAAGCCATGGTGAGGCCGATTCTACGGGGCCCGGCCGTGCGGCCTCAGAGCGCGGTCGGCCGGACCCGCGCGGCTGCGGCCCGTCCCTGGCCGCCCGCCGCGGGGGTCAGAAGCTCCACGAGATGGTGTGGTCCGTCTGCATGAACGCGACCAGGACCAGCAGGTCGGCGACGCCCAGCCCGAGTCCCAGGTAGGCGCGGCCGGGGCGGTGCGTGCCGCGCCACAGGGCCACGGCCGCCAGCACGATGGCGATCGGGCCGAGGAAGACGTTGAGGACCAGCAGGCCGAGCAGGCCCAGGACGAACGACGCGACGGCCATGCCGTCGGTGTCGCGGAAACCGGTGCGGCGGTTCGCCGGTGCGGTGAGGTGCATGGTGATCAGCTCCCGACGGTCGGGGTCGGCAATCGAAAGGGGTGGTCAGGCAGGGTCAGTGGGCCTGCGGGTGGCGCCGGCGGCCGTGGCGCTCGCGCACCGCGAAGATGCCGAGCCAGACGGCGATGACGGCGCCCATGAGGACGGAGAAGCCGAGCGGCGCGTGGGCGACGGTGCCCACCAGGGTGCCCAGCAGCAGCAGTGCGGCGACGAGGAAGAGCATGGGTCAAGACCCCTTAAAGTTTCGGTGAACGGTTGTAGTTACAGTTGTTCACTGACTTCCCAGTCTAGCGCTCCGTACGACTTTCCAATTACGGAGAACAGTTGTTAACTGCATGGTATGAGTCACACCCTCGGCATCCGGCAGGCCCAGAAGCAGAAGACCCGGCAGGCGCTCCTGGACGCGGCGCTCGGGCTGCTGGAGGAACAGAGTCTGAGCAGCCTGGGTCTGCGTGAGGTCACCCGCGCCGTCGGTGTCGCCCCGACCGCCTTCTACCGGCACTTCCGGTCCACGGCCGACCTCGGCGTGGCGCTGGTCGAGGAGGCGCTGGGCAGCCTGCACCCGATGATCCGGACGACGGTGTCCACGACCGGCGACAGCGAGGAGCGCATCACGCGCACCATCGAGCTGATCGCCCGTCATGTGGACGCGTACCCCGCACATGTCCGGTTCATCGCCCGTGAGCGAAGTGGCGGAGTCCAGCCTGTACGGGACGCCATACGCGCCCAACTGACCCGGTTCGCCGAGGAGGTCAGGGACGAGCTGGCCAAGGACCCGGTGTCGCGGGGCTGGAGCGAGGACGACCTGCTGATGCTCGCGCACCTCTACGTCGACCAGATGCTGATCACGGCCTCGCTGTTCCTGGAGGCCCGGGACACGCCGGAGGCCTCGGAACAGGAACGCGAGCGGGTCACCCACATGGCCACGCGCCAGTTGCGGCTGATCAGTATCGGCCGTCACCACTGGCTGGATTGAGCCGGTCGCCGGATCGGGTTTCGGCCAAGTCCCCGCCGTACGGGCGCCTGCCGACGCCCAGGGGCGGCCCGCCCGTTCCCCGAGCCCGCCGCCCCCGTCGTCCGTCCGGACAGGTCAGCCCTCCGGTGTCTGCCCGGCCCCTCGCCGGGGCCGCGCCCCGGCCGCCGCGTCCCGGCGCGCCGCCGGGCAGGCGCGAGGGTGCCCCGGACGGCTTGCGGTGGCAGCACCCGAGGGGGCCCGGGTGAGGGCGCCGGAAGGAGCCCCCGAGGGCGCACCCGGTGTGCCGGTGCCCGGCGCACCCGAGGGAGCGCCGCCAGGTGTGCCCGACGGCGCCTGACAGGCCTGCTGCCAGCCGGAGTCGCCGCCGAAGGGCGGCTCACGACACCGCGCTCACCTGGGGTTCGGCTCGGAGTCCGGGGTCACCCGCCGGTACAGCTGCGTGACGGAACGGGCCGCCGCGGCCAGTTCCCCGCGCACCTGCGGCGGCGAGAGGACCTCCACCTGGTCGGAGAACATGAGCAGTTGGCGGGTCTCGCGGAGGAAGCCGAAAGTCAGGTGCGCCCTCACCCACTCCCCCGTCCCGTCGTCGTCCGGCGGCGCCGTCAGCCAGGGCGTGAGCAGCCGCCGGAACATGTCGAGCCGTTCGCGCCGCACCCGGACCGTGACGTCGAGCCCGCCGGGGCGCTCCTCCACCTGGCGGCGCAGCACCTCCCACACGTCGGCGAGTTCGGTGCCCGGGCGGCGCCGCACGGGCTCGTCGAGCACCGTGGCCGAGCGCACCCGGTCGGCACGGAACAGCTGGGGCGTGCCGCGCCGGTCGGCGACCAGGTACCACACGCCCGCCTTGCACACGAGGCCGTAGGGGTCGACGGTGTACGTCCGGACCCGGGGGTCGCCGCTGTGCCGGTAGCGCAGCCGCAGCCGGCGGTCGGCGAAGACCGCGTCCTGGAGGGTGTCGAGGTCGGCGGCGGGCTGCGGACCGCCCTTCCAGCGGGTGGCGTCCACGAGGATGCGGCGGGAGGTGACCTCGGCGGCCGGGCGGTGCGGGGCCGGCAGCGCGGCCATCACCTTGCGCAGCGCCGAGCCGAGCGCCGCGTCGAGGCCGAGTGCGGCGTGCGTGCCCCCCGCGGCCAGGATGAACAGCGCGCGCGCCTCGTCGGCGGTCAGTCCCGTGACGTCCGTACGGAACCCGGCGAGCAGCGCGATGCCGCCGTGCCGCCCGCGTTCGGCGTACACCGGGACGCCCGCGGCCGACAGGGCCTCGACGTCGCGGTAGATGGTGCGCACCGACACCTCCAACCGCTCGGCGAGTTCGCGGGCGGGGATCCGGCCGCGGGTCTGCAGGAGCAGCAGGATCGACAGCAGACGGTCGGATTTCACGGCACCAGGATTCCGGCGCGCCGGTCGCCGGGCAAATGTTGACGGTGGTTGTCAGGTTATCCCGCCAAGCTCGGGGTGACGATCCACCGAAAGGACGGCCATGGACACCATCGACCCCCGCACCATCGACCCCCGCCCGCTGTTCGCCCGCGCCGCCGAGCAGGCCGCCGCCGTGATCAAGACGGTCCGGGCCGAACAGCTCGACGGCGCGACGCCCTGTACCGAGTTCGACGTGCGCACGCTGCTCAGCCACCTGACGGGTGGCACCCACCGGGTCGCGATCGCCGCCGAGGGCGGTGATCCGCTCGCCGTGGAGCCCTTCGTGGACGGGGTGCCGGACGACGGCTGGACGGCCGCGTACGAGGAGGCCAGGACGCGGGCGGTGGAGGCCTGGGCGCCCGAGGACCGGCTGGAGGCGACCATGCGGATGCCGTTCGGCGAGGTGCCGGGCCGGGCCGCGCTGTCCGGCTACGTCCTGGAGACGGTGGCCCACACCTGGGACCTAGCCGAGGCGCTCGGGCGCCCCCTCGAACTCGACCCCGAGCTCGCGACGTTCGCGCTCGGCGTCGCCCGCCGCATGCTGCCCGCCGAGCGGCGGGGCGGACCGGTGCCGTTCCAGGCGGTCCGGCCCGTCCCCGAAGGTGCCGGTCTGTACGGCGAGTTGGCGGCCTGGCTGGGCCGGGAGCCGCTCAGCCGAGCCTGACGCGGGCCAGTTGCCGGGACTGGGCCACCAGCCGGCCGGCGCTGTCCCACACCTCGGCGTCCTCCTCCAGGAAGCCGCCGGCGAGGTTGCGGGTGGTGATGGACACCCGCAGCGGGCCGGGCGCCGGGCGGCACCGTACGTGCACGGTGAGCTCGACGGTGGGCACCCAGCCGGTCAGCCCGATCTCGAAGGCGGTGGGCGGCAGGGCGTCCACCGCCAGCAGAAGGGAGAGCGGGTCGGCGGGCCGGCCGTCCGCGAGGCCGAACCAGGCTCGCATCTCGCCCTTGCCGGAGGGCTGCCCGAGGGCCCAGCCGAGAGTCGAGGGGTCGAGCTTGAGCATCAGCCGGTCGGCGATGGCCGAGCTGCCCCGGATCGGCCCCGGGGCGTCCTCGGGGCCGAAGCACTGCTCGATCGGCGGGAGCGCCGGGGGCTGCGCGGTCGTACGGACGTCGTCGGGGAGGGAGTCCAGGTCGCCGTAGGAGGCGATGACCCGGATGCGTTCGACCTCCTGGCCCTCCTCGTCGTACTGGAGCAGGGAGGCCTGGCCGGTGGACAGCGTCCGGCCGGTGCGCACGGTCTCGGTGCGGACGACCGCGGGGCCCGGCTGGGAGGCGGTCAGGTAGTGCGCCGAGATGGTGAAGGGGTCGGGGTGCGGCAGGGTGTCCGCGAGGGCGCGGCCCAGGACGGCCAGCAGGTAGCCGCCGTTGACGGCGTTGATGATGGTCCAGCCGGCCGAGAGGTCCGTGTCGTAGACGCCGGGGGCGCGCCGGGTGACCGCGGTGTCACGGTCGAACTCACTGTCGCCGATCGCGGCCCGCGTGGCCGCTGCGGAAGCTGCTTCTGGCATGGCTGAACAGTACAAGAAGTAACTACTAAGCGGTAGCTTTTTCAAATGGGGCGGCCAGGAATTGAGTGAGAGACGGGCAATTTCCCGGTAAGTGTCCGGCTCGTCCGTGAACCCGGGGTACCGGCCCGGCCTCTGTAGGGGCATGAGCCTCACCGGGACTCCGTTCCTCTACACGCTGATCGTGCTGGCCGTCGTCGCCCTCGCGCTTCCGCTGTCGCTGTGGTCGCGCCTGCGGGGACCCCGGGCGCTGCGCGCCGCGGCCCGGATGCTGATGCTGCTGTTCGCGCAGGGCACGGCCGTGGCCCTGGTCTTCGTGCTGGTGAACAACGCCAACAACCTGTACGACAACTGGGCCGATCTGCTCGGCACCGGCAACCACGTGCAGCAGGCGGCGAACCTGGGCGCCGACGGCACCGGCGGTATCGCGCTCACACGCCTGCCGAAGGTCCGGCAGACCTTCCGGCCGGCCGCCGGCCCGGGCATGCGCGCCGCCGGCGGGGTGGAGGTCACCCAGCTCAAGGGCCGGGTGTCGGGCGTGAACGCCGAGGTCTACGTCTGGCTGCCGCCGCAGTACCGCGAACCCGCCTACCGCCACCACAGGTTCCCGGTCGTGGAGGTGCTGCCCGGTTATCCAGGGTCGGCGAAGGCGTGGTTCGGCTCCCTGCACGCGCACGAGCAGTTGCTGCCGCTGATGCGCAGCGGGCAGGTGGCCCCGTTCATCCTGGTGGCGCCGCGCACCACGCTGCTCGCCGGGGTGGACACCGGCTGCGCCAACATCCCGGGGACGGTGAACGCGGACAGCTGGTTGAGCGTCGACGTGCCGAAGATGGTGACGGACAACTTCCGCGCGGAGCCCGCCCCGCAGGGGTGGGCGGTCGCCGGCTACTCGGCGGGCGCCCACTGCGCGGTCAAGCTCGCCGTCGCCCATCCCGACCGCTACCGGGCCGCCGTGAGTCTGTCCGGCTACAACGACCCCATCGGCGAACGCGACTCCCTGGCCGCGCAGAACCCCGCCCTGCGCGCTGAGAACAACCCGTTCCTGCTGCTGCGCAAGGCCCCCACGCCGCCCCGCATCTCCCTCTACCTCTCCGGCCAGCCGCACGACGGCTACGAGGCGGCCGTGGCCCTGGAACAGATCGCGAAGGCCCCGACGAGCGTGCACGTGGTGTACCTGCCGAAGAGCGCGGGCGGCCACAACATGGCCCTGTGGCGCCCCCAGGTGATCCCGGCGTTCCGCTGGCTGACCCTGATCACGGGCCACACCCACTCGGCCATCGGCCGCACCACTCCCCCACCACCGCCCACCGGCACCACTCCGGCACAACTGGCCAGTGGCACGGCGCCCCGGGCAGGGACGACACGGAAGCGGTGACGGGCCCGGTGCCCGGGCCTTCCCACCCGGACCCGGACTTTCAACGCCTGCTCGCGAGCGGCGCGGCGCCGGCCGCCGGGTGGTCGGCACGGGGCCGCCCCCTCCAAGGCGCGGCGGTGGAGGATCAGCCGGTGCGCCTCACCCGGAGCCCGGCGGTCCGGCGGGAAGCCCTCACCCGTCCCGCCCGCGCACGGGCAACGCCAGTGCGCTGCCGTCCGGCCCCCTGCCCGCCCACGCCCCACCACCCCTGCCGCGCCGACGCACGGCAGGAACAAGCCACCACCCCTAGAACTCCTCCTGCACCGTAGACCTCCGATGCCAGGCCCGGGGCGCGCGCCAGTGGTACCGCATCGCCAGCAGGCGCAGGACGAACGCCGTGACCACCGCCAGCGCGCTGGTCACCGGGGTCAGGGCGTCGTAGCGGATGCACAGGGCGACCATCGCGGCGCCGACCATCGCGGGGACCGCGTACAGGTCGCGGTCCCAGCGCAGCAGGGACGGCACCTCGTTGGCCAGGACGTCGCGCAGGACGCCGCCGCCCACCGCGGTCACCAGGCCCAGGCAGGCGGAGGCCGTCAGGCCGAGGCCGTGGGCGTACGCCTTGGTCGTGCCGGCGACGCAGAACAGGCCGAGGCCGGCCGCGTCGAAGACGTTCACGGCGGTCTGGATGCGCTCGACCTGCGGGTGGAGGAAGAAGACCAGCAGGGTGGCGAGCAGGGGGGTGACGAAGTAGCCCAGGTCCGTGAAGGCCGCGGGCGGCACCGCCCCGATGACCAGGTCCCGGAACAGCCCGCCGCCCAGCGCGGTGCCCTCGGCGAGCACGGCCATGCCGAAGACGTCGAAGTTCTTGCGGACGGCCAGCAGGGCGCCGGAGATGGCGAAGACGAAGATGCCGACCAGGTCGAGCGTGTGCTGGACGGAGGGGCTGAACAGTTGCTGGAGCACCCCTCCATTCTCACCCCTGCGATTCCCACCCAGCAGCGAGCCCCCGCCTTGCAAAGCAAGGTGGGGGCTCGACCAGAGTTACTTCTCCGTGGGTTCCTTGGCGACCGCAGCGTCCTTCGCCTCGGACAGCAGCACGGTGTCCTGCGGCTGCTGGTCCGGGAAGTTCTCCGGGTGGTGGCAGGCCACCCGCTGCCCGGGCCGCAGCTCCGCCAGCGGCGGCTCCTGCGTCCGGCAGATCTCCGTCGCCTTCCAGCACCGGGTGTGGAACCGGCAGCCGCTGGGCGGCGCGATCGGCGAGGGCACGTCGCCCTTGAGCAGGATCCGCTCGCTGCGGGTCCCCTTCCGCTTCGGGTCCGGTATCGGCACCGCCGACAGCAGCGCCTTGCTGTACGGGTGCATCGGCGCCTTGTACAGCGAGTCCCGGTCGGCCAGCTCGACGATCTTGCCCAGGTACATCACCGCGATCCGGTCCGAGACGTGCCGGACGACGGACAGGTCGTGCGCGATGATCACGTAGGTCAGGCCGAGCTCCTGCTGGAGGTCGTCGAGCAGGTTCACCACCTGCGCCTGGATCGACACGTCGAGCGCGGAGACCGGCTCGTCGGCCACCACGAGCTTGGGGTTGAGCGCGAGCGCCCGGGCGATGCCGATGCGCTGGCGCTGGCCGCCGGAGAACTCGTGCGGGTAGCGGTTGTAGTGCTCGGGGTTGAGGCCGACCACCGACAGCAGCCGCTGGACCTCCTTCTTCACCCCGCCCTCGGGCTCGACGCCCTGGAGCCGGAACGGCGCGCTGACGATGGTGCCGATGGTGTGCCGGGGGTTCAGCGAGGAGTACGGGTCCTGGAAGATCATCTGCACGTCACGGCGCATCGGGCGCAGCGCGCCCGTGCTCAGGTGCGTGATGTCCCGGCCCTCGAACTCCACCGTGCCGCCGGTCGGCTCCAGCAGCCGGGTGATCAGCCGGCCCATCGTGGACTTGCCGCAGCCCGACTCGCCCACCACGCCCAGCGTCTCGCCCTTGCGGACCTCGAAGTCCACGCCGTCGACGGCCCGGACCGCGCCGGTCTGCCGCTGGAGCAGGCCCTTGCGGATCGGGAAGTGCTTCTGCAGGCCGGTCACCTTCAGCAGGATCTCGCCGTCGGCGGTGTCCCCGGTGAGGGTGGTGCCGCTCTGCTCCGGTGTGCTCACCGCTTTTTCGTCGGCTTTCTCGTCGCTCACAGCTTCGGCGCAATCTCTTCGTTCCAGATACGCTCCCGCTGCTCCTGCGTCATGTGGCAGGCGGCCCAGTGCCGGCTGCCGACCTCGGTCAGCTCGGGGCGGACCGTGCGGGTGACGTTGTCCTTCGGGATGTCCGCGTACGGGCAGCGCGGGTGGAAGGCGCAGCCGGACGGGAGGTTGATCAGGGAGGGCGGCGCACCCTTGATCGGAATGAGCCGGTCGGTCTCCTCGCGGTCGAGCCGGGGCATCGAGCCGAGCAGACCCCAGGTGTAGGGGTGGCGGGGCTCGGAGAACACGTCCTCGGCCGGGCCGCGCTCCACGCACCGTCCGCCGTACATCACCAGCAGGTCGTCGGCCATCTCGGCGACCACACCCAGGTCGTGGGTGATCATGATGACCGCGGAGCCGAACTCCTTCTGCAGGTCCCGGATGAGGTCGAGGATCTGCGCCTGCACGGTGACGTCCAGGGCGGTGGTCGGCTCGTCGGCGATGAGCAGCTCGGGGTTGTTCACCAGCGCCATGGCGATCATCGCGCGCTGGCGCATGCCGCCGGAGAACTCGTGCGGGTAGCTGTCCACGCGCTTGGCGGGCTCGGGGATGCCGACCCGGTCGAGCATCTCGACGGCCCGCTTCCTGGCGTCCTTCTTGCTGACGTCGTGGTGGACGCGGTACGCCTCCACGATCTGGTGGCCCACCGTGTAGTACGGGTGCATCGCCGACAGCGGGTCCTGGAAGATCATGGCCATCTTCCGGCCGCGCAGCCGCCGTACGTCGTCCGGGCCGGCGCCGATCAGTTCCTGGCCGTCCAGCCACACCTCGCCGGAGACCCGGGCGTTCTTCGCGGCGCGGTGCAGGCCCATCACGCCGAGCGAGGTCACCGACTTGCCCGAGCCGGACTCGCCGACGATGCCCAGGGTCCTGCCCCGGCGGACGTCGAAGCTGACGCCGTCCACGGACTTGACCAGGCCGTCGTCCGTCTGGAAGTGGATGCGCAGGTCCCGCACGGACAGGAACACATCGTCCGGGACGGACGGGGCGGTGGTGTCCGGTTCGCCGAGCGCGGCCTTTTCGAGCTTGCTCACGAGTACCTCACCCGGGGGTCGATGGCGGCGTACACCAGGTCGACGATCAGATTGCAGAAGACGATGAAGAACGCGGCGACCAGGGTCACACCCATCACGATCGGCAGGTCGTTGTCCCGGATGGCCTGGACGGAGTACGCGCCGATGCCCTGCAGCGAGAACACCGTCTCGGTGAGCACCGCCGTACCGACCAGGGTGCCGAAGTCCATGCCGAAGATGGTGACGATCGGGGTCAGGGCCGAGCGCAGGCCGTGCTTGGCCACCACGGTCGACTCCTTGAGCCCCTTGGCGCGGGCCGTGCGGATGTAGTCCTCGTTCATCGTCTCCAGCATGCCCGCCCGGGTGAGCCGGGCGTAGAGGGCGGAGAAGAGGAAGGCGAGGCTGACCCAGGGCAGCAGCAGGTGCCAGGCCCACTCGGCGGGGTTCTGGGTGAACGGGACGTAGTCGATGCTGTCCCAGACGGGGATCTCGTAGACGAACAGCGCGTTGAGCACCTGGCCGGTGAAGAAGATCGGCAGGGAGACGCCGGCGAGCGCGATGAACATGGAGATGCGGTCGACGGGCTTGCCCTTGCGCAGTGCCGAGATCACGCCGGTGGTCACACCGAAGATCACCCAGATCACGGCCGCACCGACGGCCAGCGAGAAGGAGACCGGGATCCGCTCCTCCAGCTGCGGCCACACCTCGATGTGGCTCTTGAAGGAGTACCCGAAGCAGGGGGCGCCGCAGTGCGTCGCGTCGGGACCGAACCGGTAGTCGGCGCCGGCCACGAGGCCCTTGATGAAGTGCCAGTACTGCTCGTAGACAGGCTGGTCCAGCCCCAGGTTCTTCTTGATCGCGGCGACGGACTCGGGGTTCGCGTCCTTGCCGACGTACTGGGTGGCCAACTGGTCGGCCGTCTGGCCCCCGAGGCGGGGCACCAGGAAGAAGATGGCGAAGGTGACTGCGCTGACCACCAGCAGCAACAGCACCGCGCCCATGACGCGTCGGAGGATGTACGCAGCCACAGCTGTACGGCCCCGGGTGGCCGCGGCGGGGTCTGTCCGCCGCGGCCACCCGGTGCCTTCACCTGCCTTTCAGAGGTTCCGGCCCGCTGATATCACTTCGAGGAGCTCATCAGCAGGTAGTCGTACATGCCGAGGTACGCCTGCGTGACCGTGACGTTCGACGCGGACGCCGGCCTCAGCAGCAGGTTCTTGCGGTAGATCAGCGGAACGACCGAGGCGTTGTCGAGCACCATCTTGTCGATGTCGCCCCAGGCCTTGGTGCGGGCGGCGTCGTCGGTGTTGGCGATGGCGTCCGTCAGGGCCTTGTTGATCTTCGGGTCGTTCAGCTCCATCAGGTTGTTGCCGCCCGAGGGCTTGATGGCGGCACCGTTGATGATCTGGTCGAGGAAGCCGTAGCCGGTCGGCCAGTCGGCGCCCCAGGCCATCGAGAGCATGCCGAGCTTGTTCTGGTGGACGTAGCTCGGGACACCGGCGAAGTTGGAGAAGTACTTGCCGGAGGGGAACTGCTTGATCTCGATGTTGATGCCGATCTTCTTCAGCGACGCCTGGACGGCCGTGGCCGCCGCCACCTCGGCGGGACGGTCGGAGCGGGCCGTGAGGATCGTGTTGAAGCCGTTCGGCTTGCCGCAGGCCTTCAGCTCTTCCTTGGCCTTGGCCACGTCACCCTTGTGGTCCTTGGTCGCGTAGGTGTCGAACTTGGTGTAGCCGTTGACCGACGGCGGCAGCAGCGTGGTCGCCACGTCACCCTTGGGCGAGCCGCCCATCGCGTCGAGCACGGACTGCTTGTCCAGGCCCCACTGCACGGCCTTGCGGCAGTGGGCGTTGTCGAACGGCTTCACGTTCACGTTCAGCGCGATGTACTGCGTGGCGCCCGCGTACGAGGAGTCCGTCTGGTTGGCGTACTTGCCGCGCAGCACCTTCGGCTGGGTCTGCGGCTGCACACCCGTGCCGGCCGCGTCAGCGGTGATCTTGTCGGCCAGCAGGTTGTTGTCGACCGTGACCGGGTTGACCTTGAACCGGATGGTGATCTTGTCCGGCAGGGCCTTGCGGATCGGGTCGGTCTTCGCGTCCCACTGCGGGTTGCGCACCAGGGTGGCGCCGCGCCCCTCCTCGTAGGACTGGAACTGGTACGGGCCGGAGGACACGATGTGCTGGACGTACTTCGCGCCGTCGTCCTTCGCCCGCGGCACCGGCGCCGTCTGGGAGAACGTCGCCAGGTAGTCGAAGTCGGCGAAGGGCTGCTTCAGCTTGAAGACGATCGTCTGGTCGTCCGGCGTCTCGATGGACTTGATGCCCTCGGGCGACTTGTCCTTGTACGGGCCCTTGTACTTGTCGCCGCCCTCCAGGTACGCCTTGAAGTACGTCGGGCCGTTGGACAGCGCCTCCGGCGCGAAGTTGGAGCGCTCGATGGCGTACTTGACGTCCTTGGACGTCACCGGGGTGCCGTCCTGGAACTTCACGCCCTTGCGCAGCTTGTACGTCCAGGTCTTGGCGTCGGGGCTGGACTTGCCCAGGGACTCGGCGAGGTCCGGGACGACCTCCAGCCCCTCCTTGCCCGCCGCCGGCTTGAACGAGGTGAGCGTCCGGCCGTAGAGGCGGGAGAAGTTCTGCACCCAGCCGTAGTAGGTGTTGCCCGGGTCGAGGGAGTCCGGCACGTCCGAGTGCTCGTACGTGACCGTTCCGCCCTTCTTGCTGGACGGGTTGACGATCGAGGTCAGGGCGGCGTCCTTCTTGCCGTTGCCTCCGTCGCCGTCGTTGTTGTCTCCGCCGCCACACGCACTGGCACCCAGCGACAGCGCCAGGACCGACGCAACGCCGGCGGTCACCCTTCTCGTCTTCACCTGAGGAAGCCCCCTCATTCGATGGATCACTTGCTGCGAGGGTCGAGGGCGTCACGCAGCCCGTCACCCAGCAGGTTGAAGGCCAGGACGGTGACGAAGATCGCCAGTCCGGGCACGAACATGTACTGCGGATCGGCCGTGTAGAGATCCACGGCGTTGCTGAGCATGCCTCCCCAGGAGGCCTGCGGCGGAGCGATACCGACACCGAGGAAGCTCAGCGCGGCCTCGAACAGGATGTTCGTCGGGATGATCAGCGTCGAGTAGACGAGGATCGGCGCGACGAGGTTGGGCAGCAGCTCCCGGAACAGCACGTACGGGCCGCGCGCCCCGAGGCTCGTGGCGGCCTCGATGAACTCGCGCTTGCGCAGCGTCATGGTCTGGGCGCGCACGATGCGGCCGATGTACGGCCAGCTGAAGAAGCCGATCACGAAGATCAGCACGCAGATGCGCAGCGGGAGGCCGTCGAGCCCGAAGAAACCGTCCTGCACGGAGGCCGAGATGGAGATGGCGAACAGCAGGAGCGGGAAGGCGAGGAAGGTGTCCATCATCCGGCTGATGACACTGTCGATCCAGCCGCCGTAGTACCCGGCGATGACGCCGAGCACGGTGCCGATGACCACGGAGAGCAGCGTGGCGCCGCCGGCGACCAGCAGGGAGACCCAGGAGCCGTCGATGATGCGGGCGAGCATGTCGCGGCCGTACTGGGGGTCCACGCCGAGCGGGTGGTCCCAGCTCATGCCGCCCCAGCCGCCCTTGGGGGCGAGCAGCGCAGGGTCGATGAGGTCCTGGTTGAACTTGTTGGGATCGAGTCCGAAAATCCACTGGATCGGCTTGGAGAACACCGCCATCAGGACCAGCAGGATGACGACGACGCCTCCGGCCATCGCCACCTTGTCCCGCTTGAAGCGCATCCAGGCGATCTGGGTGAGCGAGCGCCCTTCGATCTGGCTCTTCTTGACCCCGGAGAGCACGGCCTCGGGCTGTGCTCCGGCTTCCGCCCCGGTGGTCTCGATCGGTGCGGTCACGGTGCGATTGACCCCTCTCGGCCGGCGATGGCCGACCCCCTGGCTGCCGCGGTAGCGGTGTGCTTGTCTCGTACACGTGACCGACCCCGGCCCGTGTCTTGACGGGGAGTCTTCAACGCTTCGGCGATCTGTTGCCAGACTTGACGGTGAAAGGATGCGTAACCGTGATGCTGTCTGACGGGTTCCGTTATCCGAACAGTGGGTAACGGGGGTCGGACAGCTGCGGATGAGGGCATTCTATGGCGCAACCGGACATTTCGCCCACCTCTACGCGCGGAGACGCACGGGATCGACCGCTGTCACCGGACGTCGGTGCGCCATCGGGTCAGTACCGCGCCTGGGAAGGCGGATAGCCGTAGCCGGCCGCCGGGGCGGGCGCGGCGGCATGGGCCTCGCGGTCGTAGAACGGACGGGCGTTGGCCCGCATCCACATCGCGACCGGGTCGTGCTCGTCGGCCAGCGCCACGGTCGACACGGGCAGCCCGTCCGGGACCGCCCCGATCGACTGCCGCATCATCGCCCGCACCGACTCCACGGCCGGCGCGGAGGTGTCGTACACGTCGAGCCCGATGGCCAGGTACGGCGCGCCGAGCGCGGGCTGCACCCAGGCGCGGCGCAGCGCGCGGACGGCCGGGGTGCGGTGGGCGTTCTGCGCGAGCAGGGCCCAGAACTGCGGGAGCTCGATCGCCGGCTCGGACAGCCGCAGCGGCCCCGCGGGCTGCCGGTCCAGGCCGGTGGCGATGCGCCGCAGGTCCAGCCAGGGAATGCCGACACCGCCGCCGGGGGCGTGCGGGTTCAGCCAGAGGCCGTAGTGGTCGGGGTACAGGGCCCGGGCCACCTCCAGACCGTCGACCACCTCGTACGACCGGTTCCAGCCGCTGGCGCTGAGCTCCTGGGCGGAGGTCACGCACGGGGCGTAGCCGTGGCCGTCGACCTCCATGTTCCCGTACTGGGCGTCCGGGGAGCCGGCCTGGCCGTGCCACAGCAGCATCCAGACCTGGCCGGTGGCGGGGGTGGCGAGCGCGCGCAGGAGCGCCTCGTAGGCGTCATAACGCCCCGGCGTGACCTGGCGCAGCATGTGCTCGACCTGGCCGGCCGCGGCAGTGCCGCTCGCGCTCACGTTGTACCGCCCCTCTGTTACCGCACCCTTGCCCGCGTGGTGCGACTAGCTTAAGCCCGGCCGGCGGCCCCGGCCCTGGTGCGGTGCCGCGGGTGCCGGTGCGGGTGGTGCCTGGTGGGTGGTGGGTCGCTCTGCGAGGACGCTGTTGCTCAGGGCTCCAGCAGGTCGCGCGTGTAGAAGGGCCGCACGCGGTCGCGCAGCCAGTCGCTCACCGGGTCCTGGGCGACGTCCATCAGGACCAGGTTGACGGGCCACTGCACCGGCACCTTGCCGAGGGCGCGGCCGAGGGCCTCCAGGGGCAGGGCCCGCAGGTCGCCCTCCCACTGGGACAGTTCGACGCCGACGAACATCACCGGGTCGGCCGTCTCGATGGCGGCGAGGCAGCGGCGCGCGGTGCGGACCACGCCGATGGTGTCGAACTCGGCGGAGGCGGCGGACAGGAAGTCCACCGGGTCCTCCTGCCAGTCGGGTTCGAACAGCCGGACCCGGCCGCCGCTCGCGGGGCCGTCCAGCGGGGTGCGTCCGGCGCGGCACAGCTCGGCCACGGCGGGCGGCGGCAGCGGAACACCGACCACACCGCCCGGGTTGACGGCGATCCCGGCCTGCGGGGGCAGACCGCGGGCGAACTCCACGGCCGGGGCGATGGTGTACGACATGTGCGAGCCGACGACCTGACGGAACTGCTCCTCGGAGCTGAACACCGGCACGTACGCCTGGCCGCCGATCTCCATGCCCGGCAGGTCCAGCGGACCGCTGTGCGGGCCGCCGCCGCTCGGCAGCGGGATCCAGACGAAGCTGCGGCCCAGGACCTCGATGATCCGGCCCGCGGCGGACGGTCCTGCCCCGAGGGACGCCGAGAGCACCTCCTCCAGCTCGTTGCCGGGCCACCCGCCGTGCGGGTGGGGGTGCGCCTGCGCCGGGAAGTCCGCGGAGAAGCCCGCCGGGAAGTCCATCTGCCTACCGCCTGCCGTGAACCACTGCTGCGCTGAAAGGCTAACGGTACGCGCCTTTGGGCGCCCGGCCCGGGGGATCGGGCCGGCCGGGCGGGGGTGAGGAGGCCTGAGCGGCGGGCCCGCACCCGCCGACCGGGCGGCCCCGGGAAGTCCGCCCCGCCGCTCAGCCCGTGAAGCCGATGCGCCGCAGGGCGTTCGCCGCGTCGCGGTCCAGCAGGATCGCCGAGGCGCAGCCCGCCGGCAGGTCGCCGTGCTCCACCGCCCGCAGCAGGCGGGTGGTGACGTCGCGGTGGCGGCGGAAGGCGTAGCGGGAGACGCCGCGGCCGCGGGCGCGCTGGCCGGCCAGGGCCTGCTCGGGGGTGACGTCGAGCAGGAGCAGGTGCAGGGTGCCGCCCCGGCGGCGGGCCTCCCGGGCCAGCCAGCGCCGCACCCACGCCTGCGTACCGCAGTCGTGCACCACGACGCCCTCGCCGGAGCGCAGGGCGCGGCGCAGTCCGGCGTAGTGGGCGAGGCGGACGAGCGGGCGGTAGACGGCGTAGGGCAGGAAGCGGGGCATCCGGGCGTCCCAGCGGTCCCGGGTGTCCTGGGAGTCGACGCGCGGGCCCTTGACGGCGCGTCGCATGAGGGTGGACTTGCCGCTGCCGGGCAGTCCCGTGATCGCCACGAGGTCCCGGGGCCCGAAGAGCAGGGCGTGCGGGCTGTGGCCGTGCCGCGCGCGCAGGTCCCGGACGACGGCTGCCCCCAGTGGGGCGCACGCCTCCCGGGGGGTCGCAGCGGGCTGCTCGGGCAGCGCGACACCCGTGGTCGTGGCGTACGCCGTGGTCCTGTTCACCGTGATCGTCCTCCCCTGGGGCCAGGTACGGAGTCCCATCCCCGCCGAGTGTAAAGAGAAGGTAATGCGGGACGTTCCGCGTTTGTGTGCGTTTTGGCAACAGGCGCGCTACAGCCCGCTGTGACCGGCTGCGCACCCTGTGCGCTCCCTGTGGAAGGTCCCCCTGCCGCGCCGGAGAGATGCGTGCAATGATGAGCCCGCCAACTGCATACCGGCCGTTTGAATCCGCGCGGGAGAGTTCCCAGCACGTCAGCTGGGGCGCCGAAGGAGCAAGTCCCTCCCTTGAATCTCTCAGGCCCCGTTACCGCGCGGGCGAGGCACATCTGAAAAGCGGGCCGCCCGCACGGCGGTCCCACCCAAGGTGCAAGCCCCGATCGTCCCTGTGGCGGTCGTGGCGAACCTCTCAGGTTCCGATGACAGATGGGGAGGACGTTCCTCTGCGGAGGACCTTTCCTCGCCCGTCCTTTGCGTTCACGCCCTGGGAGACGACCGACCGATGAGCAGTACTGAACTCCGCCACACCGCGCTCGATGCCGTGCATCGCTCGCTCGGCGCGACGATGACCGACTTCGCCGGCTGGGACATGCCCCTGCGGTACGGCTCGGAGCGCGAGGAGCACCTCGCGGTGCGCACCCGGGCGGGGCTGTTCGACCTCTCCCACATGGGCGAGATCACCGTCACCGGCCCGCAGGCCGCCGCGCTGCTGGATTACGCCCTGGTCGGCAACATCGGCGCCGTCAAGCCCGGCCGCGCCCGCTACACCATGATCTGCCGCGAGGACGGCGGCATCCTGGACGACCTGATCGTCTACCGTCTGGCTCAGACCGAGTACATGGTGGTGGCCAACGCCTCCAACGCCCAGGCCGTCCTGGACGCGCTCGTGGACCGCTCCGCCGGCTTCGACGCCGAGGTGCGCGACGACCGGGACAACTACGCCCTCATCGCGGTCCAGGGTCCGCAGTCCCCCGGGATCCTCAAGACCCTCACCGACGCCGACCTCGACGGGCTGAAGTACTACGCCGGGCTGCCCGGGACCGTCGCCGGCGTGCCCGCGCTGATCGCCCGTACCGGTTACACCGGCGAGGACGGCTTCGAGCTGTTCGTCGAGCCGGCGCACGCCGTGGAGCTGTGGCAGGCGCTGACGAAGGCCGGCGAGGGCGTGGGCCTGGTGCCGTGCGGGCTGTCCTGCCGGGACACCCTGCGCCTGGAGGCGGGCATGCCGCTGTACGGGCACGAGCTGACCACCGAGCTCACCCCCTTCGACGCCGGGCTCGGCCGGGTGGTGAAGTTCGACAAGGAGGGCGACTTCGTGGGCCGCGCGGCCCTGGAGCAGGCCGCCGCCCGCGCCCAGGAGAACCCCCCGCGGGTCCTGGTCGGCCTGGTCGCCCAGGGCCGCCGTGTGCCGCGCGCCGGGTACGCCGTGGTCGCCGGCGGCGAGGTGATCGGCGAGGTCACCTCCGGCGCCCCCTCCCCCACCCTCGGCAAGCCGATCGCGATGGCGTACGTCGACGCGGCGCACGCCGCCCCGGGCACACCGGGCGTCGCCGTGGACATCCGGGGCACCCACGAGCCGTACAGGGTCGTGGCGCTGCCGTTCTACACGCGCCAGAAGTAGACACTTGACGCGCGGTCCGGCGTGCGACCGCGCCCACCCGCACGCTGCTCACCAGCGGTTTCCGCAGTCCCCCGTCACCAGCACACCCCCGCGTACAGGAGAATTCAGGCCATGAGCAACCCCCAGCAGCTGCGTTACAGCAAGGAGCACGAGTGGCTGTCGGCCGCCGAGGACGGCGTCGCGACGGTCGGCATCACGGAGCACGCGGCCAACGCGCTCGGCGATGTGGTCTTCGTCCAGCTCCCGGAGGTCGGCGCCACCGTGACCGCGGGCGAGACCTGCGGCGAGCTGGAGTCGACCAAGTCGGTGTCCGACCTGTACTCCCCGGTCTCCGGTGAGGTCACCGAGGTCAACGAGGACGTGGTGAACGACCCGTCGCTGGTGAACTCGGCCCCCTTCGAGGGCGGCTGGCTGTTCAAGGTGCGCGTCACGGACGAGCCGGCCGACCTGCTCTCCGCCGACGAGTACGACGCCCACATCGCCGGCTGAGGAGCCCGTCCATGACGTCCGTTCTGCACACGCCGCTGCACGAGCTCGACCCGGCCGTGGCCGCCGCGGTCGACGCCGAGCTGCACCGCCAGCAGTCCACCCTGGAGATGATCGCCTCGGAGAACTTCGCGCCGGTGGCGGTGATGGAGGCGCAGGGCTCGGTCCTGACCAACAAGTACGCCGAGGGCTACCCGGGCCGCCGCTACTACGGCGGCTGCGAGCACGTCGACGTGGTCGAGCAGATCGCGATCGACCGGGTCAAGGAGCTGTTCGGCGCCGAGCACGCCAACGTGCAGCCGCACTCGGGCGCCCAGGCCAACGCGGCCGCGATGTTCGCGCTGCTCAAGCCGGGCGACACGATCATGGGTCTGAACCTCGCGCACGGCGGGCACCTGACCCACGGTATGAAGATCAACTTCTCCGGCAAGCTGTACGACGTCGTCGCCTACCACGTCGGTGACGACGGCCGGGTCGACATGGCCGAGGTCGAGCGCCTCGCCAAGGAGGCCAGGCCCAAGCTGATCGTGGCCGGCTGGTCCGCCTACCCGCGGCAGCTGGACTTCGCCGCGTTCCGCCGGATCGCCGACGAGGTCGGCGCGTACCTGATGGTCGACATGGCGCACTTCGCGGGTCTGGTGGCGGCCGGACTGCACCCCAACCCCGTCCCGCACGCGCACGTGGTCACCACCACCACCCACAAGACGCTGGGCGGCCCGCGCGGCGGTGTGATCCTGTCCACCGCCGAACTCGCCAAGAAGATCAACTCCGCCGTCTTCCCCGGTCAGCAGGGCGGCCCGCTGGAGCATGTGATCGCGGCCAAGGCGGTCGCCTTCAAGGTGGCGGCGAGCGAGGACTTCAAGGAGCGGCAGCGCCGTACCCTGGAGGGCGCGCGCATCCTCGCCGAACGCCTGGTCAAGGACGACGTCGCCGAGCACGGCGTCTCGGTGCTGTCCGGCGGCACCGACGTGCACCTGGTCCTGGTGGACCTGCGCGACTCGGAACTGGACGGGCAGCAGGCCGAGGACCGGCTCCACGAGATCGGCATCACCGTCAACCGCAACGCGATCCCGAACGACCCGCGTCCGCCGATGGTGACCTCTGGCCTCAGGATCGGCACGCCCGCCCTGGCGACCCGCGGCTTCACCGCCGAGGACTTCGCCGAGGTCGCGGACGTCATCGCCGAGGCGCTGAAGGCTCCCTCCCCCTTCGCGGAGGCCGACGCCCAGGCGCTCAGGGCCCGGGTCAAGGCGCTCGCGGACAAGCACCCGCTCTACCCCGACCTGAAGAAGTGACCGGGCGGCGGGGCACCGACGACCTCGGTGCCCCGCCCCCGGCAGCACCGCACCACCCTCGCACCACCCCGCATTGAGGAGTCCCCCCGTGGCCATCTCGGTCTTCGACCTGTTCTCGATCGGCATCGGCCCGTCCAGCTCCCACACGGTGGGCCCGATGCGGGCGGCCCGCATGTTCGCCCGGCGCCTGCGCAACGAGGGACTGCTGGACCGGGTCGCCTCCGTACGGTCCGAGCTGTACGGCTCGCTCGGCGCGACCGGCCACGGGCACGGCACCCCCAAGGCGGTCCTGCTCGGCCTGGAGGGCGACTCACCGCGCACGGTCGACGTGGAGACGGCGGACGACCGGGTCGAGGCCATCAAGGCCGGCGGCCGGCTCCGGCTCCTCGGCGAGCGCGAGATCGCCTTCGACTTCGACCAGGACCTGGTCCTGCACCGCCGCAAGGCCCTGCCCTACCACGCCAACGGCATGACCCTGTGGGCGTACGACGCCCAGGGCGCCGAACTCCTGACGAAGACGTACTACTCGGTGGGCGGCGGGTTCGTCGTCGACGAGGACGCGGTCGGCGCGGACCGCATCAAGCTGGACGACACGGTCCTGAAGTACCCCTTCCGCACGGGCGACGAGCTGCTGCGCCTGACGAAGGAGACGGGCCTGTCCATCTCCGCGCTGATGCTTGAGAACGAGCGGGCCTGGCGCACGGAGGAGGAGATCCGCGCGGGCCTGCTGGAGATCTGGGGCGTGATGCAGTCCTGCGTGGCCCGCGGCATGTCCCGCGAGGGCATCCTGCCGGGCGGTCTGAAGGTGCGCCGCCGCGCCGCGAACACCGCGCGCAAACTGCGCTCGGAAGGCGACCCGAAGGCCCTCGCCATGGAGTGGATCACCCTCTACGCGATGGCCGTGAACGAGGAGAACGCGGCCGGCGGCCGGGTCGTCACCGCCCCGACGAACGGCGCGGCCGGCATCATCCCGGCGGTGCTGCACTACTACATGAACTTCGTGCCCGGCGCCGACGAGGAGGGTGTCGTGCGGTTCCTGCTGGCCGCCGGGGCCATCGGCATGCTCTTCAAGGAGAACGCCTCCATCTCCGGCGCCGAGGTCGGCTGCCAGGGCGAGGTCGGCTCCGCCTGCTCCATGGCGGCGGGCGCCCTCGCCGAGGTGCTGGGCGGCACGCCCGAACAGGTCGAGAACGCCGCCGAGATCGGCATGGAACACAACCTCGGCCTGACCTGTGACCCGGTCGGCGGTCTCGTCCAGATCCCGTGCATCGAACGCAACGGCATGGCCGCGGTCAAGGCCGTCACGGCCGCCCGCATGGCGATGCGCGGCGACGGCTCCCACAAGGTGTCCCTCGACAAGGTCATCAAGACGATGAAGGACACCGGCGCGGACATGTCGGTGAAGTACAAGGAGACGGCCCGGGGCGGGCTGGCCGTGAACATCATCGAATGCTGAACGAGCCCGCGCGTGGCCCGGCCTGAGCCGGGCATCATCCCACTCCCGTCCCCCCACGGCCGTTCAGGGAGTGCCGATGCTCCGCGGTATCGACGTCAGCGCCTACCAGTCCTCCACCTACGACACCGACGGCCTCTCCTTCGTCTTCGTCAAGGCGACGGAGGGCCGTTCGTACGTCAATCCCAAGCTGTCCGCCCAGACCGAGCGGGCCCGCGACGCCGGACTGGTCGTCGGCTTCTACCACTTCCTGTGGCCGGGCCACCTCACGGCCCAGGCCGAGTACTTCGCCGGCAAGGCTCCGGACCGGCCCGGCGACATCCTCGCCGTCGACTGGGAGACGACCGGCGCCGGGACCCATGCGAGCAACGCCGAGAAGGACCGCTTCCTCCGCAAGGTGAAGGCGTTACGGCCGGACAACCGGGTCGTGCTCTACTGCAACAGGACCTTCTGGCTCGACATCGACACCACGTCCTACGCGGGCGACGGCCTGTGGATCGCCGACTACGTCGGTGCGGGCAAGCCCCGCATCAAGGCCAGGTGGCGTTTCCACCAGTACACGGACGATCCGCTGGACCAGAACGTGGCCGACTTCGCGAGCGAGGCGGCGCTGCGGGAGTGGGCGGGCAGCGCCTGACCCTGCCGCCTCACCGGATGCGCTCGGCCCGTCCGCGCACCCCCGCCAGCAACCGGCGCGTGAGCCGCGCGTGGGCGCCCGGGGTGATGACCAGGGTGCGGTAGAGGGCGCCGAGCGGGCCGGGGAAGGCCGCCCGCGTCTCGGCGTGCAGGCGGCAGCGGCCGGGGGCGCCTTCCTCGATGCGGAAGGTCAGGGCGTAGGCCGAGAAGCGGTGGGCGCCCTGGAGGGCCAGGGTGCGGCCCGGGTCGGCGGTGGTGACGTGGAAGCCGGGCAGCGCCGAGCCCTCGGCCAGCGGGCGGGGGCCCGACACGGTGTGGTCGCGGCAGCCGACCAGACGGGCGTAACGCGCCGCCGCCGGGCCGCCGAAGGAGCGGTCCAGGGTGGTGGACAGGGCGTGCCAGACGGCGTCGGGCGGGGCGGCGATGTCGGTGGTGTGCACATCGATGCGGGGCAGTGCGTCCGTTGCCGTCACGGTGGTCCCCCCTGGGCTCCGGGCTGCGGTGTCCCCCACCGTACGGAAGTCGGGAGCCCGGGGCCAGGGTGGCCCCCGGGCCGCCGGGCGCCGGTCCTGTGGGGCGCGCCTACGCCCGCAGCTCCGGCTTGCGTTCCGGGGACGCCTGCGCCAGGGCCTGGGTGACCTCTGCCACGCCGGCCCGCAGACCGTAGACCGGGGTGTCGGGCTGCTGGCGCCAGGAGTCGTCGATGCCGCCCGCGTCGACGGTGTCGAAGCCCAGTTCGTCGATCAGGGCCCGTACCTTGCGCTTGGCGGCCTCGTCGTCGCCGGCCACCGGCAGGGCCAGGCGGTCGGGGTCGCCGGCCGGGCGGGGGCGGTCCAGGATGTCCTGGGCGTAGGTGCCGTTGAAGGCCTTGATGACGGGGTGCCCGATCTGCCGTTCCGTCCAGCGGCTCTCGGTCAGGCCCTCGTCCTCGATCGCCGCGATCCTGCCGTCGCGCTGCCGGGGGTAGTAGTTGCCGGTGTCGATGACCGCCACGCCGTCGGCCGCCTCGTCGAGGAAGCCCTGGGGCAGGTCCGGGACCGCCTTCACCGGGATGGCGATCACCACGACCTCGGCGCCGCGGGCCGCCTCCTGCACCGTCACCGGCCGGGCGCCGGTCTCCTCGGCCAGGGCGGTGAGGGTGTGCGGACCACGGGAGTTGGCGACGGCGACCTCGTGACCGAGGGCGGTGAGCCGCCGGGTGAGGTTGCCGCCGATGTTGCCCGCGCCGATGATGCCGATCTTCATGACAGGCCCTTCCGGGGTAGATGCATGCGCATGTAGTTGCGCTCGGCGTCAACCCCGCCCGTCCGCCCGCTATTCCGGGCCGGCGCACAAAGGGGGCCCGGTCCGGGCCCCCTTCTGTGCGTCACTTGTTCAGGTAGGCCCAGAACTCGTCGAACGACAGCACCTTGTCGCCGTTGAGGTCGCGGGTCTTGATGAGGACCTCCGCGACCGACTCGGTGACGTTCCAGTCGCCCTCCTGGGCCAGGGCGGTCTTGAACTCGGCAGCGGTGATGAAACCGTCACCGTCCGTATCGATCCGCTCGAACTGCTTGCGTGCTTCCTCGATGTCCGCCACCGATCCGCCCCTCAACTCGTACTTTTCGCTCTTCGGCGTCTGACTGACGGAGGCCAGATTAACCGCCCGCCCGCAGCTCCAGCGCGGCGACCACCCAGGCGAAGTCCTCGGCGTGCGGGGGTGCCGGTTGCCGGTTCACGAGGGCCAGCAGCTCCCGGAAGCGGGCGACCCGGTCGTTGAACCCGGCCGTCATGCGCTCCCGTACGGCGGCCCGGTCGGCGTCCCCCAGCAGCTCCCGCAGCACCTCCTGCGCCTCTCGGTCCCCCGGGCCGACGCCCCGCTCGCGCGCCGGGCCGACCAGCTCCACCAGGCGTCCGGCGAACCGCAGGGCCTGCCCGGGGGGTGTATGGGGCGTCCGGTCGGCGGCGTTGAACTCGGCCGCCCGGCGCATCTGCGCGCGGAAGGCGGGGTCCTGGAGCATCTCCGCCAGCTCGACCCAGGCGTCGATCTCCCTGGGCGTCGGGTCGTCCGCGAGGTCGACCGTGATGCGCCGCATCCGTTGCCGGATCTCCGGGTCGACGGTGTCGAGCCCCTGCAGGGTCTCCTCCACGAACTCCTCCATGATCCGCTGCCGTTCGGCGGCGGACAGCCGCGCCAGCTGGTGCATGAGCGTCGTCTCCTCGGCACTGGAACCGCGTTCCGCCACGATCGACAGCACCGCTCTGGTCACCTTGAGTGAGCGGATCTGCGTGTCCAGCGCCGCCCCGTGCGCCGCGGCGACCTCCGCCACGGTCCGCTCGCCGGCCAGCACCGTACGCACGTCGTCCAGGCCCAGGCCCAGTTCGCGCAAGGTGCGGATCAGTTCCAGGCGGGCCGCGGACTCGGCGTCGTAGAGCCGGTAGCCGCCCGGGGAGCGGGCCACCGGGGTCAGCACGCCCTCGTCGGACCAGTACCGGATGGTGCGCACGGTCAGTCCGGTGGCGCGGGCCAGCTCGCCGATGGTGAGAACTGCGGTGCCGTCGTCGGTCATGTCTGCGAGTCTGGGCCTTCCAGCGGGTGGAGACACAAGGAGCGGGCGGTGGCGCGGACCCTGCGGAACGTGGTCGACGCGGCGGGGCGGGGCGTGTTCCCGCCGGCGGACGGCGCCACGACGGTCGTGCCGCAGCCCTCTGCCCGGGACGCGGGGGTGCTGGCCTTCACGGCGCACTCGGTGGTCTTCACCGACGAGGACCCCGCGTGGGTGTACGCCACCTTGCGCTCGCTGGACTGCGATCCTCTGGCCGCGACGATGAACCCCCGGTTCCTGGCGGCCTTCATGGCGCGGACGGGCCGGGTGTGCGAGACCGTCGACGCGCTGCTGGTCGGCTCCCCGCTGCCGGGGGAGCCGCCGCTCGGGCTGGAGAGGATCGAGGACCCCGGCCATCCGCGGATCGCCTACGCCCGCGCGCGGCGCGACGACGTGCGGGCGTGGCGGGCGGACGGCGGGGTGCTGGTGCTCGGGCGCGGGGTCGCCGGGCGGCTGGAGGTGTCGGTGGAGGTGGCGCAGGCGGCGCGGCAGCGGGGGCTCGGGCGGGCGCTGGTGGCGGCGGCCCGGCACCTGGTCGCCGAGCCGGTGTGGGCGCAGGTGTCGCCGGGGAACGCCCGCAGCGCGCGGGCGTTCCAGGCGGCCGGTTACCGGCCCGTGGGCGCGGAGGTGCTGCTCAGGCCTGCCCGCTGACCTCCGGCGGACCGCGGCGCGCTTGCGCGTCCTGCGGTCCGTCAGCGGAAGACGCCGGTGTGGCCGAGCGAGTAGCGGCCCGGCTGGGGGTAGACGGCCAGGCCGTGGGGGCCGCTGCCGACGGGGATGCGGGCGAGCTGGGTGCCGGTGCGGGTGTCGAGGGCGTACACCTCGGCGTCGTAGCGGCCGGAGAGCCACAGCACCTTGCCGTCGGCGGAGACGCCGCCCATGTCGGGGCTGCCGCCGTCGGGCAGGCGCCACTTCTTCGTCAGCCTGTTCCGGGTGAAGTCGAAGACGGAGACGGTTCCCTCGCCCCGGTTGGAGATGTACATCTCGCGGGAGTCGCGGCTGATGTACAGGCCGTGGCAGCCCTTGCCGGTGGGCAGCAGGGTCGGCTCGGTGAACCGGTCGCCGTCCAGGACCCACATGCCGTGGGCCGTCATGTCGGCGACGTAGAACCGCTTGCCGTCCGGCGAGACCTTCACGTCCTGCGGCATGGCGCCCTCGAACGGCAGCTTCTGCTGCGCGACGACCTCCATCTTCTCGGTGTCGACCTTGAGCAGCTCGCCGCTGAACTCGCAGGAGACGATGAAGTAGCGGCCGTCCAGGGAGAAGTCGGCGTGGTTGACGCCGTAACAGCCGACCGGGACGGTCTTTTTGACCTTCATGGTGTGCGGGTCGCGGAAGACGAGTTCACGGTCGAGGGAGGCCATGACGACCGCGTACCTGCCGTTGGGCGTGAAGTACAGGTTGTACGGGTCGTGCACCTGGACCGGCTTGCCCGCCTTGCCCGTCCTCGGGTCGATGGGGGTGAGGGTGTGGCCGCGGTTGTTGTTGACCCACAGGGTCTTCAGGTCCCAGGAGGGGACCACGTGCTGCGGCTGGCGTCCCACGGGGATCGTGTCGATGGTCTCGTACGTCGTCGGGTCGATGACGGAGACCGTGTCGGACCCGGTGTTGGGGACGTAGATCCGGGACGGGAAGTCTTTGACCACCGGGGACAGCTTGCCGGGACGGTCGGCGGCGTAGACGTCCTCGGGGTCGAGGACGGGCGGCATGCCGGGCAGCCCGTCGACGGGCTTCTTCTCGACCGGGGCGGGCACGGCCGCCCGGGTGGCCTCGGCAGCCGGGTTCGGCGTGTCGGCGCCGCAGGCGGCCAGGGCGGCCAGACCCGCGGCCGCGAGCAGGGTGCGGGTGATTCGGGAGGGGTGCGTCACCCGCACCATTTAAGGAGGATCGCTGCGGAAAACACCCGATTCACCCGATGAGCGCCCCACACGGGTCGCGCAGCCGGCGGCGTCCCGGCCGGTCGCCTCACCCGGCCACCCTCAGCAGCAGCACCGACCGCGCCGGCACGGTGATCTCCGTGCCCGCCGGGTGTGTCACGCCCGGCGTCCGCGCCTGCTCCTCCCGGCTGGTGTCGACGATCACCTCGTACCGCTCCGCCCACGGCGGCCCGGGCAGCAGGAAGCCGACCGGCCGCTCACCGGCGTGCAGCACGGCGAGAAAGCTGTCGTCGAGGATCTGGTCGCCGCGCTCGTCACGGCCCGGGATGTCCCGGCCCGAGAGGTACATCCCGAGGGTGGCCGCGGGCGCGAACCAGTCCTGCTCGGTCATCTCGGTGCCGCGCGGGGTGAACCAGGCCAGGTCGCGCAGCCCGTCCGCGGTCTGCGGCCGGCCGGAGAAGAAGGCCCGGCGGCGCAGCACCGGGTGCCGGTGACGCAGGTCGATCAGGCGGGAGGTCAGGTCGAACAGGGCCTTCCAGCCGGGGTCCTCCAGCAGGCTCCAGTCGAGCCAGCCGATCTCGTTGTCCTGGCAGTAGGCGTTGTTGTTGCCGCGCTGGGTGCGGCCCAGTTCGTCGCCGGCGACCAGCATGGGCACGCCCGTGGACAGCAGCAGCGTGGTGAGCAGGTTGCGCAGCTGGCGGCGGCGCAGGGACCGGATGTGCTCGTCGTCGGTCTCGCCCTCGGTGCCGCAGTTCCAGGAGCGGTTGTCGTTCGTGCCGTCGCGGTTGCCCTCGCCGTTGGCCTCGTTGTGCTTGCGCTCGTAGGACACCAGGTCACGCAGGGTGAAGCCGTCGTGCGCGGTGACGAAGTTGACCGAGGCGTACGGGCGCCGCCCGCCCCAGGCGTACAGGTCGCTGGAGCCCGAGAGGCGGTAGCCCATCTCCCGGACGTCCGGCAGGGCGTGCCGCCAGAAGTCGCGTACGGCGTTGCGGTAGCGGTCGTTCCACTCCGTCCACAGGGGCGGGAAGGCGCCCACCTGGTACCCGCCGGAGCCGATGTCCCAGGGCTCGGCGATCAGCTTCACCCGGCGCAGCACCGGGTCCTGGGCGATGACGGCGAGGAACGGGGAGAGCATGTCGACGTCGTGCATGGAGCGGGCGAGCGCGGCCGCCAGGTCGAAGCGGAAGCCGTCCACGCCCATCTCGGTCACCCAGTAGCGCAGCGAGTCGGTGATCAGGCGCAGCACGTGCGGCTGGACGACGTGCAGGGTGTTGCCGCAGCCGGTGTAGTCGGCGTAGCGGCGGGCGTCGGGCTGGAGGCGGTAGTAGCCGCGGTTGTCGATGCCCTTCAGGGAGAGCGTCGGGCCGAGCTCGCCGGCCTCGGCCGTGTGGTTGTAGACCACGTCGAGGATGACCTCGATGCCGGCCGCGTGCAGGGCGCGCACCATGCGCTTGAACTCGCCGACCTGCTGGCCGGTGGTGCCGGAGGCCGCGTACGCGGCGTGCGGGGCGAAGTAGCCGATGGAGTTGTAGCCCCAGTAGTTCCTCAGGCCGCGCCTGAGCAGGTGGTCCTCGTGCGCGAACTGGTGCACCGGGAGCAGCTCCACGGCCGTCACGCCCAGCTTGACCAGGTGCTCTATGGCGGCCGGGTGCGCGAGCCCGGCGTAGGTGCCGCGCAGCTCCTCGGGTATGCCGGGGTGCAGCTTGGTGAAGCCGCGCACGTGCAGCTCGTAGATGACCGAGTCCGCCCACGGGGTCTTGGGGCGGCGGTCGTCCGACCAGTCGTCGTCGTCGTGGACCACGACGCCCTTGGGGACGAAGGGCGCCGAGTCGCGGTCGTCCCGGACGGTGTCGGCGACGTGCTGTTCCGGCCAGTCGCGGACGTGCCCGTACACCTCCGCCGGGAGCGTGTAGTCGCCGTCCACGGCACGGGCGTACGGGTCGAGCAGCAGCTTGGCGGGGTTCCAGCGGGCGCCGGTCCAGGGGTCCCAGCGGCCGTGCACCCGGTAGCCGTAGCGCTGGCCGGGCAGCACGCCCGGCACGAAACCGTGCCAGATCTCGTGCGTCAGTTCGGTCAGCCGAACGCGCGTCTCCTTGCCCTGCTCGTCGAAGAGGCAGAGTTCGACGCCCTCGGCCCCGCCCGCCCAGAGGGCGAAATTGGTGCCCGCGGCCCCGTCCGGACCGGCCCGGAAGCGGGCCCCCAGCGGCGTCGGCGCGCCCGGCCACGCGGGGACGGCGGGCGGCGGCGCGGCACGCCGCGCGCCGCTCACGACGGCGGCTGGGCGCCCGTTCTCGGCGGCCTGCGTACCGGCCACCGCCTCCTGCTCGGCTGCGCTGGACACCTGTCAGCCTCCCGCGGCTCGTGGAACGACGGGGGACAGGAGAGTACAGCCCTTTCCCTGCGGCTCCGGGCGCGGCTCCCCTGCGCGTCGTCCTCCCCACTGTTCTGCCCAGAGGGTGGCTCGCACTCACGTTTCCCCGGGGGGCGGCATGGTCGTTTCCGGGGACGCGGCCCGTCGTTGGGCTCCTCGTGAGGCACGTAGCAGGGCGCGCACGGCGCGCGAGGGCCGCGCTGGCCGTCGTAGTGACATGGGCAGGGATGCTGACCGGGGCCGCCGGCTGCACCGCGGACGGTGGTCCCGGCGGGATCGGCGGGGCGTTCGGCGCGCCGGCCCCGGCCCCCGAGGACGTCATCCGCATCGCGCCCGCCGACGGCAGCAGGGGCGTACGCCCCGGCGAGCGCCTGCGGGTGCGGGTGCCGGGCGGGCGGCTGGAGTCGGTGAAGGTGGTCCGTTCGCAGGACGCGCGGGACGTCCCGGTGCCGGGGCGGATCTCCGCCGACGGGCGGAGCTGGGAGCCGGCCGCGGCGCGGCTCGCGCTGGCCGCCCGGTACACCGTCGACGCGGTGGCGGTGGACGCCCTCGGGCGCCGCTCGGCCCGCCACACCACGTTCACCACGTACGTCCCCAAGGAACGGTTCATCGGGTACGTCACGCCGGAGGACCGCGCCACGGTGGGCACCGGCATGATCGTCTCGCTGGAGTTCAACCGGGAGATCGCGCGCCGCGCCGCCGTGGAGCGCGCCGTACGGGTCAGCGCGGAGCCGGCCGTGGAGATCCGGCCGCACTGGTTCGGCCGCTCCCGGCTCGACTTCCGCCCGCAGCACTACTGGAAGCCCGGCACCAAGGTCACCGTGGCCCTGCGCCTGCGGGACGTCGAGGGGGCGCGCGGGGTGTACGGGCTGCAGAACAAGACGTTCTCCTTCACCGTCGGCCGCAGCCAGGTCTCCCTGGTCGACGCGGCGAAACACACCATGCAGGTGCGCCGGGACGGCTGGCTGCTGGCCACCGTGCCGATCACGGCGGGGGCACCGAAGACCACCACGTACAACGGGAAGATGGTGGTCACCGAGATGCTGGAGCTGACCCGGATGGACGGGGCCACGGTCGGTTTCAAGAAGGAGAACGGCAAGGGCGAGTACGACATCCCGGACGTGCCGCACGCCATGCGCCTGACCGACTCGGGCACCTTCCTGCACGGCAACTACTGGGCGCCCCAGACCGTGTTCGGCCGGACCAACGTCAGCCACGGCTGTGTCGGCCTGCACGACGTGAAGGGCGGCGGCGCGGACACGCCGGCGGGCTGGTTCTTCGACCGGAGCCTGGTCGGGGACATCGTCGAGGTCGTGCACAGCAAGGACAAGAAAGTCGCTCCCGACAACGGGCTCGGAGGATGGAACATGAGCTGGAACGCGTGGAAGTCGGGCAGCGCGGTGAAGTGATCCGGCAGGAGGGGGAGGGGCCCGGCCGCCGCGCCGGCGTTTGGAACACAACGGTGACAGTCGTGGGGCGCCGGCGCCTGTGACCTTGTGGTTACGATGCGCCGGTGCGCGGGGAGCGCACCGCAGTGCGGGCCTGACCTGGCCCGGGGAGGGGAGACGGACTTGAAGATCGGGCGACCGATATCGGCGTCGTCGGGCAGGGGGCGCGGGGGACTGCCGGCGCTGGTACTCGGCGTGGTGCTGCTCGGTGTCACCGCGTGCGGCGGTGGCGGGGGACCGGATGCGGGGGACGGCGAGGGGAAGAACGCGGGCGGTTCGGCCGCGGCGCGGAGCAAGCAGTCCGAGGCCGTCGTCAGCATCGCGCCGAAGCACGGCGCGAAGGCCGTCGACACCAGCGGCGCGCTGAAGGTGACCGCCGCCAAGGGCCGGCTGACCGAGGTCGTGGTCAAGGACGCCAAGGGCACCAGGGTCGAGGGGAAGATATCCGGGGACGGCGCCACCTGGACGCCGTCCACCCACCTGGCCGCCGCCACGACGTACACGGTGCACGCGGTCGCCAAGGACTCCGAGGGCCGCAAGGCCGCGGAGGACGCCGGGTTCACCACCCTGACGCCGAAGAACACCTTCGTCGGCACCTTCACCCCCGAGGACGGCTCCGAGGTCGGCGTCGGCATGCCGTTCTCGATCCGCTTCACCCGGGGGATCACCCACCCCGCCGACGTCGAGAAGGCCATCCGCATCAGGACCGAGCCGGCCGTCGACGTCGAGGGGCACTGGTTCGGCAACGACCGTCTCGACTTCCGCCCCGAGAAGTACTGGAAGCCGGGCACCAAGGTCACCGTCGACCTGAACCTGAACGGCGTCGAGGGCCGTCCCGGCGTCTACGGCGAGCAGAACAAGAGGGTCTCCTTCACCATCGGCCGCAGCCAGGTCTCCGTCGTGGACGTCAAGAAGCTCACGATGAAGGTCATGCGGGACGGCAAGGTGATCAAGACGATCCCCGTCACCACCGGCCAGCCCGGCATGGAGACCTGGAACGGGCAGATGGTCATCAGCGAGAAGCTGAAGGTGACCCGCATGAACGGCGAGACGGTCGGCTACGGCGGCGAGTACGACATCAAGGACGTGCCGGACGCCATGCGCCTGACCACCTCCGGCACCTTCATCCACGGCAACTACTGGGCGAGCGGCGCCTTCGGCAACTACAACGCCAGCCACGGCTGCATCGGCCTGCGCGACACCCGCGGCGGCTGGGACAAGAAGGCCCCGGGCGCCTGGTTCTTCAACCACTCCATGATCGGCGACGTGGTGGTCGTCAAGAACTCCAAGGACCGCGTCGTCGACCCGGACAACGGGCTCAACGGCTGGAACATGTCCTGGGCCGACTGGAAGAAGTGAGCTCCGCCTGACCCGCGGACCCGGTGTGCGCTCCCTGTGAGGCAGCACACCGGTTCCGCTCGCGTTAGTGCCCGTTAACCTGCTGGGCATGACCGTACATCTCGAAGTGGCGGACGGCGTCGGCACGCTGCGTCTGGACCGCCCGCCCATGAACGCGCTGGACGTCGCCACGCAGGACCGGCTGAAGGAGCTCGCCGAGGAGGCCACGCGCCGCACGGACGTGCGCGCCGTGGTGATCTACGGCGGTGAGAAGGTGTTCGCGGCGGGCGCGGACATCAAGGAGATGCAGGCGATGGACCACACCGCGATGGTCCTGCGCGCCCGCGCCCTGCAGGAGGCGTTCACCGCCGTGGCCCGCATCCCCAAGCCGGTCGTCGCCGCGGTGACGGGGTACGCGCTGGGCGGCGGCTGCGAGCTGGCGCTGTGCGCCGACTACCGCATCGCCGCCGACAACGCCAAGCTGGGGCAGCCCGAGATCCTGCTCGGCCTGATCCCGGGAGCCGGCGGCACCCAGCGCCTGGCCCGGCTGATCGGCCCCTCCAGGGCGAAGGACCTCATCTTCACCGGCCGCCAGGTCAGGGCCGACGAGGCGCTGACCCTGGGCCTGGTGGACCGGATCGTCCCGGCCGCCGAGGTGTACGAGCAGGCACACGCCTGGGCCGCGAAGCTGGCACAGGGCCCGGCGCTGGCGCTGCGCGCGGCCAAGGAAGCGGTCGACACGGGGCTGGAGACCGACATCGAGACGGGCCTGGCCGTGGAACGCAACTGGTTCGCCGGGCTGTTCGCCACCGAGGACCGGGAGCGGGGCATGCGCAGCTTCGTGGAGGAGGGGCCGGGCAAGGCGAAGTTCCTCTGACGCTCGCCGCTGTCCGGCAGTTGACGAGGTGTCTGGTTCCCGTCCCCCGATGGGGCGGTTTGTGGCAGCCTCGAAGCCGCCCTGAGCCTGCCGTGCCGCGGGCCTCCGCCGGCTGTCGTCGGCCGAACCGTCGCCGCAGGTCACGGTGGTTTCGGCCGCCCCGTGCGGGCGGGCGGCATATGCCGCTCGGCCGCCGGACGGCGGGGGCGTGAGGGGGGCGCATTCCCCGGGAACGGCCTCGGCGGGCGCGCGGGACGGCCATGATGGGGGGATGGCGGGGCTGGAGGGCATGGAACAGCCGCGGGGAGACGGACGTGCGACCGCGGCGCGCTGGTCGCCGGCGGTCGAGGACGAGCACGGCCTCAAGGCGCTGGAGGAGTACGGCGACCCGGCGCACGCGGAGGTGATCCTCCCGTCCCGTCCCGAGTCCGCGGCCATCGCCCGGCGGCTCGCCCAGGTGGTGGTGCTGCGCGAGTGGCGGCTCGGCCCCCGGACCACGGAGGACGCCGTGCTGCTGGTGTCGGAACTGGTCGGCAACGCGGTACGGCACACCGGTGCCCGCGTGTTCGGGCTGCGCATGCGCCGCCCCCGCGGCCGGATCCGCGTAGAGCTGCGCGACCCCTCCCGCGGACTGCCCTGCCTGATGCCGGTGCAGGAGATGGACCTCAGCGGCCGGGGGCTGTTCCTGGTGGACAAACTGTCCGACCGGTGGGGCGTCGACCTGCTGCCGCGCGGGAAGACGACGTGGTTCGAATTGCGGGTTGCGGAGCGCTGAGGCGGCCGCCTGGGTGCGGACGGCTGCTCGCCCCGGCAGGTCGTAGGACCAGGGGCCGACCACGGACGGGTCAAAACTCGGTGGGCAGGGTCCGTGGCGATCCGTAGGCTCGCTGCTGATGTCCACCACGCCTGCCCCCACTCAAGGCCGTTCGGCACCCGCCCCCACCCAGGACCGTTCCGCCGTGCGCACGCTGCTGCGGCTGTGGCCGTACGTGCGGCCCGTGCGGATGCGGCTGTTCACCGCCGCGTTCGTCGCGATCGTGGCCTCCTGCCTGGGGCTGGTGATCCCGCTCGTGCTGAAGTGGCTGGTGGACGGCCCGGTCGCCGACCGGGACCCGGCGGGGGTGTGGCTCGGCGCGCTGTACCTGCTGCTGCTGGGGTGCGCGGAGGCGCTGCTGTTCGGGCTGCGGCGGTGGCTGGTGGCACGGCCCCTGTCGCACGTCGAGGCGGAGATGCGGGCGGACCTGTACCGGCATCTGCAGCGGCTGCCGGTGGCCTTCCACGACCGGTGGGCCTCGGGGCAGTTGCTGTCCCGGGGGACGACGGACCTGATGCTGCTGCGCATGTTCCTCGCCTTCCCGCTGACGTTCCTGCTCGTCAACGGGGTGACCATCCTCGTCGGCGTGGTGATCATGCTGGTGCAGAACTGGACGCTGGGGCTGGTGATCCTCGGTCCGGCCGTGCCGGTGGTGGTGATGTGCCTGATCTTCGAGAAGCGGTACGCCCAGGCGGCGCGGCTCGCCCAGGACCAGGTCGGGGACCTGACGACCGTGGTCGAGGAGAGCGTGCTCGGCATCCGGATCATCAAGGGCTTCGGGCGGCACCGCAGCCAGGCCCGGGCCTTTCGGGAGCTGTCGCGGACGCTGCGCGGGACGGAACTGCGCAAGGCCCGGCTGCTGGCGACGATCTGGGGCGTCATCGTGACGCTGCCGGAGATCGCCATCGGCGCGGCGCTGGTGGTGGGGGCCGTGCAGGTGGCCGACGGGGCGTTGTCCGCGGGGACCCTGGTGGCGTTCCTGTCGACGGCGCTGGCGCTGCGGTGGCCGGTGGAGTCGATCGGGTTCCTGCTGGCGATGAGCCAGGAGGCGGCGACGGCCACGGAGCGGTACTTCGAGGTGATGGACGCGGAGCCGGAGGATGACCGGCCTGCGGTGCGGTCCCGCACCAGGCCGGGCTCGGAGCCGGAGGACAGCGGGCCCACCATGTCAGCGCGCACCGGCCTCGCCGGTGTGCGTGGGCGGGACGGTGGGCTGCGGTTCCACAGGGTCACCTTCCGTTACCCCGACGCCCCCGAGGACTCTCCGCCCGTGCTGCAGGACATCGACCTGCACATCCTCCCCGGCGAGTCCATGGCCCTGGTCGGCACGACCGGCAGTGGCAAGACGACCCTCACCGCGCTCGTGCCGCGGCTGCACGAGGTGACCTCGGGGCGGATCACCCTGGACGGCGTGGACATCCGGGAGATGTCCCGGGAGGAGCTGCGCGCCAGGGTCGCCGTCGCGTTCGAGGAGCCCACGCTGTTCTCCGCCAGCGTCGCCGACAACGTACTCATGGGCGCCGGGGACGGAGCCGGGCGGCCGGAGCTGGAGCGGGCCCTGGCCGTCGCCCAGGCCGACTTCGTGCACGCCCTGCCGCAGGGGGCCGACACCCAGGTCGGCGAACAGGGGCTCAGCCTCTCCGGCGGGCAGCGGCAGCGGCTCGCGCTCGCCCGGGCCGTGGTCGGCCGGCCGGAGTTCCTCGTCCTGGACGACCCGCTGTCCGCGCTGGACGTGCACACGGAGGCCGCCGTCGAGGCGGCCCTGCGCCGGGTCCTGGCGGACACCACGGCCCTGATCGTGGCGCACCGGCCGTCCACCGTGCTGCTCGCGGACCGCGTCGCCCTGCTGTCCGGCGGCCGGATCACCGCCGTCGGCACCCACCACGACCTGCTGCGCACCAACGCCGAGTACGCCCATCTCATGTCCGGTTCCGGGGATCAGGAGGACGAGCGATGACGGCGGCCACCACCGCACCGGCCAAGGAGCGGCCCGGCGACCAGCCCCCCGAGGCGGGCGAGCCCTTCGACCGGGACGTGCTGCCCACTCCCCCGGGCGCCACCGCCGCCCTGCTGCGCTCCCTGCTCGCCCCGAGGAAGGCCCGCGTCGCCCTCACCTCCCTCCTGCTGCTGCTCCAGCAGGCGGCCGTGCAGTCGGGCCCGCTGCTGGTGGCGTACGCCATCGACCGGGCCGTGCCCGCGCTGCGGGGCGGCGACCACGGGCCGCTGGTCGCGGTGGCGGCCGGGTACCTGGCGTGCGCGCTGGCGTCGGGCGGGCTGCAGTACGCGTTCATCGCCGCCTCGGCCCGGGTCAGCCAGGACGTGCTGCTGGACCTGCGGGGCCGGATCTTCCGCCACGCGCAGGCGCTGAGCGTCGACTTCCACGAGCGCTACACCTCCGGCCGGCTCATCTCCCGCTCCACCACCGACGTCGAGTCGCTGCGCGAGCTGCTGGACGAGGGGCTGCAGGAGCTGGTCTCGGTCATCCTGTCGTTCGTCTACATCTCGGCGATGCTGCTCTGGCTGGACCTCGGCCTCGGCGCGGTGGCGGTGGCGTCCTTCGGGCCGCTGTACCTCCTCGTACGGGTCTACCGGCGGCGTGCCGCGCAGGTGTACGGGCGGCGGTCCACCGCCATCGCGGCCGTGATCGTGAAGTTCGTGGAGACGATGAACGGCATCCGCCCGGTGCGTGCCTTCCGCCGCGAGGCCGCCAACGACGCGGACTTCCGTGTGCTGAACCGGCGGCACGAGCGCAGCAACGGCGACGCGCTGCTGGAGATGGCCCGGTACGTCACCGGCTCACGGCTGGTCGCCAACGCGGCGGTCGCGGCGATCGTGCTGTGGGGCGCCTCCCGGGTCGCGGAGGGCACGCTCGCCCTCGGTGTGCTGGCGGCGGCGGTGCTGTACCTGCGGCGGCTGTACGACCCGATCGACCGACTCGCCATGTTCCTGAACTCCTACCAGTCGGCGGCGGCCTCGCTGGAGAAGATCGCCGGGCTGCTCGCCCAGACGCCGTCCGTGCCCGAGCCGTCGGTGCCCCAGGAGCTGCCGGCGCCGCGGGGCGGCGGGCCGGGCCGGGAGGTCGTCTTCGACGGGGTCCGGTTCGCCTACCGCACCGGCGGGGAGGTGCTGCCGCGTTTCGACCTGACCGTTCCGGCCGGGCAGACGGTGGCGGTCGTCGGCTCCACCGGCGCGGGGAAGTCGACCCTGGCCAAGCTGCTCGCGCGGTTCTACGACCCGTCCGAGGGGCGGGTGCTGCTGGACGGTGTCGATCTGCGCGACCTGGCCGTGCCCGAGCTGCGGCGCGGGGTGGTGATGGTGACACAGGAGGCGTTCCTGTTCTCCGGCACGGTCGCCGAGAACATCGCCATCGGCCGTCCGGACGCCACCCGCGAGGAGATCGAGCAGGCCGCGAAGGAGATCGGCGCGCACGACTTCATCGCCGCCCTGCCCGACGGCTACGACACCGACGTCCGCAAGCGGGGCGGCCGGATCTCCGCCGGGCAGCGCCAACTGGTCGCCTTCGCCCGGGCGTTGCTGGCCGACCCGGCGGTACTGATCCTCGACGAGGCGACCAGTTCGCTGGACGTCCCCGGCGAGCGGGCCGTGCAGCGGGCGATGGCGACGGTGCTCAAGGGCCGTACGGCGGTCGTCATCGCGCACCGGCTGTCGACCGTGGAGATCGCCGACCGGGTGCTGGTGATGGAGCGCGGCAGGATCGTCGAGGACGGCAGCCCGGCCGAGCTCGTCGCGGGCACCGGCCGGTTCGCGGACCTGCACCGGGCGTGGCGGGACAGCCTGGCGTGAGCACGCCCCGGGGGGACGGATGATCGACGCGTACGCGGACCCCGGCACGCCCGACTGCCGGGGCGGGGCCCGCTACCTGTGGTGGCTGGTCACCCGGCAGCCGGGGCGCTGCGCCCTGGGGGCGCTGTACGGCAGCATCTGGATGGTGCTGCTGGCGGCGGCGCCGTACCTGATGTCGCGGGCGATCGACGACGGGCTGGAGAGCGGTGACACGGGCGCGCTGGCGGGCTGGACGGGGGAGCTGGTCGTGGTGGGGGCGTTCAACGCCTGGCTGAGCATCATGCGGCACCGCACCATGACCCGGGTGCGGATGGACGCCAACTTCCGCACGGTGAAGGTGGTGCTGGGGCAGGTGGTGCGGCTCGGCGGCGCGCTGTCCCGGCAGGCCGGGGCCGGGGAGGTCGTCACGATCGGGGTGGGCGACGTGCAGACCGTCAGCCAGTCGCTGACGGTCGTCGGGCCGGGCGTCGGCGCGGTCGTCGCCTACACGGTGGTGGCCGGGCTGCTGCTGGCGGTCTCGCCGCTGCTGGCCGGGGTGGTGCTGCTCGGGGTGCCGGTGATCGCCGTCGTCGTGGGGCCGCTGATGGGGCGGTTACAGGGCACGGAGACGGAGTACCGGGAGCGGCAGGGTGTGCTGACCGCGCGGATCGGGGACCTCGCGGGCGGGCTGCGGGTGCTGGGCGGTCTCGGCGGCAAGAGCTTGATCGCCGACGCGTTCCGCCGCGACTCGCAGCGGCTGCGCGAGCAGGGCTACCGGGTCGGCGCGGTGACCAGCTGGATGCAGGCGCTCGGCGTGGGCCTGCCGACGCTGTTCCTGGCGGTGGTGACGTGGCTCGCCGCGCGGCTGGCCGCGCAGGGGCGGATCACCGTGGGCGAACTGGTCGCGGTGTACGGCTATGTGGCCGTGCTGGTGGGGCCGGTCGCGTTCTTCATCGAGTGCGGGTACCAGCTGAGCCGGGGGGTGGTGGCCGCCCGGCGCGTCGTACGGCTGCTGCGGCTGGAGCCCCCGGCCGACACCGGCACCGCCGACGCGCCCGCCGAACCGGCCGTGCTGTACGACCCCGACTCCGGGGTGCGGGTGACGCCCGGCCGGCTGACCGCGCTGGTCACCGCCCGGCCCGGGGACGCCGCCGCCGTGCTGGACCGGCTGGGCCGGTACGCCCCGTCGGCCGCCACCTGGGGCGGGACCCGGCTGGACGCCATCGCCCTCGCGCAGGTGAGGGAGCGGATCCTGGTCGCCGGCCACGAGGCCGACCTGTTCGCCGGGCCGCTGCGCGAGATGGTGGGCGGCCGGCGCACCCCCGGGGACGACGAGCTGGCCCGGGCCCTGCACGCGGCCGCCGCCGAGGACGTCGTCCTGGGCCTGCCCGAGGGGCCCGACTCGGTGGTGGCCGCCCAGGGCCGCAGCCTGTCCGGCGGCCAGCGCCAGCGCGTGCGGCTGGCCCGGGCGGTCCTGGCCGACCCCGAGATCCTGCTGGCCGTGGAGCCGACCTCGGCGCTGGACGCCCACACCGAGGCCACGGTCGCCGCCCGGCTGCGCGCGGCCCGCCGGGGCCGTACGACCGTGGTGACCACCACCTCGCCCCTGGTCCTGGACCAGGCGGACACCGTGCACTACCTGACCGACGGCAAGGTCACGGCCACCGGCACCCACCGCGAGCTGCTCGAGAACGAGCCGGGCTACCGCGCCCTGGTGGCCCGGGACACCGACAGCCAGGAGGTCGCGGGGTGACGGACCGGCAGCACCGCCGGGGACGCGGGGCGGTACCGGCCGCCCGGGCGGCCCAGCTCCCCGTCGCCGCACCGCGCGACGTACGCCGGGCCGTGACCGCCCTGGTGCGGGCGGACGCCCGGGCCTTCTGCACCGTCCTGGGCCTCAACGCCCTGGCGGCCCTCGCCGGACTGGCCGGTCCCTGGCTCCTCGGGCGGATCATCGACCGGGTGCGGGCCGGGGCGACGCCCGGCGCCGTGGACCGCCTGGCCGTCCTCATCCTGCTGTGCGCCCTCGCGCAGCTGCTCCTGGCCCGCTGGGCCCGTTACGTCGGACACCGCTTCGGCGAACGCACCCTGGCCCGGGTCCGCGAACAGTTCGTGGAGCGCGCCCTCGCGCTGCCCGCGTCCGTCGTGGAGCGCTCCGGCACCGGCGATCTGACGGCCCGCGGCACCGCCGACGTGACCACCGTGGGCACCACCCTGCGCGACGCGGGGCCGGTCCTGCTGATCAACACCGTGGAGGCGCTGTTCCTGATCGGCGCGGTGTTCGCGCTGGACCCGCTGCTCGGTGCCCTGGCGGTGGTGGGGCTCACGCCCATCTGGTGCGTGCTGCGCTGGTATCTGCGCCGGGCCCGGGCCGGTTATCTCGCCGAGGGCGCGGCCACCTCCGACGTGGCGGAGATCCTCGCGGCGACGGCGGCCGGGGCCCGTACGGTCGAGGCGTTCCGGCTGCAAGAGCGCCGGATCGCCGCGAGCCGGGAGGCGCTGGAGGCGTCCCGGCGGACCCGGTTGCACACCCTGTACCTGCGCTCGGTGTTCTTCCCGGTGGTGGAGACGTCGTACGGCGTTCCGGTCGCCGGGGTGCTGCTGCTCGGCGGAGTGCTGCACACGCGGGGGGTGGTGAGCCTGGGCGCGGTCGTGGCGGCGGCGCTGTACCTGCGCCAGCTGGGCGGGCCGCTCGACGAGATCCTGATGCGCGTCGAGCAGCTGCAGAGCAGTGGGGCCTCCTTCGCCCGGGTGGAGGGGCTGGCCCGGGCGCCGCGCGCCGCCGAGGACGGGGACTGCCCGGATCCGGCGGACGACCGTATCGACGTCCGGGGCGCGCGCTACGCCTACGACGGGGGCGTCGAGGTGCTGCGCGGGGTCGACCTCACCGTGACGCCCGGGGAGCGGCTGGCCGTGGTCGGCCCCTCCGGCGCGGGCAAGAGCACGCTGAGCCGGCTGCTGGCGGGCATCGACGCGCCCACCGCCGGCACGGTGACCGTGGGCGGCGTACCGGTCGTGGCGCTCGGTCCCGAGCGGCTGCGCCGGCAGGTCGTGCTGGTCACCCAGGAGCACCACGTCTTCCTCGGCTCGGTCCGCGACAACCTGCGGATCGCCGAACCGTCCGCCGGGGACGCCGCGTTGTGGGCGGCGCTGCAAGCCGTGGGCGCGGACACCTGGGTACGGGAGCTGCCGGACGGGCTCGACACCCCGCTCGACCAGCGAACCCACCGCACCGACGGCTCGCAGGCCCAGCAACTGGCCCTGGCCCGGGTGGTGCTGGCCGACCCTCACACGCTCATCCTCGACGAGGCGACCGCCCTGCTCGATCCGGCCACGGCCCGCCACACCGAGCGGGCCCTGGCCGCCGTGCTGCGGGGCCGTACCGTCATCGCGATCGCGCACCGGCTGCACACCGCGCACGACGCGGACCGCGTGGCCGTCATGGAGGACGGCCGGATCACCGAACTCGGCTCGCACGAGGAGCTGGTGGCGGCCGGCGGGGCGTACGCGCGGCTGTGGCGGACGTGGCACGGGGACCGCGCCTGATACGCGGCGCCCTGCGGGCGGCTCTTCCGTATATCGAACGTGAATTCCCGGACAACGAACGATTTCCGGCCAACTTCTTGACGCGCTCCTGACAGCAAGCGCGGTCGCCTGCCACGCTTCCCACGGCCGCCGCACAGCACCCTCACAGCACCCCCGCAGCACCCCACGGGGTCGCCCACCGCTGTGCCCCGGTTCTTGCTCCCGCGCACGTCAGCACCTGGTTCTGCGTACCGCCGTTCTGCCCGGCCGGCTCACCCGCCGTCCGGTCTCCCCAGGCCGCGCGACCCGCGGCCGCGCAGAAGGAGTCAGTGTTGAGCAGCAGTTCCTCTCGCAGACGCACCTCCCACAGACGCACCCCCTCCGCCACGCCCCGCCGGGCCGCCGCCCTGGCCCTCGTGGGCGTGTCCGCCCTGCTCGCCGCCGCCGTGCAGTCCGGCACCGCCACCGCCGCCCCGGAGCAGGCGCCGCGGGCCGCGGGCCAGGCGAAGCCGGGCTCCGAGTCGGTCCGGCTCTCCCCCGCCCAGCGCGCCGCGCTGATCCGCGAGGCCGACGCCACCAAGGCGCAGACGGCCGCGGACCTGGGCCTGGGCGCCAAGGAGAAGCTGGTGGTCCGGGACGTCGTGAAGGACCGCGACGGCACGGTGCACACCCGCTACGAGCGCACCTACGACGGTCTGCCGGTGCTCGGCGGCGACCTGGTCGTGGCGCGCACCGCGTCCGAGGCGACCGCCTCCGTCGTGAAGGCCACCCGCGCCGCCATCGCACCGGCCACGACGAAGGCCGCCGTGCCCGCCGCGCGGGCCGAGCGGCAGGCCCTGGCCGCCGCGCGGGCCGAGGACGCCACGAGCCCGGACATCGACCGGGCGCCCCGCAAGGTGGTCTGGGCGGCGGACGGGAAGCCCACCCTGGCCTACGAGACGGTCGTCGGCGGCTTCCAGCACGACGGCACCCCGCAGGAGCTGCACGTCGTCACGGACGCCGCCACGGGCGCGCAGCTGTACTCCTGGGAGGCGGTCGAGACCGGCACCGGCAACACGGTGTACTCCGGCACGGTCGAGCTGACGACCACGCAGTCCGGGTCGGCGTACAACCTGACCGACGGCGCACGCGGCGGCCACAAGACCTACAACCTCAACCGCGGCACCTCCGGCACCGGCACCCTATTCTCCGGCCCGGACGACATCTGGGGCAACGGCACCCCCTCGAACGCGGAGTCGGCCGGCGCCGACGCCCACTACGGGGCCGCGCTCACCTGGGACTACTACAAGAACGTGCACGGCCGCACCGGCATCCGCGGCGACGGCAAGGGCGCGTACTCCCGGGTGCACTACGGCAACAACTATGTCAACGCCTTCTGGTCGGACAGCTGCTTCTGCATGACGTACGGCGACGGCTCCGGCAACGTCAACCCGCTGACCTCCATCGACGTGGCCGCCCACGAGATGACCCACGGGCTGACGTCGAACACGGCGGGCCTGAACTACAGCGGCGAGTCCGGCGGTCTGAACGAGGCCACCAGCGACATCTTCGGCTCGACGGTGGAGTTCTACGCGAACAACTCCTCCGACGTCGGTGACTACCTCATCGGCGAGGAGATCGACATCAACGGCGACGGCACCCCGTTGCGCTACATGGACAAGCCCAGCAGGGACGGCTCGTCCAAGGACAGCTGGTACTCCGGCATCGGGTCGGTCGACGTGCACTACTCGTCCGGTCCCGCGAACCACTTCTTCTACCTGCTCAGCGAGGGCAGCGGCACCAAGACCATCAACGGGGTCACCTACAACTCGCCCACCTCGGACGGCCTTCCCGTGACCGGCATCGGCCGGGCCAAGGCGGAGAAGATCTGGTTCCGCGCGCTGACCACCAAGTTCACCTCGACGACCAACTACGCGGGCGCCCGCACCGGCACCCTGGCGGCGGCCGGTGAGCTGTACGGCACGGACAGCGCCGAGTACAAGGCGGTCCAGGACGCCTGGGCCGGCGTGAACGTCGGCTCGCGCTCCGGCGGCGGAGGCGGCGGCGGTACCTCCTTCGAGAACACGGCCGACGTGTCGATTCCGGACAACGGCGCGGCCGTCACCTCCTCCGTCACCGTGTCCGGCCGGTCGGGCAACGCCCCGGCGAACCTCCAGGTATCGGTCGACATCGTGCACACCTGGCGCGGCGACCTGGTGATCGACCTGCTGGCCCCGGACGGCACCGCGTACCGGCTGAAGAACTTCAGTTCCTCCGACTCCGCGGACAACGTCAAGGAGACCTACACGGTCGACGCCTCCTCCGAAGTCGCCGACGGGACCTGGAAGTTGAGGGTGCAGGACCAGGCGGCCCAGGACACCGGGTACATCAACGGCTGGAAGCTCACCTTCCCGTAGAGCCCTGCTCGGGCCAGGCGCCGCCCCGGAGGTCGACCGACCCCGGGGCGGCGCCCGTTCACACGCCCGAAACATTCATCCGGCCGTCGAATTCCGGTCAACATCACGCGACAGTCCTGACATGTACGCGTCTCAAGTGCCACTCTTCCCCCACCCGCCGCACCAGCACCTCAGTACTCCCCCACAACTCCCCACACCAAGGAGCTCGTGTGACCCCCCGCTACACGCGTCACCAGCGCACCACCCTGGCCATCGCCACCGCCGTCGCGGCCGGTGCCCTGCTGACCACCGGCCTGACCGCCACGGGCAGCGCCGCCGCCGAGTCCGCCCCCGCCGGCCGGCCTCAACTCGCCGCCGCCCCCGTCCTGCTGTCGGCCTCCGCCCGCACCTCGCTCATCAAGGAGCAGCAGGCGGACGCCTCCGACACCGCCGAGAAGATAGGCCTCGGCGCGCAGGAGAAGCTGGTCGTCAAGGACGTCGTCAAGGACGCCGACGGCACGGTGCACACCCGCTACGAGCGCACCTACGCCGGCCTGCCGGTGCTCGGCGGCGACCTCGTGGTGCACGAGTCGAAGTCGGGCGAGACCAAGGGTGTCACCAAGGCGACGAAGGCCGCCCTCAGAGTCGCCTCCCTCAAGCCCGCGATCGCCGCCGCCAAGGCGGAGAAGCAGGCCGTGACCCTCGCCCGGGCGGCCGGCTCGGCGAAGACCGAGGCCAACTCCGCGCCCCGCAAGGTGATCTGGGCGGCGAGCGGAAAGCCGACCCTGGCCTACGAGACGGTCGTCGGCGGCCTGCAGGAGGACGGCACCCCGAACGAGCTGCACGTCATCACCGACGCCGCCACGGGCAAGAAGCTCTACGAGTACCAGGGCGTCGAGACCGGCACCGGCAACACCATGTACTCCGGCAAGGTCACCCTCAGCACCACGCAGTCCGGGTCGGCGTACAACCTGACCGACGGCGCGCGCGGCGGCCACAAGACCTACAACCTCAACCGCGGCACCTCCGGCACCGGCACCCTGTTCTCCGGCTCCGACGACATCTGGGGCAACGGCAGCGCCTCCAACGCCGAGACCGCCGCCGCCGACGCCCACTACGGCGCCCAGGTGACGTGGGACTTCTACAAGAACACCTTCGGCCGCAACGGCATCCGGGGCGACGGCAAGGCCGCCTACTCGCGCGTCCACTACGGCAACGCCTACGTCAACGCCTTCTGGTCCGACTCGTGCTTCTGCATGACGTACGGCGACGGCGACGGCAACGCCAAGCCGCTGACCTCCCTGGACGTGGCCGCCCACGAGATGAGCCACGGCCTGACCTCGAACACCGCGGGCCTGAACTACAGCGGCGAGTCCGGCGGCCTGAACGAGGCCACCAGCGACATCTTCGGCACGGGCGCGGAGTTCTTCGCCAACAACGCCACCGACGTCGGCGACTACCTCATCGGCGAGAAGATCGACATCCGCGGCAACGGCACCCCGCTGCGCTACATGGACAAGCCCAGCAAGGACGGCAGCTCCGCCGACGCGTGGTCCTCCCGCCTGGCGTCCCTGGACGTGCACTACTCCTCGGGCCCCGCGAACCACTTCTTCTACCTGCTGAGCGAGGGCAGCGGCAGCAAGACCATCAACGGCGTGACCTACAACTCGCCCACCTCCAACGGCTCCACGGTCACCGGCATCGGCCGCACCAAGGCGCTGCAGATCTGGTACAAGGCGCTGACGACGTACATGACGTCGACGACCAAGTACTCCGGCGCCCGTACGGCGACCCTGAACGCGGCCTCCGCGCTGTACGGCGCGAGCAGCGCCGAGTACAAGGCGGTGGCGGCGGCCTGGGCAGCGGTCAACGTCAACTGACCAGCGTGCGCTGACCACCAGCTGAGACGGCGGCACCCGGGACGAAGGCATTCCCGGGTGCCGCCCTAGGCTTGGGCCCATGTCTGTGGAGGACTTCACCTACGAGGATGTCGGCGGCACCCGTACCGCCGGCTTCTGCCCGCCCGGCTTCCGCCCCCTGCACGTGCGCACCCGTCTCGGCGAGGGCGAGCAGGTCTTCCGCCGGGCCTCGGAGGCGGTCCTGACCTGGCAGATGCACCGGGCGTTGGGCGTCGGCGTGGACGCGAGCGCGGAGCGGGCCGCGCCCGGCGTCGAGGTCACCGTCACCCTCGCCGGGATGATCAAGGCGCCCTGCCGTGTCGTCTGGACGGTGGAGGAACCCCGCCGCGCCGGCTGGGCGTACGGCACGCTGGCCGGCCACCCGGAGTGCGGCGAGGAGTCCTTCGTCGTGGACCGCACGGGCGACGGCACGGTCTGGCTGACCGTGAACGCCTTCAGCCGCGCGGCCAAGTGGTACGCCCGCGCGGGCGGCCCGGCGACCCGCGGGCTGCAGCACGCCTACGCCCGCCGCTGCGGGGCCGTACTCCAGCGCCTGAGCACGCGGGACGCCGAGTCGTGACGCTCACCGCATGAGCAGTCCGGCCGCCGCCACCAGTTCCTCCGACGGCACCGCCACCAGGCCCAGCTCCGCGCTGGAGGCCAGCAGCGGGTGGGCGGGCAGGATGCGGACCGTGTAGCCGAACGGTCCGGTGCGGTCCAGGGACAGCGGCCCCTCGTACACCCAGCGCCCCTCCTGGTCCGGCCCGCTCACCGGCTTCAGCGGCACGGCGCTCGCGTCGGTGATCCGGTCCTCCTCGTCGACCCGGCCGGACACCGCCTGCACCTCCACGTCGTCCGGGCCGAGGTCCCCGAGGCCCACCCGGACGTGCAGGCCGAGGGTGGTGCCGAGTTCCGCCGTCGCCGCCGTGGCGGACGTCTCGACGTGGTCGACGGTGACACCGGGCCAGGCGGCGCGCACCCGGGCCTTCCACTCGGCCAGGGCGCGGGCCGCGTCCGGGTCCATCGAGCGGTGGGCGAGGGCCGCGGGCGTGTAGAGCCGCTCGACGTATTCCTGCACCATGCGCCCCGCCAGCACCTTCGGCCCCAGCCGGGCCAGGGTCTGGCGGACCATCTCGATCCACCGGTCGGGCAGCCCGCCCCGGCCGCGCTCGTAGAAGCGGGGGGTCACGCGCCGCTCCAGCAGGTCGTACAGGGCCGCGGCCTCCACGTCGTCCCGGTGGTCGGGGTCGACGCCGGCCCCGTCGGCGGTGGGGATCTCCCAGCCGAAGTCGGGGTCGAACCACTCGTCCCACCAGCCGTCGCGCACGGAGAGGTTGAGGCAGCCGTTGAGCGCCGCCTTCATCCCGCTGGTGCCGCACGCCTCCAGGGGCCTGAGCGGGTTGTTCAGCCAGACGTCGCAGCCGGTGTAGAGCTTCTGCGCCATGGCCATGCCGTAGTCGGGCAGGAAGACGATCCGGTGCCGCACGCGCGGGTCGTCGGCGAACCGCACGAGCTCCTGGATGAGCCGCTTGCCCCCGTCGTCGGCCGGATGGGCCTTGCCCGCGACGACGATCTGCACGGGCCGCTCGGGATGCAGCAGCAGCTCCATCAGCCGGTCGGGGTCGCGCAGCATCAGCGTGAGCCGCTTGTACGACGGCACGCGCCGGGCGAACCCGATGGTGAGCACGTCGGGGTCGAGCACCGAGTCGATCCACCCCAACTCGGCCGTCCCGGCGCCGCGTTGCCGCCAGGAGGTCCGCAGCCGGCTGCGGACCTCCAGCACCAGCTGCTCGCGCAGTGCGCGCCGCAGCTCCCAGATGTCCTGGTCGGGGATGTCCGCGGCGGCGTCCCAGCGCTCCGAGCCGCCCACCGTGAGGGCGTCCTCCGCGCGGTGCGGCCCGATCTGCCGGGCGCCGAGCCGGAACACCTCCGGGGCGACCCAGGTCGGGGCGTGCACCCCGTTGGTCACCGAGGTGATGGGCACCTCGTCGGGGTCGAAGCCGGGCCACAGTCCGGCGAACATCTCGCGGCTGACCTGGCCGTGCAGCAGGGAGACGCCGTTGGCGCGCTGGGCGAGGCGCAGCCCCATCACGGCCATGTTGAACAGGTTCGGCTCGCCGCCCGGGTAGGTCTCCATGCCCAGCCGCAGCACGCGGTCGACGTCGATCCCCGGGAGTTCGGCGTCGGGACCGAAGTGCCGGGCCACCAGCTCCCGGTCGAACCGGTCGATCCCGGCCGGCACGGGCGTGTGCGTGGTGAACACGGTGCCCGCGCGCACCGCCTCCAGCGCGGAGTCGAACTCCAGCCCCTGGGCGCACAGCTCGGCGATCCGCTCCAGCCCGAGGAAGCCGGCGTGCCCCTCGTTGGTGTGGAAGACCTCGGGTTCGGGATGCCCGGTGAGACGGCAGTACGTCCGCACGGCCCGTACGCCCCCTATGCCGAGGAGCATCTCCTGCAGCAGCCGGTGCTCGCTGCCGCCTCCGTACAACCGGTCGGTCACCCCGCGCTCGCCGAGATCGTTCTCCTCGACGTCGGAGTCCAGCAGCAGCAGCGGCACCCGGCCGACCTGCGCCAGCCAGATGCGGGCCCGCAGCGACCTGCCGCCGGGCAGCGCGAGGCTGACCTGGGCGGGGGTGCCGTCGGCCTCCTTCAGCAGCGCCACGGGCAGCTCGTGGGGATCGAGCACCGGGTAGTGCTCCTGCTGCCAGCCGTCCCGGGACAGGGTCTGCCGGAAGTAGCCGTGCCGGTACAGCAGGCCCACGCCGATCAGCGGCACACCGAGGTCACTGGCCGCCTTCAGGTGGTCACCGGCCAGGATGCCGAGGCCGCCCGAGTACTGCGGCAGGGCCGCGGTGATGCCGAACTCCGGGGAGAAGTAGGCGATGGCGGCGGGGAGCCGGTCGGGCCGGCTCTGGTACCAGCGGTCGCCGGTCAGATAGTCGTGCAGATCGCCCTCGACCGCGGCGAGGCGGCGCAGGAACCGCCGGTCGCCGGCCAGCTCCGCGAGCCGCCCGGGCGGCACACTGCCCAGCAGCCGCACGGGATCACCGCCCGAGGCGGCCCAGCGTTCCGGGTCGACGGTCTGGAACAGGTCACGGGTCTCCGCGTGCCAGGACCAGCGCAGGTTGCGGGCCAGATCGCTGAGCGGCCGGAGGGGGTCGGGGAGGACGGGTCGGACGGTGAATCGACGGATCGCCTTCACATTCCACCTCAACGCGTTGGCAGGAGACGCAGGGGTGCGTCTTGGCGTCTGTGTCGACAGTACCGGGGTCGGTGTCACCCACGCCGGGGCTTGCCGGGGCCGGTCGGGGCGCTGACCGGTGCGCGGGGTGGGCACCGGGGCGGGGCGGGGGCACGAACGGCGCTGCGGGATGCCGGCCGCGCCCACCCGTGCCCCCGGCGGCGCGGGCC